>NZ_JBEYTZ010000004.1:0-330379 GCF_040643215.1 Streptomyces sp. NPDC047315 | reverse complement strand
CGAAGCGGCAGTCCCGCGCGTTGTACTTGGTCGGTGCCATGTCTCCTCCGTGGCATGACGAAGAGCCCGGGCGCCGGTCGGCGGCGGGCTGAAGTATGGAAGGGGTCAGGGACGGTGCGCCGTCGGGTTGCGGATCTCCAGGCGGAAGTTCGCCACGTGCTCGTGCCTCTGGTTGGCGTCGACGCCGAGCGAGCCGGGGGCGCCCGAGAGGGCGACGGCCAGGATCAGCGTCGTGCCGTCCGGCAGGACGACCGGGCCCAGGCCGTGCAGCTCCGACCGGATCCGCGAGCACAGGACGCGGGACACGCGCGGGTCGCGCCCGCCGCGGGCGCGCACCTGCATGCGGGGCTCGTCGTACGGCAGCAGCGAGTCGGGCTCGGTGCCGTCGTCGTACAGCGTCAGCACGACCACGGTGTCCGGCGCGCTCGGCATGGACTCAAGGAAGCAGTTGCCCGTGACGCCGGTCGGGTCGTACTGGACGATGCCGCGCTGCCCGAGGTGCTGCGCGATGCCGTCGAGGAGATCAGCCACGTAGCCACCTCCGCAGCGACACCTGCATGAGCCGCAGCACCACAGTCCGCTCGCGATTCATCGGGATTTCCAGGTACTTCGCGCTGCGACCGGGCGCATGCTTCCACGTCAGTTCTTCGTGCTGGCGGACCGCGTAGACGGTATCGAAGGTGATCATCCCGTCCAGCTCGGAGATCATGTTGACCCGGCCGGAGCGCTCCAAGGTGCCCTCGTCGAGCGGCACCAACTTCCTGGCCTCGCCTAGGACGTGCTCCAGTCCGCGTTCCACCCCCTCGCTCGCGAGCCGGCGCCCGCGCGACGTCCACTGGCGGCGGGCATCACCCGGCCGGAAGCGGGTGTACTGCGGCATCGCGCACCTCCTAGAGCAGTTGGACTTCCAGATGGGACGGCACCGGGAGCTTGCCGCCGTCCCTGCGGAGCGCGGCGATGACGGTCGTCTGCCGGCCCGAGGGCAGGGTCACGCGGGACTCCGCCGGGCACACGGTGTCGATCTGGGCGTAGAAGGTCGACGTCGAGGTGACCTCCTGCCCGTCCGCTGCCCGGACCGTGCGGGTCTGGTCGTCGAGGAAGCACCGCACGGTGATCGCCGGCCCGTACTGCGGCCCGTACGCGCTGTCCCCTATATAGGGGGACACCGTGACCGTGTGCTGGAGTAGCCAGCCGGGGACTCTCACGAGACCACCAGCCCCAGCAGCAGCACATCCGGGGTGAGGTCCGGGGCCCGCAGGTGATCCCAGACAGCCGGGGCGATCTGCCGCCCCGGGCTGTCCTCGGCGGACGTCGCGGTCAGGGACCGGCCGAGCCGCACGGAGCCGATCTCCACGTTGCCCCAGCCGACGCCGGCCGCGCCGGTCGTGTCCCCGACCTCCTCGCCCCACTCCACCTGTGCGCACAGCGCGTCGCGGAAGGCGGCCACGACGAGGGGGTGCGTCGGGAGCCCGGTCGTCGGGTCGGCGTCGTACCAGCACAGCCGGAACACCCTGCTGTCCAGGAACACGGACGCGCGCGCGAGACGGCTCGCGATGTCCTCAGGCGGCGTCTGCCCCGTGTACGACTGGTAGTCGGTGGCCGTGGCGTACACCCTGGCCATGGCCACCTCCTACGCGCTGGTGCCGATGATGACGATGTCGTACGTGACGCTGCTGCCGGCCGCGCTGTTGGCGACCTTCAGCAAGTCCGCAGTGCCCGCCGTCACGGCGTAGGCAGTCGCGTCCGTCGCGCCGGCCATCACGCCCACGGTCGCGCCGGGGCGCAGCGTGAGCGTGCCGGTCGCGCCGAGGAAGGTGGACCACGCGTTCACGGTCGCGTTCCCGACGACGACGTTGTTCGCGTTGGCCGAGGCCGCGCTGACGAAGATCCCCTTCACCTTCACGAAGGTGATCGCCGCCCCGAAGGCATCGAGCAGCGTCCCCGCCAGGTCCAGATCCTCCGTCGCCGAAGCGGCCAGGGTCCGGCGGTCGTGGAACACCTTGTCGGCCATGCCCGCCGCAGTACCGGACTCCAGGTGCACACCGCGGCGCCAGTCCAGCGGGTCCGACACCACCGTCAGATCCTGCGCCTTCGTCTGCCGCACGAACGCGCTCATCCCGAAGTCACTGACCACCGGCATTGCCGCTACCTCCCTCGGCGTACTTCGCCGCCAGGTCGTCGCGGGTCATGGCCTCGGCGTCCGCCTGCACCATGCCCTGGGCAACCGCGTAGGCCGCCCAATCCGCCTTGGACGCCGACTTCGCCGGGCGCTCCAGCCTCTCGGGCTGCTCGCCGGCGGCCTC
The DNA here is from genome assembly GCF_040643215.1 of Streptomyces sp. NPDC047315. Taxonomy (NCBI): domain Bacteria; kingdom Bacillati; phylum Actinomycetota; class Actinomycetes; order Kitasatosporales; family Streptomycetaceae; genus Streptomyces; species Streptomyces sp. NPDC047315. The sequence goes on along the minus strand of NZ_JBEYTZ010000004.1, from coordinate 328,076 downwards.
GTCGACGCCGTAGCCGTGCCGTCGGAAGTAGGCCACCGCGCCCGGGTCGCTGGTGCGCCCGCGCTCGTCGGTGAAGGTGACACCCGCGACCTCGCCCCGGAATCCGGCGACGGGGGTGGTGATCTCGTACTCCATCACGCCCTCCCTCACTGGACCTTGACGTTGCGCAGCACGCCCGCGCTCTTGGTGTTCTTCAGGACGCACGCGGCCGGCCCCATCTCGACTTCGCCGTCCTTGACGGCCTTGGCCGTGGTGAAGTCCGGCAGCCACGTCTGGACGAGCGGCACGCCCATCGGGGACGCCGCGTGGAACGAGTCGAGGCCGAAGGTCACCGCGTAGATGTCGGTGAGGCCGGTGATGTTGGTGCCCGCGCCCGCTCCGTCGGGGTCCCGGGTCTCGATGGGGATGATCGGGCTGGCCCCGGTGGCGTTGTCGCCGATGTCGACGAGGACCCAGTCTCCGTACATCTGGACCTTGCGGCCGACGTCGTCCTTCTCCTCCGAGTAGATCCCGGCCCAGCGCGCCAGCGCGCGGAGACGGGTGACGCTCTTCGTGTTGCCGAGGATGGCCTTGCGGCCGGGCGGCAGCGCGCCGGGCGTGCTGCCGCCCCCGGTCTTGGACGGGACGAGCCCGGACAGCCAGTCGTCGACGACGTCGAGCTGCGCCATCGCGAGGGCCTGCGAGTTGATCGCGGTCGGAGTCCAGTTGACGTAGCCGGTGGAGACGCCGTTGTTCAGCGGCAGGTACTCGGTGGCGGTCCCGGCGAGGGCCTTGTCCAGGCCGTCGAAGCCGTTGGCGTCGACCGCGACGTCACCGTTGATCAGCTCGTCTTGGAAGCGGATGCGGGTGGCGGTCAGCAGCTCCTGCATCTGGAAGGCGACCTCGTCGGTGGTGCGCTGGCCGAGGTGCGAGATGACGCGGTCGACCTGGAAGGTGCCGCCGAGGGGCTTGAGGTCGACGGAGTACCGCTGGCGGGTGGCCTGGGACGGGGTGTACTCGCTGTTGATCGCGCGGAACGCGGCGCTGCGGGCCGCGCTGAGGCGCGTGTACGAGTAGGTGAGCGACGAGCCGCCGGTCCCGGGGGTGGCGGTGTCGTCGAAGACCATCTGGTCGAGCAGCCACGAGTAGCGGCGCAGGTTGTCGATGACGGCGTAGTCCACGTCGGACTGCGTGTTGACCTGCGCCTGGGCGAGGGTCACGGGCATGGGGTGCTCCTAGTTGGGGGTCAGCCGGTCATGGCGCGGCTGATGGCTTGTCCGAGGGAGGTGGGGCGTTGCGGAGTGGCGCCGGGCCCTCCGTTGAAGTCGCCCCCGCCCCGCCGCGGCGCCTGGCCCGTGCGGAGCTGCTGGTTCTGTTCGATGGCCGCCTTGATGGCGTCGTCGAGCTTGGTGGTGAAGTCGTCGGCGTTGGGGTCCAGCCCGTTGACCGAGGTGAGGAAGGTGCGGGAGTCGAGGAGTGCGGCCGGGTCGGCGCCGTGCTTGGCGGCGGCCTTGTAGGCGGCCAGCTCGATGGTCTGGGTGCGGGCGGTCGTCTCCAGGTCGGTGATCCGGCTGGTCTGTTCGCCGATGGTGCGGGTGAGCTGCGCGGGGTCCGCGGGGGCGTTGTCCTTGACCAGGCCGAGGGCCTTGCCGATCTCCTGCGCGAGCTGCTGGCGGGCTTGGTCGGCGGCGTTCGCCTTGGCCGTGGTGCGGGACTTCGCGGCCTCGGAGCGGGCGTCCGCCAGTGCCTTCTGGGCCCAGTCGGGGAGGGACTTGACGTCCCCCTCGGTCGCTGGGGCCGGTGGGGTGGCCGGGGCCGCGGGCGGTGTGATGGGCGTGGCGCCGTTGGCGGGGTCGTCGGATCCGGAGCCGCCGCCGTCCCCGCCGTCGGCGTAGCAGACGAAAGGGTCGGCGTAGGGGTGGTTCCAGCCGGCGCCGTCGAGACGGTGGCCATGGCGGGCGAGGGTGCGGCGGGTCATGGTGCCCTCCTGGGGCGAAGTCGGCCCGCTCCTGGCGGGCTGGGGGTTACGGTCGCCGCATGACAACGACTGAGCGTGTAAGCGGCGAGTGCCCGCGGTGTGCCGGACCGATGGTCCAGAACTTCCTGGTGCGGTCACCGTGGGGCGGCACAAGCGTCAAGCGACCTTCGGGGGAGCCCTACTGCCAGGGCTGCACCCCTGAGGAGATCGCGCAGTACAAGCGGGACCACGGCATAGAGAGCTAGCGCGCGGAGCCGATCTGCTCACGCTGCGGCTTGCGGCGCAGGTCCGGGTGCGCGGCCACGTGGGCACGCTGCTCGGCCTGCCACTTCCGTACGTAGGAGTTCGCGCGGGTCCGCGCCTTGTCGTCGGTCGCAGCGACGGCCCGGCGCTTCCACGCACGGATCGTCCGCTCGATCTCCCGCTGTTGTTGCGTGTCCTCGTAGCTGGTGCCGGGGGTGGGATGGTGGGGCGGCCGGGTCGTGACGCCGGGCAGGTACGCGGCCAGGGAGTGCCTGCAATTCGGGTGGAACAAGCCGCTCGCGCGGGCCTCCAGCAGGCTGCCGGCGACGTGGACGGCGATCGTCTCCGGCGGCCGGAGCGCGGCCCGTAGCCCGGATGGCTGAATCGCGCGCTCCGCGCGGATGGTGCGCGGCCCGCTGCCGGGACCCAGGCTCAGCACCTCGCCCTCCCAGGGGGCGCACCGCGGGCACTCCAGGGGAGCGTCTGACACGATCACCAACCCGATGCCGATCTCCGCGAGGGCGTCGATGTGGCCCTCGACCGCGGCACGCGCGGTGACGGACCGTACGGCCATCTCGGCATAGGCAGCAAGCTCCCAGGCTCGGCCGGAGGAGTCGACGAACCCGGTCACGCCGCGCTGCGCGAAGGTATCGAGCGCGCGCTGGGAAGCCTGGCGGCGGGTGAGGCCGCCGAGGAGCACCGAGGTGGACGCTCGCGTGACGACTGACCGGTACGTGTCGAGTACCACGCGGGTGATCCGCTGGTACACCGGGCGGGCGTCCTCGGCGTACGAGGCCGCCAGCCGGTCCACCGCAGGCGCGCCCGGCAGTACACGGCGAGCCTGAAGCTCCCGGCCGATGTCCAGTGCACCCAGCTCGGCGACGGCAGCTTGCCGGCCGCGGCCGTACGCCTCGGCGAGCGCCCGCCCGACGGCCCCGTTGGCGTCCTGCTGGAGGGCGGTGGTGACCTCCTCGACCGCGGACCGCAGGTCGCCGATGGAGCGGAGCTTGATCTCCGCCCACAGCGGGCTGTCGATCCCCTGGAGCAGCGCCGAGCGGAGCTTGTCGAGGAGCGCCAGCTCGGCATCCGTGTACAGCTTCGCGATGGCGGCGGCGAGGTCTTCGGCCATCGCGGGCGAGACGGGCATGGGGCCCCCTACTCGGCGCCGGTCAGCGTCGGGTCGGAGACGAGCTGTCCGGTCTCCTTCAGGATCCGCTCGGTCTCGCTGCGGACTGCGGTGTCGTCCCAGTCCGGCCACTTGATCCGGACCTTCATCTCCGTCGACACGGCCTGCGCCCGGGCGAGGAGTTCCAGCGTCTCGGCCTCGGCCTTCGGGTCCTCGGAGACGGAGTCACCGAACTCGATCCGGGGCCGCTCCACCTCGACGGTGGAGAACCCTAGGGCGCGGTCGAGCTGGAGCGCGGCCTCTGCGATGTCGCTGTAGCCGGGCTTCCAGTACCCGCCCTTCTGCCCTCGGGTGATCATCGAACGGCGTTCCTCCGCGACCACTTCGGTTGCGGTCACGGCGGTGCGATCGCCGAGCCCGAAGGACTGAGCAGCGTACCCGCAGGACTCGACAGCCTTGCGGGAGAGGGCCTTCCAGGTTTGCTCGTGCTCGGCAACCCGGATGGCGAACTGCACCAGGGTGAGCCCTTCGCCGCTGGTGGGGCTGGCGTTGATGGGGGTCCAGATCTCCTTGTCGTCGTCGAAGGAGACTCCCTCGCCGGGGCCCTCGCTGTTCAGGAAGCCGTTGGGGGCGACAAGGCGGGCCTTGGCGAGCCGGACGTCCCGCATCCACGAGGTGAACGTCTCGTCGAGGCTCATAAACAGGTCGCGGATTCCGTCGTCTTGCCAGTCAGATCGGCCCAAGTCGGAGTGGCGGAACTTCTTGTTCGGCCGGATGTTGGGGATGTACTGGCAGGTCAGCATGCGGATGCCGGTGCTGATGGTGTCGCCGGGCCCGTCGGGGTCCAGGCTCTCCGCGATGCCCGCGGTCGTCGCATGCTCCGCGAGGGGGACCCTCCGGCCCAGGTTGGTCTGGGTGCCCTCATACAGGCCGTGGAGTACGCGGCCGGGTTCGTGGCGCTCCAGGTGCCGGACGACCGTGTCACCGGAGCGCAGCACCTCCCGCCACAGGGTGACCGCGGCGGTGACGCCGAAGAGGACTTCGGGGATCACGCCGTCGGCGTGGACGGCGGTGAGGATGGGGCGCTGCGCGAGGTCGCGGTTCCACGTCACGCGCAGCGCCACGCCGCCGAGCGCCGAGGCGACTTCTGCGCCCTCCCGGAGGATGTTGTTCAGGCCGCCGGCGTCGGCGATCTCGTTCCACCGGTCTTGCGTGGCGGTGCTCTTGAACGTCACCTTCGGCGGCTCCGAGAACAGGAGCGCGGCCGACATGGCGGCGATGTCGGCGGGCAAGGGGACGTGCAGCCGGTTGTCTCGGTAGCCGACCCGGCGGGGTCGCTCCCAGATCCTCCAGGGCCGGCCGCGGTCGTCGCGTTCGCGGCCGTTGGGCTTGATCCTGCCGTCGCGGGCGTAGACCTCGCGGAGCTTGGTCTTGTCGCCGCTGTACCAGGCGTCGTCGATGGCCATGTCGGTGAGCTGGGGGGCGACCTGCGGGGGTGGCCACGGCTCGTTGTTCTCAGGCAGCGGCACTGGCCACCTCCTCGTCGTTGATGAGGCCGCGCCACTCGTGCGCGGTGGAGTGCAGGGCGTACCGCAGGGCGTCGGCGCTGTGGTCGTCGGCCTTGAGCGGCTTGTCTTCGCCGCGTTCGGCGGCCTTCTCATCCCACGCGTACGACGGGAGTTCGCCGAGGAGCCCGGCGCAGGAGCGGTGGATGCGGAGCAGCCCGGATCCGAGGGCGACGGACACGGACCGGATGCCGTCGAGGACGTCGTTCACGGCCGGTGTGACGCTGGGGACGTGGTCGTTGTAGAGCTGGTTCATGAAGCTGGCCGCCGAGGGGTCCACGAAGATCCAGGCCGGTTGTACGCCGCGGGCGTCGCCTTGGACGCCGGGGCGTCGTACGCCGGCGAGCCAGCGGCGGACGTTGTGGGAGTACTGGGCGTCGGTGAGTTGGCGGCGTTCGAGGTTGCTGTCGTACCGGTACTCGCTGACGACGTAGAGGTGGTCGTCCTCGCCGTGGCCGATGAGGACGGCGGAGAACGGGTTGACGGTGCCGTAGTCGATGCCGACGGCGGTCCACCGCTTCATGTACGGCATGAGGTCGACGATGTGGCGGGTCTCGTCGAACATGTCGTACACGGCGCCCGCGGCGAGGCACCAGTCCCCGAGGATGAAGCGCCTGTACCACAGGCCGGTGTACTGGGCCTTCAATCGGGCGACGACGCCGGGGTCCATGCTCGGGTTGTCGTCGAGGGTGAAGTGCCAGTGTGTGAGACCGACTTCGTCGGCGCGGAGGATGAACTCCTTGCGCAGCCAGTGGAACGGGCCGTCGGGGTTCGTCGTGGCTAGGAGGCGCGATTGGTCGCCGACGCGGAGCCGGGACAGCAGCATCATCCAGAACGAGTGCGGTACGAGGGTGGCTTCGTCGACGTAGGCGAGGGCGATCGTCGAGCCTCGGATGCGGCCTTCCGCGCGGGCGTCGGACGCGCCGACGAGGTGCACGGTGCGGCCGAGGATGACGGCGGTGGTGGAGCCGGTGGTGTGGTGGACGTGGCGGGCGATCGGGCCGAACAGGTGCGTGGACTGGAGGGGGTCGAGGAGGTTCCGCTCGATGGTCTGAAGGGTGCGGCCGACGATGACGATGAGGCCGTGGTCAGGGGCGACGGTCAGCGAGATGAGGAAGGCGATCAGGCTCGCGATGGTCTTCCCGCTCGACACGGCGCCGGACCACAGGGCGAGGGGTGCGCCTTGGGCTTCGACGATGCTGCGGATCTGGGCCCGGGACAGGGGGAGCTGTAGGTCACGGATCATCACCCGCCCCCTCGGCCTCGGTCATGGCGTTGTACAGGACGTTCAGTCCGTCGCGGAGCTGCCCGATCACGCTGGTGGCCTCATGTACGCCGTTGCCGGTGTCGAGGGCTTCGAGGCGAGAGGCGGCGGTCATCGCGGAGCCGACGGACTGCACCAACGCCTTACGGTCCTGGGCCGGTAGGCGCTCGGTGGTGTAGTCGACGGCGCGGCCCGCGGACACTTCGACGAGCCCGTAGGCGGTGCCCTGCCTGAGGTATGCGAGGTCGTCTTCGGCGACGTCGTACAGGCTCGCGACGATCGCTGCGCGGCGTGCCTTGGCGTCGGTCTTGCGGGCCTCGGTGGCGACGGCGGTGGCGGTGCGGTCGAAGGTGAGGCCCATCTCCTCGGCGAGGACGGAGACGGTTCGGCTGCTGCGCCCGATCTCGCGGGAGATCTCGTTGCGGCCGAGCCCTTGGGCGTGGAGTTCGCGGATGCTGCGCCGGTCGTTGTCGGTGACGGGCCGGTGTTGGTTCTTGCCCACGCGGCACCTCCCGGGCATGAGAAAGCCCCCGCGGCGGGCGGGGGCTGGTGTGGCTACTGCTGGTGGGGTGGCCCGGAGGCTCCTGGCGGGGGCTGCTGGGGGCCTCCGGGCGTCTGGGGGTTGGGCCACGCCTGCTGCGGCTGTTGGGCCCAGCCGGGTTGCCTGTGCCCCTGCTGCTGCGGCTGCTGCTGCTGGGGCGGGTAGCCGTATCCGGGCTGCCCGTACGCCTGCTGCTGCCCGTACGGCTGGCCTGGGGGGAGTTGCTGGGGCGGGTAGCCCTGCTGCGGCTGCTGGTAGACGGGGACCGTGGTGGTCGTCTTCCGTCCCATGGCGGCGGCGATGGGCCAACCGGTGATCGCCCACAGCCCGCACGTCAAGATCGTGAGGACGATGTGGAGTCCGTGGTTCGCGCCGCGCTTGTGTACGACCCGCTGTTGATGCATGTCTGTGCCCCCCCAAGGTGCTTGGTGGGGGCATCGTGACACGAGCGTGGCGACTGTGTAAGGGGAATGCGAAGACCGGACGCCGTGGCTGGTTTCGGGCGCGCGAGAACCGCGCAGGGTCAGGATGCCTGATCGACAACGAGTTGCGCAACCACGCAGTTGCGCCCCGCCGCTGGGGGTGGGAGCGGCGGGGCGCGGGTCCGAGCGCTGCGCCCAGCCAGAGGCGCGGGTGTGGACGCCTCCGACGGTACGCGCAGCCACTGACAGCGAGCGGTCAGCGTTGCGGGTAGTACTCGGCGAAGTCGTCCGCGACGCGCGACAGCACGGCGGCGTGGTCACGGAGTTGCTGCGCCCAGGCGTGGGCCGTCGCGGTGGTGACCGCGACGTGGGACGGCCGGGCCGCGACGACGGCCGCGACGGCCTTCTCCAAGTCGCGCATGGCGTCGCCGGCCTCCGCAGCGCGTCGCGCGAGGGCGTCGCGGCGGTGTCGCGCTGGCGCTGGTTGTGGCTGGTCAGGGCGCTGCGCGGTGTCGCGCTCGATCGCCTGTGCGTCGCGCCAGATGACGTGCTTGGAGACGTTCAGGCGCCGGGCTATGTCGGCTTGCTGGACGTTGTCGCGGAGGAGTTGCGCGACGCGTGCGCGACGGGCCGCGACGGTTGTTGCGGTGTCGCGGGTACGGTCTGGGGTGGCCATGGGTGTTGCTCCCGTGGTGGTTGGGGCCCGCCCGGCGGTTGCGTCGCTGGGCGGGCGTTTTGTGTAGTCAGCTGTTCAAGAGGCGGGCGCGGGCGACCTGTTCGTACTCGTGGGACTGCTCGATGCCGACGAAGGCGCGTCCCTCGGCGAGGGCGGCGACGCCGGTGGTGCCGGAGCCGGTGAAGGGGTCGAGGACGGTCCCGCCGGGCGGGGCGATGCGCACCAGCTGCTGCATCACCTCGACGGGCTTCTGGGTGATGTGGCGGCGCTCCTTGCCGCGGGGCTGGGATCCGGTGAGGTGGCCGGGGAGGTAGATGGTCGGGGTGTGCCGGATGGGTTCGCCGCGGCTGCCCCAGAGGACGTACTCGCACTCCCGGCGGAACCCGTTCTTCACGGGGCGGCTGATGGGCTTGTGCCAGGGGATGATGCCGCGCCAGGTCCAGCCGGCTGCCTGGAGGGCGTCGGAGGTGGCGGGGAGCTGGGCCCAGTCGGTGAAGACCAGGCACGAGCCGCCGGGTCTGGTGAGGCGGTGGCACTCGGCCAGGAGCTGGGCGAGCCAGTAGGTGTAGCCGCGTTGGTCGCGGGTGTCGCCGTCGAAGTCGGGCAGCATGTGCGTCGCGTTGGCGCCGACGTACTTGTCGCGGGCGCCCTGTGCACGACGTTCGGTCGCGGTCCGGCCGCCGCTGTTGTAAGGCGGGTCGGTGATGACGGCGTCCACGGGGGTGGTGAGGGTGGGGAGGACGGTGAGGGCGTCGCCGTGGTGCAGGGTCCAGTCCATGAGGGCCTCCAGGGGTAGGTCTTCAGTTAGGCGGCGGTGGGCGCGGCGGTGCGTGCTGAGCACCAGCCGCAGCGGATCACCGGGGGTTGCCCGTCGCCGCCGTCGAGCAGCAGCTCCCCGCCGCAGGCGCAGGTGTGTCCGGTGGGGATGGTGCGGCGGCTGGTGCCGAGGGCGTGGGTGAGGCGGGCGGCGGCGTGGTCGGCGACGTGGGCGATGCGGTCGTGCTGGGGGCCGGTGAGGGCTGTGCAGGGGCCGGGTGCGCCGGTGATGCGGGCGTGGAGCCAGCGTGCTGCTGCGGGGGCGGTGCGGGTGCCGGTGTACTGCCAGCGGGCGGGGTCGGTGCGGTCGTCGTGGGCGAGGGCGTTGCGGCGGTCGCGGTCGGCGGCTGGCCAGGACGCGGGGGCGTCGCTCATGGGGGTGCGCTGGACCTGGGCGGCGATCTGGTCGGCGGTCTCGACGAGGGCGACGGTGATGGTGCGGATGGTGTCGATGATGTGGAGGCGGACGGGGGCGCTGCGGTCGGCGGGGTCGTACTCCTCGACGGTGCGCAGGTAGGTCTGGAGGCTGCTCGGGGGCCATGCGTCGTGGGGGCGGGTGGTGCGCTGTTGGAGGAGGTCGGGCCAGTGGGCGATCACGGTCTGGAGCTGCTGTGCGGTCGTCGCCGGCGTGGTGGTGTGCATGGTGCGCTCCGTGCTGGTGGCGGGGGTACGGTGGTCGCACCGTGTGGGGCGTCCGGGCTTGGTCGGCTGGTGGGCGCCCCTTCGTCGTGCTCGGGGTCAGGCGGGCGTCTCGTCGGGTTCGGGGCCGGTGCGGGGTAGGTCGAGTTCTTCACGGAGGCGCCGCAGCCGGTGCCAGGGCATGCAGCGGTGTTTGGCGGCCTGCTGGACGGTGGTGTCGGCGCTGGTGTGGGCGGCGGCGAGGAGGCGGAGCCAGTCCGAGTCGATCCAGACGGTGGAGCCGTGGGTGCACAGCCTCGGGGGCCGGTCCTTGCTGGGCGGGCAGCCGAGTTCGATGAGGGGGTACGAGTAACGGCCGATCGCAAGGTCGCAGTTTGCGTGCTCGGGGATCTGGTCGCGGATGGCGTCCTCGGCGTCCTCGGGCTGGTGGTAGCTGCCGCTGATGGTGATGGCGGGGTCGTGGGAGAGGCAGAGGATGCGGTAGGTGCTGCTCACGGCTGGTGCTCCTGCTGCTCGTCGAGGGCGTTCTCGATGGCGCGTTGGATGTCGTCGGGGCAGAGGTGGTCGTGTCCGGGGTGGGGGACGTCGTCGCAGAGGCGGGCGAGCGCGGTACGGACTCGGGCGAGGGCGGCCTGTGCGCGTACGGCTCGGGTCTGCTGTTCATCCCGCTCGGTGGTGCGGCGTTCCTCGGCTACGCGGGCGTCTTGCGCGAGGCGGAGGAAGAAGTCGCGGTCGGTGTAGAGCTGGTCGAGGGCGTCGTCGGTGATGGTGTCGGCGGTGTGCCGGGTGCCGGTCACGGTGGGGCTCCTGGTGGTCGTGTGCGGGCGTTCGGCGGGCGGGGTGGGGGCCGCTGGACGGGTGTTCGGCGCGTGGGCGGGCGTACAGCGGCGCGCGCGTGCGGCGCGGAACCGGGTGCCGGCGGCGGGTGGTCAGGCGGCGTGGCATTGGAGGCAGGTGGTGTATCCGCGGTCGAGTCGGTAGCCGTGGAGGGGGTCGCCGCATCTCTCGCAGAGGGGGTCTTGAGCTTTGCTCTGTTCCGGCCTTCCCTCCCCGTTCCCCCTCTTAGAGGGGGGAACGTGGGGAACGGGGGGCGTTCCCGGGTGTTCCCCGGGTGTTCCGGGAACCATCTGACCTGCGGTTTCTTCTGTTCCCGGGGTGTTCCGGGAACGCGTTCCCGGAACGGGGTCTGGGAGGGGGTCGGGGAACGCTTCCGGGGAACGGTCTATACCGGGCGTTTCCGGGCGGCCCTTTCGGATTGCAACGGCGTCTGCAATCTTCGAGTTGCCGGCCGGCACCTGAAGTTCAGCCAGGGCCAGGCGCACCGTCCGGTTGCTGGCGTCGTTGGGGATACCGGCCCGGTCGAGAACGTTGACGACGTGCTCCACCGTGCCGGGGATCGCTGCCGGACCGGTGGCCGGCTCGTGGACCATGAGCACGTGCCGGGTGCCTCCGACGGCCCAGTTGTCGCCGTCGCGGGCGGCCTGCCGCTGGAGCGCGAAGTGGTCGGGGCCGATGCCGGTGCGGGTGTGGGTGCGCTTCAGTGTGAGTGCGCCGCCGCCCTGCGCGGACAGCTCCCACACGTGGTCGACGTCTTGGGTCTTCGCTGACGAGCCGCGCCCGCCGCGGTCCTTGTCCTTGCCGAAGTGATCGAGGCGGACGGAGGAGACGCGGTCCCGCTTCAGCGGGAGGAGGGTGTGCCGGTAGAACCCGAGCCAGGTGTCTGCGTCGTTCTCGGGGCCGCTGATGAACCTGCTGACGGTGTCGATGACGACGAGTTCGGCGGTGGTGGCCTTGACGAGGGCGAGGAGGTCGGCGCCGCCGCCGGCGGTGTCGAGGGGGCGGATCGGGGGGAAGCTGGCGTACCTGAGTTCGCCCATGGACAGGGGGCCGGCGCCGAAGGAGAGGAACCGTTCCTGTACCTGCTCCTGCCCGTTCTCGGCGTCGAGGTAGAGGATGCGGACGGGGGGCTGTGGCTTGTCGCCGAGGAAGGTCTGTCCGGTGGCCATGCGCCACATCCACTCCTGCACGAACAGGGACTTGCCGGCCTTGCCGTCGCCGACGACCGTGATCTGCTGCCCGGGGCCCATGAGCCGGCCGGGGAGGAGCTGGACACTGCCGAAGTCGGTGGCGAAGAACGTGCCCCAGTTCAAGAGGGCGGCGACGAGGTGGGCGGGGCCGCGGCCGGTGGACTCGCGTAGCTGCTCGGCCTGGTTGAAGTCGGCAACGAGGGCGTTGAGTTCGTCGCCCGCGGCGCCGCGGACAACGGCGGCCTTGAGCTGGTTGGCGTGTTCGTCGTAGCGGCGGGCGCGGGCGGTCTCGTAGATCTGCTCAGCGAAGTGCGGGGCGTTGGCGGCGGGGAGGTAGTCGGCGCCGAGCTGGTTGATCAGGTTGCCGCCGTCGACCTTGTGGAGGAGCCCTTGCTTCTCGATCTCGGCGCGGACGAGAACGGGGTGGGGCGGGGTGTTGGCGGCGACGAGTCCAGCGACGGTGTCCCAGATGAGGCGGTGGGCGGGTAGGTAGATGTCGCCGCGGTCGATGATCTGTGCGCAGGCGTTGTAGGCGTCGGCGCTGTGCATGATGGCGCCGATGACGAGGGCTTCGGCCTCGGCGTCGTGGGGTGCACGGTTGCTGCTGAGGCCGTCGTTGTCCGCTGCCTGGGCGTGCGGCATGTGGCGGACGTTGTGCACGGGGTCTCCTCAGAACAGGGTGTTGGGCTCTTGGGGCGGGCAGGTGTGTTCGGTGACGACGGGGTGTGTGCAGGTGCCTCGGGGCCAGCAGCGCCAGCGGAGTTGGGGTGGTCCGGTGCGGGGGTGGGTGAGGCACCAGGTGAGCTGGTTCGGGGTGCGGTGCTGGTCCTCGGCGGCCGGGTCGATCGGGGTGAGGTTCGCCGTGATGCGGAGGGCGGCGACGGTGCCGACCCACTGCCGGATGACGGGCGCGCGGCAGGCCGGGCAGCGGGCGGGCGTGCCGAGGTCTGCCGCGCGCCTGCTCATCAGCCCTGCGCCGCGTCTTCGGCGGCTTCCTGCTCGAACTGGTCGGCGACGTGCCGCAGGACATACGCGGCGGCGGACTTGCTCATGCCGTTGGCGGCGGCCTCGATGCTGACGGAACCGTCGGTGGTGCCGGGGCGGATGATGACGAAGGCGAGGGCGTCGGTGCCGTCGATGGCGGTCATGGTCACGTGCTCGGGGTTCATGCTGCGGTCCTTTCGGTGGTGGTGCCTGCGGTGCAGCGGGCGGCGTGTACGGCGCGGACGGTGGCAACGAACCGTCGTACGGTCTCCGGTCCTTCGACGGGGCCCTCTTGGGTCTGGCAGAGGAGGCAGGCGTAGACGGCGCGAGGTGGGCGGGTGTACCGGATCTGGCCGGCGCGCTCGCCGTGCTTGATCTCCCGGCCTTCGCCGAGGTCGACCGCGAGCGCTCCCGTCATGCGCTGGCGGTCGCTCACCGAGTCACCACCGTTGCCCGGTCGGGCCAACGCACCGAGTCCAAAGCGCGCCGCCGGTCGTCGCCGACGACGGCGAGCGGCCAGCCGAGCCAGTGCGCGCCCATCGCCATGAGGACGTAGGCGTCGGCCTCGTCGTACCGCGCGACGCCTTCGGTGTGGATGCCGTACGTTTCGGTGACGGCGTCCCGCAGGGCGCCCTTGAGGGCGTCGCCCCGCAGCCGCTTCCCGTCGGTGTCCTTCGGTGCGGCGGTTCCGACGGCGTAGATCATCCGCTGGTGTGGGGTGACGACGACGTACGGGATGCGGCGGCGCCACAGGTCGTGGCGGACCATCCACCTCATGCCCGCGAGGGCGTCGGCGCCCTGGTTGTTCTTGGCGTACGCGGCGCCTTCGATGACCACCAGGTCGGCGTGGCGGATGTGGTCGCCGATCCCCGTGAGCTGCTGCTCGAACCTGCTGTGCTGCGACTGACCTTTGGCGCGGACGTGGTCGGTCCAGCCGGCGCCCGCGATGCCGGTGGTGCCCATGGCGACGTCGAGGCCGATGACCCGCGGGGCGGCCCCGGCCGCGGCCGGGAGGGTGGGCATCCCGGCCGCGGGGGTATCGATGGCGAGTTGGGTCACTGCTCGGCCCCTTCGCGCTGGTGGGGGATCAGGGGCCAGTCGGTGCGCACCGTCGCGGCCTGCTGCTCCTTGCCGGGCGTACGGCGGAAGTAGTCGGCCCGGTCGACCGCGAGGTCGTGCGCCCACTTGATCTGCGCGCCGTGCAGGTCCTCGACCGTGGCCGTGCCGATCTGCCGGTACTGCCGGCCGAGGCGCCAGGCGACCCGGCACGCGGCGATCGCGTCCGCGTCGGCGGAGTGCGCCCCGTCAAGCGCAACCTTGTAGTGGGCGCACAGGGCTTCCAGAGTTCGGGAGCCCTTGCGGTAGCGGTCGTACTGCCGGTCGAGGACCGACGGGTCCACGACCCGGAGTTGGTCCCCTGCGATCTCGGTGAGGGGCTGCACGCCGTGCCGCCGGGCCTCCCGGTCGAGCATGGTGAGGTCGAAGGCGGCGTTCATGATCACAAGGGGGACGCCGTCACGGACGGCCTGTGCGAGCGCCGCGACGACCTGCTCAACGACCTCGGCGGCCGGGCGTCCCTCGGCGCGAGCGCGCTCGGTGGTGATGCCGTGCACCGCAGCGGCGCCCTCGGGGATCTCGATTCCGGGGTCAGCGAGCCAGGTCGCGGACTGGGTGGGGTGCTTGCCGCCGCACTGGACGACGCAGGCGGTGACGATGCGGTCAGTCTCGACGTCGACGCCGGTGGTCTCCAGGTCGAAGCCGCACAGGCGGCCGGTGTGCCAGGTCACGTGACCTCACCCGCCTGCACGACGGCCAGGTACGCGGTGAGCTGCGCAACGGTCCCCGAGGAGGGGTGCATGCCGCCGTGCCGCTGAGCGAAGCCGGCCTCGACCTGCGCGGTGGTGAGCTGGCGCGCGCCGGCAGCAGCGATGATCTGGAACCACACCTCCTGCACGGCGGCCACGTCCAGCTCGTCGACAATCTCCCCGTCGTACACGCCGTCGTCGTCGGGGCCGGCCGGCGGCGGGTCGGCAGGCGGCGCCGAGGCGACCTTCAGCGCTTCACCGCGGGCGGTGAGCACCCCCGCGAGCGCCTTGTCCATGTGCCCGGCGGCGACCGCCTGCCGGTACAGATCGGCCACCGCGTCCGCGGAGGTCGCGACCGCGGCGAGCGCGGCATAGTCCGGGCGGCCGGCCTCGATCGCGGCGCGGGCCGGCGCCCCGGCGTCCACCGCCACCGGAGCGGCACCGGACACCAACTCCGTCGGCTTGATCTCCACGTCGATGGTGGGCACCATCCACCGCAGCGTCTTCCCGCCGCGCTTCGCCGTCCGCTCCTCCAGCCCGAGGAACGCCGGAACGTACCCGCCGGCGCGCGCCAGCAGCTCGGCGACACCGGGGAGTTCGAGGGCGGCGTAGTAGCCGTGGGACTCCAGCCGCCACACCCCCACCGCGGGGATCTCGGACAGCACGACGGACAGGCGCGTCGTGGGCTTGCACTGCCGGGCCTGCGGGTCCGGCCCACACAAGCACGCCCGGTCGGAGAGGAGTTCGGTGACGCCGTCGCACCGGCGCTGGCAGCCACCACCGGACCACAGCTCGTAGTACTGGGACACCGGCTGGTGCGGGACCAGGATCGGCATGCGGGTCGCGTCGGTGACGACTTCGTACTGTCCGGCGCCGCCGTCCGGCGTCCACGGGGCGACGGTCCCGCCGTACTGGGCGGCCACCTTCTCCAGCAGCGGCCGGGACGGGCTGGTGAGGCGGAAGCGATTCAGCTTCGCCGGCCGGATGCCTCCGTTGGAGGCGGGCACCTTCTGTCCGATGCGGATGCGCCCCAGCTCGCGGATGCGCTGTTGCAGGTCGAGGATCGGCATCAGGCCGCGGTCCTTTCAGGAGTGGGCAGGCTAAGGGCCTCGCCGATGACGTTCTTCGCGCTCGTGGTCTGGAAGTCGGCCACCTCCTTGATGTGGAGGAACGCCGCGTACACCTCGGGTCCGCAGGCCACCGGATACAGCCGGTAGCCCTCCGGCCGCAGGTGCAGCACCACCCCCGTGGTGTGCATCGCCGGCAGCGGCACCCGCGTCCCGTCGCGCAGCCACCCGACCTCGGCGTGCCGGTACGCGGACATCTGGATCCCCGCCTCCGGGTACACGCCCTTGACGT
This sequence comes from Streptomyces sp. NPDC047315, assembly GCF_040643215.1. Taxonomy (NCBI): domain Bacteria; kingdom Bacillati; phylum Actinomycetota; class Actinomycetes; order Kitasatosporales; family Streptomycetaceae; genus Streptomyces; species Streptomyces sp. NPDC047315. Next base: position 312,652 of record NZ_JBEYTZ010000004.1, on the reverse strand, counting down.
CCAGTTCGCCGCCGGTCTTGGTGTCGCCGACGATCACTGCGTCTGCGGGGGCGCCGATGGCGGCGGCGATAAGGGGGGAGCGCAGGAGGTAGTCGAGGGTGCCGGCGTAGCCCTGCGTTTCGTTGCCGACGACCATCTCCGACGCCTCGAAGGTGACTTGCCACTCGGCGACGAAGCGGAGGAAGGCGTCGATGTACGGCTGGATCTCGGGGCTGTTGAGCAGGGCTTCGGGGATGGGCTGGCCCAGGACGTGCGCCTCGATGACGTCGTGGACGGCGGTGCCGACCTCGGCGCGGGCTTCCTTCTTGCGGGTGTGGGCGCGGCGCAGCCAGTCGTACGCCTCGGTGCGGGCGGCCGGCTGGAGGCTGCTGGAGACGAGGTAGGGCAGGTTCGCCAGGGCGGTCTCGGCGGTGATGTTCCCGGCCCAGAAGACCAACGCCTCTTTCGGCATGCCCTTGGAGAGGATGGTGGTGACCCTGCGGAGCTTCGCTCCGGTGACGGGGTCGCGGTACCAGCCCTGGGAGGGGCGGGGGATGCGGTCGGCGCCGGTCGGTGCGGGCGCGGGCTTCTTCCGGGAACGCCGAGCGGCCGGGAGGGTGGGTGTGCTCATCGGCTGCTCCGGAGGGTGTAGTGCCGCCCGTCGTGCGGGCCGTGCGCGGTCAGGTGCCCGAGGCGGGCGAGGTGTTCGAGGTCCCGCCGTGCGGTGCCCCGCTGCGTGTCCGGGCTGCCGGTGCGCCGGCGCCAGGTCTGGACGCGGCCGGTGGACCACTGGCCGCCGTCTGCGTGGATCGCGGCGAGGAGTTGGGCGACGCGGGGCCGCAGCGCGGGCCCGGCGGCCGGGACGGTGTGCGCCCCGGCCAGCGCGGTGGTCGTCATGCGGCACCTGCCCGAGTCGTCCGGCGCGCGGGCGGCGGCACGGTGGCCGGCTTCCCATGAAGGAGCCATCGGCTGTAGCACGTGCCGCACCAGCCGTGTGCCTGATGAGTACGCCGCTCGCCGCACGACGAACAGACGGTGTACCGACGCCGCTTGGGGCGGTCCCCGTCGATCACGCGAGGCTTCGTCAGCCCCGCCTGCCGGCAGATCTCCCAGGCGTGTCGGAGCGAGCACCCGGTGCGTTCCGCGATCAGCTCGTACGTCAGGCCGTAGCGGCGGAGCTGCGTGACCGCGGCCTCCAGTTCCGCAGGGGCGACCCGGCCGGGGCGATCCCCTGCCGCGGTCCGTTCCACCGCCACGTCGTCGACGTCCTGGGCGCCGCGGTTGCAGGTGCGGCAGTAGCGGCGACCGTCGCGGGTGGGGATGACGTCGTGGCCGTCGTGGCGGGCCGCGAACTGGCGGGCGCGGTACGCCCGATCGGCCTCGGCGAGGCAGGCGCGGCACCTACGGGACCCCCGCGTGTCGAAGGTCAGGGTGGCGGCGTCGAGCCGGTGTCCCCGGGCGCAGTACTCAGGGATGGCCCGTGCGCGCGTCCGGCGGGGCCTGCGCGGCGTGGCGCCAACACCGGGGACGCCGCTGGCGGGACGGCCGTGGTAGACCCACCGTTGGTAGCAGGTGACGCACCAGCCGTGGCCTCGGTGAACGCTGGTCTGCTGGCATGCCGCGCACACGATGGTGCGCCTGCGGGAGCGGTCGGCGCTCATCCGGCGTCACCGCCCTGTGCGGCTGCGGCGGAGATCTGCCGTAGCCGGTCGCGGCCGTCGGTGGCGGCGGCCAGGTCGCGGGCGGCGCCGTACGCGGGGTACGCGGCTGCGAGCCTCGCGGCGTGCTCGGCGTCTGCGGCGTCCCACGCGGTGAGCAGCTGGCGGACGAAGTCACCGGGCGGGTAGCCGGCCTGGTCGCCGAGCGCGTGCCACAGGATGTGCTCGGCGACGGCGGGCGGGATGGTCACCGGCTCGGCGGCGGGCGGCGCGCCGGCCATGGCGAGCAGCCGCTCGGCGACCGCGCGGGCGCCTTCGGCAGCCTTCTGGCCCATGTCGTCGTACAGCCGGGCGGCCTCGGTGTCCGCCGTCTCGGCGGCCTCCAGCAGCGCGGCGGCGCGCACCTCGGCGGCGTGGTCGGCGATGTGGTCGTGGTCGTCGCGGGTGCAGCCGACGTCGATGGCCTCCCGCAGATGCTCAGCAGCACTCATCGGGGTCCTCCGGTCGTGGTCGTCGTGGTGGTGGGCGCGGGGTGGTCGGCAGCGTCGGGCCGACGCCCGATCAGGGCCCAGCGGATGCAGTTGTCGAGGTGGCCGCAGGGTTCGCAGCAGGCGCCGCAGTCGCAGTCAGCGGGCATGACGCCCCCTCACGCGGTGGACCAGGTGGTAGACGAGAACCACCAGCGCCGGCACGACGCGGAAGATGAGGGCGAGGCCGCCGACCCACAGACCGAGCGCGATACAGATCCAGGTGAGGACGGTCACGACACGTCACCCGCCTCGACCGGGTCCACGTGGGTCAGCAAGATGCCTGCCGAGTGCCCCTCGACCATCACGACCGCCGAGCCGTGCCCGAGCGTCCACGCGCGGCTGCACGTCCGCGTCCGCAGCGGCGCGTCATCCCGCGTCCTGGGGTAGGCGTGGACGCGGGTCCCCACCGGGTACCGCTCGTTCCAGTCCTCGGCGCTCAACCCGGCAGGCTTCGCCTTCAACCCGGCGGTCCGGTCCGCCGCGTCAGCCCAGGGCTGCACGTCCGCCAGCAGCCGGTCCACACCGGCGACCTGCGCCGCCAACCGGTCGGCGCGTGCCTGCGACTCGGCCAGCGCGGTACGCAGCCGGGCCACCTCGTCGCGCAGACCAACCGCGATGTCCGCCAGCGCGCGCTCACTTCCGCAGCAGGACCGGCGCACCACGGGACGCCCGAGGTATTCCTCCAACCGCGCCTCGAACGGCGTGCGCTGAGGGGACTCGGCCACCGCAGCGGCCTGCTCGTCCCGGGCGCTCACGACGCCACCGCCGTCGCGATCTCGTGCAGCACCGTCTGCTCCGACGGCGCCACCACCGACACGAACACCGGCACCACCGGGAACGCCGGCGAGTCCGACCACGTGACCGTTCGCAGCGTCCACACCGTCTGCCCCGACGGCAGCTCCGTACGCGACACGCTGCCGCCCTGAACGAACAGCCAGTCGGCCAGCACGTCCATGTCCGTCGCGGTCACCAGCACGCTGGACTCCGTCGCCGTCACCGCGATGTGCGTGGACACCGGCAGCCCGCGGACGGCGCACGTCGTCTCGTACGACGTCTCGTTCCGCTCACGCAGCCGAGCAGCGGTGAGCTGCCCGCGGGAGGTGCGGCGCCAGGCAGCAGGCAAGCTCGTCGACGTCGTCATGCCGCACCGCCCGCGACCGCAGCGGCCATCTCCACGCGGCGCTTCTCCACCCGCATCTGCACGAACGCCAACCCGCGCGGCGTCAGGTGCAGCGTGTAGTGCGCGCACGACCCCCACGTGTGCTCAACCAGCCGCTCCACCGCGTTGAAGAGGTCCGCGTGCGCCGCGTAGAAGTCGTACTGCGTGGCGCCGCACGTCGCCTGCCGGCGGTAGATCAACCGCTCATCGAGGAGGAAGTGCCGGAGCTGCTTCTCCTGCCAGCCGAGGACCTTCGCCGCCTGCCGGATCAGCATGTCGCCGTCCCGCGCGGCCATCAGCGTGTCGTGAGCGAGCGCCTTCGGCTCCAACTCCTTCAACCGGGCGTCCGCCTCCACCAGCTGCTCGGCGGTCCGGGCGAACTCCTGCGCCAGAGCGAGGACACCGTGCGGCGTCGTCAGGTCCGGCAGCGCCGGCGCCACGCCGTACGCTCCGGTGCGGCGGATCGACGGGACGACCTCGGCCGTGATCCAGCGGCGGAACGCGCGGGCCTCCGGCTTCCGGCTGTCGAGGATCACGTCGTACAGGCCGGACTCGCTGACGATGGCCCGGTTCGGGTTGCCGGGGGTTCCATCCGTGAGGCGGATGGAACTCACGTCGGCGTCATCGAGGCGGGCGAGGACGTTGCCGACGTTCGCGATGCCGAGCACCGCGCAGATGTCGGTGGCGAACCACCACGGCTCGCCGTCGATGGTCAGCACCCGGACCGGCTGGCCGGTCTCCGGGAACTGGAAGGGCAGAATGGGAGACAACGCGTCTCCTCCTGTCGGATCGGTACTGCGATCGGATGGGTTGGGTGATGCGAGGGGTCGCAGCGGACCGGGCCTGGTCTGCGGCGGCCCCGCTTCATGCCGTCAGGCGGCGGAGGTGCGGGCTTCGTACGCGGCGATCTCCGCCGCCCGGGTGCGCGCCTTCTCGTTCTCGCGGGCCTCGCGCTTGATGCGCCGGGCCGCCGCCGACTTGAGCGCCAGCTCGGTGTAGTGCGCCGAACGAAGCGACGCGGCCACCTTCTCGATCTGCTCGTCGGTCGCCTCGGGGTGCCGGGCGCGGGCCTGCTCGATGAAGCGGGTGTGGTGGCTAGCGCGGCGGGCGGCGGCGGTACGGCTCGCGCGGTCCGGGGTGTTGGCCCAGCTCACGTGCGCCGCATACCGCATCCGCATCGAGCGCTCGCTGGTGTTCATCGGATTCCCTTCGATGACTGTCCACGCCCATGGGCGTGGACAGTGGTTGAAAAAAGAGAGCGCCTTGGTGAACCCCCAGGACCTCGGCGATGCGATGGGCGGTCGTGAGGTCCGTGGTGGCTCGATGTCCGCTCAGCAGGGCGGAGATCTTCTGCTTGGAGACTCCGACGCGATTTGCCAGATCCTGACCCGTGAGCCGCCCGTCCGGGGCCCAGTGCATGAGCTTGCGGAGGAGGTCGGGGTCGGTCAGGTGCAGTCTGGCGGTCGGCATTGGGCACTCTCCTTGCTGTCCACGATCGTGGACAGCTCCACTAAAGCACACTGCTTCCGCGTTGTCCACGATCGTGGGCGGCTGGGAGTGTGTGGAGGTTTCCGGTCGGATGGCGCCCCGGGGCTCGATTCCTGTCCGCGATCGTGGACAATGAGCGCGGGTGGCCAAAAGGTTGTGCGCCCCGACCTGGGATTTCTAGGTCAACACCGATCGGAAGGTGTGGACAGTGCCCCGAGAGGCGGGATCAATGCGGCAGAGGGACGCCCTCACCGAGCTGATCGTGGCCAAAGTTGGCGCCACCAAGGAGGGGAAGATGTCCACGCGGCAGTTCGCCCTGCGGGCTGTGGACCCTGACACCGGATGGTCCCCAAGTAAGTCACTTGTCGGCAAGATCATCCAGGGGTTGGGGTACGACGTCACTCCGCAGCTCGTCTCGGCCGTCGCCGTGGGCCTCGGGGTGTCGCGTGAAGTCGTGGCCGCCGCTGCCCACTTCCAAGTTATCGGTTTCGTGGAATCGGAGCTGGAAGGTGACGCGCCAGCCAGGCTCCTACATCAACTTGGCCTGAACCTTTCCGACCTCCCCAAGTCCCGTGCGGTGGCTGATCGTTGGGAGTCTGAGGGGGTCGGCAATGTCCAAAGTGTGGACATTCGCGATCCGGAGGGGTGACACTCGGATCGCGCTGCACCCTGCATGAATCCCTCTTGTAGTCGTACAGTTACAGCACCTCGCGCGGTTCGAACGCGTGTGCGATCCGGTGTGTCCGGAGCTTCGCGGGACAGGGGGGCTTGTGACTGATGTGCAGCTTGAGGCGATCGAACTCGACGGGGGGATTCCCCTGATGTACCGGGACTTCGGCCATCGCGTGCGAATGGCGTACGACCCCCAGCAGATCGGCCGAGCCGAAGCGCTCGCGCTGCTGTGCGCGCGAGTGCCCCGACTCATCGGCACCATGAGGCTCTGCGAGCCCGAACCCTGACGCCCCTCCACGGCGACCGGCTACCCCAGCCGGTCGCCGGGGCTCAGCCGACGGTGCGCCGTGCGCGCCCGCTCCGCGCCGGCCGACGCCGCGTACCGGCTCAGCATCTGCCGCGACTTCCAGCCGGTGATCCTCATCAAGTCGTCCTCGTTCCCTCCCCCCACCTTCCACAGGTGCGCGAACGTGTGCCGGAACTGGTGCGGATGCAGCTCGCCGATCCCGGCCTCGGCGCAGCGGCGCTTCAGCATCGTCCCCACGCCCCAGATGGTCAGCCGGTTACCTCGGTTACGGTCTCCCCACCACAGCCACATGTCCGGCTCCAGCGCCTTCCCCTTGTGCTTGGCGGCGGCGCGCAGGTAGCGGTCGAGCGCCGTCGCCGTGGCGCGACCGAAGGGGACGGAGCGCACCTTGTTCCCCTTGCCGAGCACCTGGAGCACCATCAGGTCCAAGTCGAGGTCTTCGACGCGGCGGTCGGTCGCCTCGGAGAGGCGGACCCCGGTGTCGAGGAACAGCATGAGTAGGGCCGTGTCGCGGCGGTCGGCGTACGTCTTGCCCTTGCAGGTGGCGAAGAGCTTCTTGAGGTCCCCCTCAGGGATGACGGGTACTTCGGATTCGGTGACGACCGGAGGCTTCATCGTCCGCATGGGGGAGCGGTCGATCTCCTCTTCGTCGACCAGCCAGTTGAAGAAGGTCTTCAAGGACCGGAAGTGCTGGTGTGCGTTGCTCGCCGAAGTGCGCTTCATCGTGGCGGTGATGTACGCCTCGACGTGCTCGCGATGGACCTCGTCGAGGTCGCTCGGCGCAGGCCGGCCGGGGCCCTCGTCGTCCACGGCGGGGCGGTAGCCGCTCTCCTCATCAAGGAGGAAGGCGGTCAGTCCGCGGGCCGCCTGGCCGTAGATGGCGATGGTTCGGTCGGAGCAGTTGCGGGATGCAAGGGACCGGAGCCAAGAGGCGGTCATCGGTCCGAGGTTGTATCGCTCGTCCGTCATGCACGGCACTATGCGTCCACGATCGTGGACAGTCAAGGCGCTTGGCCAGTAAGCGATGTGCATGCGGACGCGAAGAAGCCTCACCCGCGTTTCCGCTGGTGAGGCCGCGTTTGCGCCCCCGGCAGGACTCGAACCTGCGGCCAAGCGCTTAGAAGGCGCCTGCTCTATCCACTGAGCTACGGGGGCCGGGTGGTGGTCACGGGTAAACGGAGCGTGAGCGTCCATGGCCGTGTCGGGGACAAGGATAGGGCTCCCGTTGCCTTGACCCCGTTGCTTCGCCTGCGTGGCTCGATGTGGAGGTTCGGTGAAGCGAACCGATAATCGCAGGCAGGTGCGATTCCTGCATCGCTTTTCGCGCCTCTTCTCGCGGGTGTTGTGCACTCGTTATGCCTGCGCCCCACTCATCCCCTCTGCCCCTTGTGTCCGATCGGCGCGCAGGTGCGGTCATACGCTTCAAAATGGCGCAAAAATTGGGCATTCTTCGCATGTGGTGACCTTGGATGCACGGCCTCAGTTGATCGACGCCCTGACCGCCCTCCGCGACCGTGTCTCTGCCGTGCGTCTTCCGCTGCCGTTGCCCGGGGCTCCCCGGGCCCGGCAGACGCGGGACGAGTTGTTGGCGCAGCTCGACGACTACCTCGTACCGCGGCTGCGGGACCCGGCTGCGCCGCTGCTCGCCGTCGTCGGGGGGTCGACCGGGGCCGGGAAGTCGACGCTCGTGAACTCGCTGGTGGGGAGGCGGGTCAGTGAGGCGGGGGTGCTCAGGCCGACGACGCGTACGCCCGTGCTCGTATGCCACCCGGACGACCAGCACTACTTCTCCGGCGCGCGGGTGCTGCCCCAGCTCACCCGGGTGTGGCTGCCGCACCAGGAGGAGGCGGACGAGGGCGGGGCGCCGCGGGGGACCGGGGGCGAACTGCGGGTGGAGAAGGCGTCCTCGCTGCCGCGCGGGCTCGCGCTGCTCGACGCGCCGGACATCGACTCGCTCGTCGTGGAGAACCGGTTGCTCGCCGCCGAGCTGATCTGCGCGGCCGACGTGTGGGTGATGGTGACCACCGCGTCCCGGTACGCCGACGCCGTGCCGTGGCACCTGCTGCGTACGGCCAAGGAGTACGACGCCATGCTGATCACCGTGTTGGACCGGGTGCCGCACCAGGTGGTCGCGGAGGTCTCGCGGCAGTACGCCGCGCTGCTGACCAAGGCCGGGCTCGGCGAGGTGCCCCGGTTCACCATCCCCGAGCTGCCGGAGTCCGCAGGCGGCGGCAGCGGGCTGCTCCCCACGACCGCGGTCGCACCGCTGTACGCCTGGCTGGCGCACCGGGTGCAGGACCCCGCCGCGCGACAACAGGCGCTCGAACGCACCGCGACGGGCGTGGTGAACTCCCTGAACGCGCGGATGCCGGCGCTGGCTTCCGCCGTCGCCGGTCAGTACGCCGCGACCGTACGGCTGATGGGGGCCGTGGAGGAGGCGTACGACCAGGAACGCACGCGGCTGGACAAGCAGCTGAAGACCGGGGCGGTGCTCTCCGGGGACGCGCGCACGCGCTGGCGCGGCTTTCCCCGCGACAGCACCGCGGGGGAGGTGCTGGACTCGCTCGCCGGCAGTCTGTCGGCGCTGGTGCAGTGCGCCGTGGCCGCCGCCGAAGAGCGCGTACGGGAGGTCTGGCGCCGGGACGCCGCCGCGGGCGGGGTGGCGGGCGAGCGGCGAACGGACCCCGAGGCGACCGAGCGGATGGGGATGGCCGTTCGGCGGTGGCGGCGGGAGCTGGAGGAACTGGCCGACGAGGAGGTGCGCGGGCTCGAACTGAATCCGGCGCCCGACCCGGAGACCGTCGCCGCCCTCCTCGCCGCCGCGCTCCTCGGCGGGCGGCGCGCCAAGGGGGCGGGCGAGAGGCTCGCGGAGCGCATTGGGGCACAGGGTGCATTGAGGTTGCGCGACCGGGGCGCCGAGTTGCTGGCGGGCTGCATCGACTCCGTGCTCAACGGTGCGCGGGACGCCCGGCTCGCGCCCCTGGACGCACTCGAAGTGTCGCCCGAGCCGCAGGCCGAGCTGATCGCCGCGCTGTCCGTACTGCAGAAAGTGAGGTGACGGCGGTGACCGCCATCGTGGAGGGCGACGGGAAGAAGGACGAGCGGGAGGCGGCGGAACGGGAGGGGGAGCGGCGCTGGGACGACGGGCTCATCGCGCGCCGCAAGCCCGGAGAGGACGCCGGTTCCGTCGAGCCCGCTGCCGTCGAGGTGACGGACGACGAAGGCGCCGACGCGGAGGAGGGAGCAGAGGGCGGGGCGGACGACGAGGGCGCCGAAGTCTTCGTCGGGGCCGACTACGGCAGGCCCCTGCGCACCCGCCTCGAAGCCCTGCGCGAGCTGGTCGGCCTGTCCCGTACGCGGTTGGAGGAGGGCACGCTCGTCGAAGCCGGGCGGGTGCTGGACGAGGCCGTCGCACGGCAGCGGCTGTCCGCCCGGCACACCGTCGTCGCCATCGCGGGCGCGACCGGAAGCGGCAAGTCCACCCTCTTCAACGCGCTGGCCCAGGTGCCGCTGTCGGAGACCGGACTGCGCCGGCCCACCACGTCGGCGCCGATCGCCTGCAGCTGGTCGGAGGGGGCCGCCGGGCTGCTGGACCGGCTCGCGATCCCGCCGCGGCTGCGCCGTCGGCCGCTCGCGGGCGGCGCTGAGGAGCTGTCCGGGCTCGTACTCGTCGACCTGCCCGACCACGACTCGGCGCTGGTGAAGCACCGGGAACAGGTCGAACGGGTGTTGGCGCTGGTGGACGCGGTGATCTGGGTCGTCGATCCGGAGAAGTACGCGGACGCCGCGCTGCACGAGAGGTACTTGCGTCCGCTCGCCGGGCACGCCGAGGTCACCTTCGTCGTGCTCAACCAGGTCGACCGGCTGCCGGGCGAGGCCGCCGACCAGGTCCTTGACGATCTGCGCCGGCTCCTCGACGAGGACGGCATGGCGGTCGGCGAGCACGGCGACCCCGGCGCCACGGTGCTGGCGCTGTCCGCCCTTTCGGGGGAGGGGGTCGACGAACTGAGGGAGGCCGTCGGGACGTTCGTCCAGGAGCGGACTGCCGCGGCCCGTCGACTGTCCGCCGACGTGGACGCGGCGGCCCACGGTCTGCGTGCGGCGTACGTCGCCCACGGGCGTACGGGCCTCGACGAGCGCTCCCGCGAGGACTTCGCGGCCCGGCTCGGCGAGGCGGTGGGGGCGGAGGCGGCCGGCGAGGCGGCCGAGCGGGCGTGGCGCCGGCACGCCGGGCGGGCGTGCGGGACCCCTTGGCTGCGGCTGTGGCGCTGGTACGAGCGCAAGCGCGTGCCGGGCGGGACGCCGGCCTCGTCCCCGGCGCCGGCGGAGGAGGAACTGACGGCCCGGCAGCGGGTGGAGCAGGCAGTGCGCACGGTCGCCGAGGAGGCCGCTGCGGGGCTGCCCGCGCCCTGGGCGCAGGCCGTGCGCGAGGCGGCGGTCCGCGGTGCGGACGGGCTGCCCGAAGCCCTCGACGAACTGTCCGTACGGGAGGCGGCCGTCACGGCGAAGAGGCCGCTGCGGCCGGCGTGGTGGCCCGCCGCGGTGCTGACGCAGGCGTCGATGACGCTGTTGCAGATCTACGGCGGGCTGTGGCTGGTGGGCCAGATCGTCGGGATGCTGGAGCCGGGGTTGATCGTGCCCGCGCTGCTGATGCTGGCCGGGATCGTCGGCGGGCCGCTGGTGGAGTGGGCGTGCACGGTGGCGGTGCGGGGGCCGGCGCGGCGGTACGGGCAGGACGCGCAGCGCCGGTTGCGGGAAGCGGCGGCGGCGTGCGGACGGGCGCGGGTGCTCGATCCCGTCGCGGGGGAGCTGATGCGGTACCGGGAGGTGCGGGAGCAGTACGCGACGGTCGCCGGCAATGCGCGCACGGCGCTGGGCGGACCGCGGGGCGTCGGTGGTGCAGGGGGCGGTAGGGGAGCGGGTGGTGTGCTGGGGGTGACGGGGTTTTCCACAACTCCTCGGTAGTCCACAGGCTTCGGCAGGGTCCTTCCATCGGATCCACCATGGAGTTCCGGTCGCCAAGACCTCACAGGCGTCGTAAGCGTCGTCATCGGCGCGGCGGGTGACGAGCCCGTGAGGCGCGGATGGCCGGGATGGAAGCGGATGGAGATGCGCGGAAGCGGATGGAAGCGGAAGCCCGGACGGACCGGGCTGACCTGACCGAGACGGGGGAGGTGGCCGTCGTGCACGACACGATGGTGACGGTGGTGGGCAATGCCGCCACGGCTGTGGAGTACCGGGAGTCGGCCCACGGGGCGATGGCGCGGTTCCGGATCGCGGTGACGCCGCGGCGCTGGGACCGACAGCGCGAGAGCTGGGCCGACGGGCCCACCAGTTTCTACACGGTGTGCGCGTGGCGCGGGCTCGCGGCGAATGTGGCGGGCTCCGTGTCGGTGGGCGATCCGCTGGTGGTGCACGGACGGCTGCGGGTGCGCGAGGGCGATCGGGGAGCGGACGGGCCGGACGGGGCGTATGCGGCGTACGGCGAGGCGCGTGAAGGGCCTCGGGACGGGCCGCGGCGCACCTTCGTGGACATCGACGCCGTTGCCGTGGGACACGATCTGACGCGTGGCACTTCCGCATTCCGACGCGTGGTCAAGGCGGCGCCGAAATCGGATATTCCGGAAGCGGTGTCATGAGAGCGGGGCGGGGTGTCGGCCGCCTCTTGCCGCCCAATCGCCGCGTTCACCTGGCGTTTGTCTCCTTCTTGCCGACTTCTTCCCTTCTGCTGTCGTACCGGCTCTGACCTGCGGGAGCCGGCGGACGGGGCGAGGTAGCGGCTGGGGAAGTCTGGGAGATTTGTCGACTCGCAAAGGGGGGTGGGTAGTTGGTGGGGGCATCAGTGATAACGATTCCGATTCGGAATGGTTGTATGACGGTACGACGGGGATCTGTGGGGGTTGGTTTCCATAGGATTCCCCGGTACTCACGGGGCACTTGAGTCAGTAGGCGAGGTTCCCTCCCCACACGCATCATGCGAAAGCCTCGCCCGGAGGGGAATTCTGTGTTTGCCAAGTTCTCTGCGCCCGCTGGGCGTGGACGTTCCACCGCCCGTCGCATCGCCGCCGTCACCGCGGTGACCGGACTCGTCGCGACGGGTGCACTGACCGGCGCGGGTGCGGCCGTCGCCAGTGAGGGTGACCGGCACGTCAACGGAGCCACGGCCAAGCTCGACGGCCTGAAGATCTACGACACCGCCCTGCTGCACTACCCGGGCGACAAGCAGCCGGTGCGGATGCCCGCGGGCGTCTTCGGCCTGACCGCCAAGGGCGGCGGCACGCTGAAGACCTACTGCATCGACCTCCACAACCCGACCCAGGACGGCGCTGAGTACCAGGAGACGTCCTGGGACCAGAGCACCCTGAACAAGAACGAGAACGCCGGCAAGATCCTCTGGATCCTGGAGAACTCGTTCCCGCAGGTCGACAATCTGGCCGCGCTGGCCGACAAGGCCGGTGCCAAGCGGCTCACCGAGAAGACCGCCGCCGCGGGCACCCAGGTCGCCATCTGGCGCTACTCCGACAAGGTGGAAGTCACCGCCGCGGACGAGAACGCGGAGAAGCTGGCCGACTACCTGGAGAAGGAAGCGAAGAACGTGGCGGAGCCGAAGGCTTCCCTCGCGCTCGCTCCGAAGGCGGTCTCCGGCAAGCCCGGCGGGCGCATAGGCCCGGTCACCGTGACCACGAACGCGGCCCAGGCCACGCTCACGCTGTCCCCCGACGCGGCCGGCGCAGGCGTGAAGGTCGTGGACGCGGCCGGCAAGCCGGTCACCAGCGCCGCCACCGGCTCGAAGGTGTTCTTCGACGTCCCGGCGGACGCGGCCGACGGCTCCGCGACGCTGACGGCGCAGGCCACCACCCCCGTCCCGGTCGGGCGTGCCTTCACGCCGCTCGTCGGCACCAGCCAGACGATGATCCTCGCGGGCTCCAGCGAGTCCAACGCGAAGTCGATCGCCACGGCGACCTGGGCCAAGACCGGCCCGGTGCCCGCGGTCACCGCCAAGGAGAACTGCGACAAGGGCGGCGTGGACGTCACCGCCAGCAACAAGGGCGACTCCCCCTTCACCTTCACCCTCAAGGGCACCGAGCACACCGTCCCCGCGGGTGGCTCCAAGACGGTGACCGTCCCGGTCGGCGAGGACCAGGCGTACGACATCACCATCACCGGGCCGAACGGCTTCAAGGAGACCTTCAAGGGCGTCCTGGACTGCAAGACCAGCAGCCCGAGCCCGAACCCGTCCTCCCAGCCCACCCCGGCCTCGGCCGGCGGTAGCACCGGCGGATCCGACAGCACCGGCGGCAGCACCTCCGGCACCTCCGGCTCCTCCTCGAAGGACAACCTCGCGGCGACCGGCGGCTCCAGCGCCACCCCGATCATCGCGGGCGTCGCGATCGCCCTGGTCGCGCTCGGCGGCGGCGCGGTGTTCTTCCTGCGCAGGAAGAAGGCCACTGCCGGGGAGTGAACGCTGCTGAGCGCGGAGTGACACCGCGCTGAAGCGATGCCGAGGCCGGGCGGACGCGAGGCGGAAGCCAGGTCGAGGCGGAGTGAGGCCCCGGGTGCGAAGGCGCCCGGGGCCTCACCCGTGCCCGGCCGGCATCCGTACCGTTGCGCTCGTCGCTCGTCGCTCGTCGCTCGTCGCCCGCCGCCCGTGCGCCTGTCCTCTCGTCCGCCGTCCCTCGTCCCGTCTCCTCGTCCGCCGTCCCTCGGCCCGTCCCCTCGTCCCCGTCGTTCCGGGCCCGGGGTGGGGCGTGGGGTGCGTCCGGGCGGGGGTTACCGGTTTCCGTCGGGGGACGGCCGTACGGCAAGATGGGTGGTATCTCTGCCCACCACTTATCTGCCGGACGGTTTCTCTTGGCTGAGTACATCTACACGATGCGCAAGGCGCGCAAGGCGCACGGCGACAAGGTCATCCTCGATGACGTGACGCTCAGCCTCATCCCCGGCGCGAAGATCGGTGTGGTCGGTCCGAACGGTGCCGGTAAGTCCACGGTCCTGAAGATCATGGCCGGTCTTGAGCAGCCGTCGAACGGCGACGCGTTCCTGTCGCCCGGCTACACCGTCGGCATCCTGCTCCAGGAACCGCCGCTGGACGAGTCCAAGACGGTTCTGGAGAACGTCGAGGACGGCGTCGCGGAGATCAAGGGCAAGCTCAACCGGTTCAACGAGATCGCCGAGCAGATGGCGACCGAGTACACCGACGCCCTGGGTGAGGAGATGGGCAAGCTCCAGGAGGACCTGGACCACTCCAACGCCTGGGACCTGGACGCCCAGCTGGAGCAGGCCATGGACGCGCTGGGCTGCCCGCCCGGCGACTGGCCGGTGACCAACCTGTCCGGTGGCGAGAAGCGCCGCGTCGCGCTCTGCAAGCTGCTGCTCGAAGCCCCCGACCTGCTGCTCCTCGACGAGCCCACCAACCACCTGGACGCCGAGTCCGTGCAGTGGCTGGAGCAGCACCTCGCCAAGTACGCCGGCACCGTCGTCGCCATCACCCACGACCGGTACTTCCTCGACAACGTCGCCGGCTGGATCATGGAGCTCGACCGCGGCCGTGCCATCGGCTACGAGGGCAACTACTCCACCTACCTGGAGTCCAAGCAGACCCGTCTCAAGGTCGAGGGCCAGAAGGACGCCAAGCGCGCCAAGCGCCTGCGGGAAGAGCTGGAGTGGGTCCGCTCCAACGCCAAGGGCCGCCAGGCCAAGTCCAAGGCCCGCCTCGCGCGTTACGAGGAGATGGCCGCCGAGGCGGACAAGATGCGGAAGCTGGACTTCGAGGAGATCCAGATCCCGCCGGGCCCCCGCCTGGGCAGCATCGTCGTCGAGGTCAACAACCTCTCCAAGGGCTTCGGCGAGAAGCTGCTCATCGACGACCTCAGCTTCACCCTCCCGCGCAACGGCATCGTCGGCATCATCGGCCCCAACGGCGCCGGCAAGACCACGCTGTTCAAGATGCTCCAGGGCCTGGAGGCGCCGGACGCCGGCACCATCAAGGTCGGCGACACCGTCAAGATCAGCTACGTCGACCAGTCCCGCGCCAACATCGACCCCAAGAAGACGCTGTGGGCCGTCGTCTCCGACGAGCTGGACTACATCAACGTCGGCCAGGTCGAGATGCCGTCCCGCGCCTACGTCTCCGCCTTCGGCTTCAAGGGCCCGGACCAGCAGAAGCCCGCGGGCGTCCTCTCCGGCGGCGAGCGCAACCGACTGAACCTCGCGCTCACCCTCAAGCAGGGCGGCAACCTGCTGCTCCTCGACGAGCCGACCAACGACCTCGACGTCGAGACGCTCTCCTCCCTGGAGAACGCACTGCTGGAGTTCCCCGGCTGCGCCGTGGTCGTCTCCCACGACCGCTGGTTCCTGGACCGGGTGGCCACCCACATCCTCGCCTACGAGGGCGACTCCAAGTGGTTCTGGTTCGAGGGCAACTTCGAGTCGTACGAGAAGAACAAGATCGAGCGGCTGGGCCCGGACGCCTCCCGTCCGCACCGCGCCACCTACAAGAAGCTCACCCGAGGCTGAGCCGACAGCGGACAGCAAGCGATCGCCACCGGCGTTCGAAGGACAGAAAGCGGGAACCGTCACCCATGGCTCGACACATATACAGCTGCCCCCTCCGCTGGTCGGACATGGACGCCTTCGGGCACGTCAACAACGTCGTCTTCCTCCGCTATCTGGAGGAGGCGCGGATCGACTTCATGTTCCGCCTCCGGCCGACGGACGGCTCCCCTTCGTTCTCCGGCGGCTCGGTGGTGGCACGGCACGAGATCGACTACGTGCACCCGCTGGTCCACCGGCACGAACCGGTGGTCATCGAGTCCTGGGTGACCCGGCTCAGCGCCGCCTCGCTCACCATCACCTACGAGATCAAGGACGCGGAGGGCCCGTCCCAGGTCTACGTGCGGGCCTCCACCGTCGTGGTCCCGTACAACCTGGAAGCGGGCCGTCCGCGGCGGATCACCAAGGAAGAGCGGTCCCACCTCCTCCAGTACCTGGACGGGGCGGACAGCGACGAAGGCGTGCTGGTGGCATGACCGCGCCCGTGCAGAGCCTGCACTTCGCCGACGCGAGGGAGGCGGACGACCTCACCGCCTTCCTCGCCCGGCTGCTCCACTACGACCGTGCCGCCGCCGTTCGCCTCCAGGCCGGCGGACCGGACGGCGAGCCCCGACCGAGCCTCGCGGTCTTCGGCCGCCCGCCCTCCTTCGAGGTGCTGGCGATCCGCACCGCCCGGCTCGGCACCCCGATCGCGCTGGACTCCACCGTTTCCGCGGGCGAACTGCTGGAACGCGTCCAGGGCGTCGGATTCACCCTGCCCGCCCCCGTCACCGGACCGCCCTGGGCCGGCGTCCTGCCGCCGCGCGGCGGCTGGCGCGAACTGCCCGGCCTCCCCGACGTGCCCCAGATGCGCGAACTGGTCGCCGCCGCGGTCGCCGAGTTCCGGCTACGGGACGAGGCGCTGCCCCCCGAGCGGCGCACCCGCGCCGAGCGGGACCGCATCGGGCGGGAGATCTGGTCGCGCGAGGCGGCGCCCACGCCCCTCCCGTTGCGCGCCGTGCACGCGGCGCACTCCCTGGGCTTCCTGCGCCCCGGCGCCCCCGTCGCGCTGCTCACGACCGCGCCCGCCGCACCCACCACGCCCGCGCACGAGGCGCTGTCGGGCGCCTGGCTCCGGCTGCGTACGCCCTTCGGCTCCGTCGCCCTCCGGGCGAACGGGCCCCGGGCGCTCAGCGTCACCCCCACCCGCCCGGCGTGATCGCCCCGGCGGACCCGGACGACGTGACCGACGCCACCCGAAAGAGGGGCCTTCCGACCGCTTGACCCGCCGGCGAACGGGCAGGTGCGCAAGGCACGACGCACCGCCCGGCGCCCGTACGCGGTGCCGGCGAACACGGACCGGTGAGGGAGCAGGGCGAACGATGGCGAGGGAAGGCGAGGGGCAGCCCAGCGCCGTGCAGTCGGTGGACCGCGCCGTGAGCGTGCTGGAGAGCCTGGCCCGACGGGGCGAAGCGGGCGTCACCGAACTCGCCGACGAGCTGGGAGTGCACAAGTCCACCGCGTTCCGGCTGCTCGGCGCCCTGGAGAACCGCGGCCTGGTCACCCAGATCCGGGACCGCGGCAAGTACCGGCTCGGCGCCGGCATGCTGCGCCTCGCCGGCGCCGCGGCCCGCCGCCTCGACGTCGTCCAGGAGGGCGTGCCCCTCTGCCACGAACTCGCCGCCGAGATCGGGGAGACCGTCAACATCGCGGTCCTCGACGACGACGCGGCCGTCAACGTCGCCCAGGCGCACGGCACCGCCGCCGTCACCTCCTGCAACTGGATCGGCCGCCGCACCCCCCTGCACGCCACCTCCAGCGGCAAGGTGCTGCTCGCACACGCGCCCGCGCCCGTACAGGACCGGGTCCTCGCGGTCGGACTCCTCGACGCCTTCACCGAGCACACCATCACCTCGCCCGCGGCCCTGCGCCCCCTGCTCGACGAGGCCGTGGAGCAGGGGTACGCCGTGGCCGTCGAGGAGCTGGAGCTGGGGCTGAACGCGGTCGCCGCGCCCGTGCGCTCGTACGACGGGACCGTGATCGGGGCGCTGAGCGTGTCGGGACCGGTGTACCGGCTGGGCGAGGACGCCCTGCCCGAGGCGGCGAAGCGCACGGTGACGGCGGCGGACGAACTCTCCCGCCGCATGGGGTACGCCGACTAGGGCCCGTCTGCCGCGTCGCCGGGGCACCGGTCGTCGAGCCGAAGCACCGTTGCCCGTCGCGCACCCCGGTGAGAAGGTGGCGGCCACATACGGCGGACCGCACCACACCACGGGAGCGATGCGGCATGGCGTACGACGTGATCGTCATCGGGCTCGGCGGCATGGGCAGCGCCGCAGCCGCCCACCTCGCGGCGCGCGGCGCGCGCGTGCTCGGCCTGGAGACCCACCGGCCCCTCCACGACCGGGGCTCCAGCCACGGCGGCTCGCGCATGACCCGCCGCTCGTACTTCGAGGACCCCTCCTACGTACCGCTCCTGCTGCGCGCCTACGAGCTGTACGACCAGGTCGAACGGGACACCGGGCGCCCCATCGCCACCCTCTGCGGCGGGCTCATGATCGGCTCGCCCGACTGCCGCACCGTCGCCGGAGCGCTGCGCTCCGCCCGCCAGTGGGACCTGCCGCACGAGCTGCTGGACGCGAAGGAGCTGCGCCGCCGCTTCCCCGTCTTCACCCCGGCCGAACACGACGTCGCCCTGTACGAGACCGCGGCCGGGGTGCTCCGCCCGGAGGAGACCGTCGCGGCCCACCTCGAACTCGCCTCCCGCCACGGTGCCGAACTGCGCTTCGAGGAGCCCGTGACGCGCTGGGAGCCGTACGGCGACGGCGTCTCGGTCCGCACGGCGCGCGGCACGTACACGGCGGGACAGCTCGTGGTCTGCCCCGGGGCGTGGGCGCCCGACCTCCTCGCCGACCTGGGCGTGCCGCTGACCGTCGAGCGGCAGCTCACGTACTGGTTCCAGCCCGACGGCGGCACCGGGCCCTTCCTCCCCGGCCGCCAGCCCGTCTTCATCTGGGAGGACGGGGCCGGCGCGCAGAGCTACGGCTTCCCCGCGCTCGACGGGCCCGACGGCGGCGTCAAGGTCGCCTTCTTCCGCGCCGGCGAGGTCTGCACGCCCGACACCATCGACCGGACCGTGCACGACCGCGAGGTGCACGACATGGCACGGCACCTGCGCCGTCAGCTGCCGACCCTGCCGGGCACCTTCCTGAAGGCCGTGACCTGCCTGTACACCAACACGCCCGATCAACACTTCGTGATCGGTCGGCACCCTGCGCAGCCGGACACCACGACGGTGGCCTGCGGGTTCTCGGGGCACGGGTTCAAGTTCGTGACCGTCGTCGGCGAGATCCTGGCGGACCTGGCGCTGGACGGGACCACCCGGCACCGGATCGAGCTGTTCGCACCCGACCGACGGTTCTGACGCTGGTGTAGCGCCCTAGTCAGCGGTGTTGATCATCGAGGCGGCGGCGTACGTCATGTAGTTCCACAGCTGCTGTTCGTGTTCCGGCGCGAGCTCCAGCTCGTCCACGGCGTCCCGCATGTGCTTCAGCCAGGCGTCGTGCGCGGCGCGGTCGACCTGGAACGGCGCGTGCCGCATCCGCAGCCGGGGGTGCCCGCGGTTCTCGCTGTAGGTGCGCGGACCGCCCCAGTACTGCATCAGGAACAGCGCGAACCGCTCCTCGGCCGGGCCCAGGTCCTCCTCCGGGTACATCGCCCGCAGCAGTGGGTCCTCGGCGACGCCCTGGTAGAAGCGGTGAACAAGGCGACGGAAGGTCGGCTCGCCGCCGACCTGCTCGTAGAAGGTCTGTTCCTGAAGGGTGCCCCGCGGAATCTCGTTCACCCGTCCATCGTCTCAGATGACCGGGACGAGGACCGGGGTCCTAGGACCTCCGGCCGACGGGCCGATCGGGCCGATCGGGTCGGCAGAGTGATCGGGTCGGCGGGGCCGAGGGGCGGTGGGTGCTCGCTCCAGGCCCGGCCGCGCAGGACAGTGGAGGCATGGGGACGTACCTGGAGCCGTACACCGAGCCCGCCGACGAGGCCCGCCGCTCCCTGGTGCGCTCGATGGTCGCGGACGGCGAGCTGACCGACCCCGCGTGGCGGCTCGCCTTCGAAGAGGTGCCGCGACACCTCTTCGTGCCGTACTACTACGTGCCCACCGGCCCCGGGGAGTACGAGCGGCTGTGGTGCGAGGACCCCGACCCGGCGCGCCGGGAGCGGTGGTTGCGCGGGGCGTACCACGACGGTCCGCTGGCCACGCGGGTGCGCGACGGGGTGCTGGTCTCCTCCAGCAGCCAGCCCTCGATCATGGCGCGGATGCTGGACGCGCTGGAGGTGCGGTACGGGGACTCCGTACTGGAGATCGGCGCCGGCTCCGGCTACAACGCGGCGCTGCTGTGCCATCGGGTGGGGGACGCGCACGTCACGACGGTCGACGTCGATCCGGAGATCACCGAGTCCGCGCGGGTGCACCTGGCGCTCGCCGGCTTCCACCCGGCCGTCGTCACCGGCGACGGCGCCCGCGGCGTGCCGCGGCGGGCGCCGTTCGACCGGATCGTGGCGACCTGCACCCTGCCGTCGGTGCCGTACGACTGGCTGGCGCAGTGCCGCCCGGACGCACGGATCGTGGCTCCGCTGTCGACGGGCCTGATCGCACTGCGGGTGCGGGACGACGGCCGGGGGCGGTTCGCGGAGGGCCGCTTCTTGCGCACGCCGGCGTACTTCGTGCCGTTGCGGGGCGTGACGGGGCCGCCGCGGGTGGGTGTGGCGGGGCTGCCGAGGGAGGTCCTGGACGACGACCTCTTCCGCTTCCTGCTGACGCTGACGGCGGGCAGCCTGGACCCGCGCGAGGCGCTGTCCTTGTGGGAGCGGGAGCACCGCCCGATGCGGGACCGCTTCGGGGTGACGGTGGGGGTGCGGAGGCAGTGGGCGTGGCTGGACGACCCCTCGGGGCCGTACGCGTGGGAGCTGGGCGACGCCCACGGTCCGTGACGGGCCCGCGGTTTCCCTGCGGGTGCGTCGGTGTCTGCGGGGTGCGTCCTGCGGGCGCGCGGTTTTGCTGCGGCTCGTTTGTCGCTTGTCGCGCAGTTCCTCCCCCTACGCCCAAGGGCACGGGGGGACCCCCACCTGTGCCCTGCGGGCACGGGGACCCCCAGCGCTCCTGTCTCGCTGCCCCGTCAGTTGTCTGCGGGCCGGGCGAGGTATTTAGGGGCGCGGGGAACTGCGCGACAAGCCCACCACCGGCCAGCGGAGACCAACGCGCCCGCAGGGAAACCGCGGGGGTGCCAGGCGGTGCTGGGGCGCCACCGCGCCCCAGCGGGCCTTACGACTGGCGGACCGTGATCGTGGTCCAGGCGCCCACGTGGACGCGGTCGCCGTCCGTCAGGGGGACGGGGACGTATGGCTGGATCGGGTCCTCCGCGCCGTTGAGCGTCGTGCCGTTCGTGGAGTTCTGGTCCACGACCGCCCAGGAGCCGTCCGGCTGCTGCACCAGCACCGCGTGCTGGTGCGAGACGCCCGGGTCCTCCGGCGGCACCGACAGGTCGATGTCGGGGGCCTCGCCCGTGGACTGGCGGCGGCGGCCGATGGTCACCTGGGTGCCGGTGAGCGGCAGCTGCTGCTCGGGGGAGTACGCGGGGAGCACGAGGCCGCCCGCGTCCGGGCCGCTGCGCTGCATCATCGCGAGGAAGTACTCGCGGTCGGGCCCGATGACGGCCGTCCAGGTGCCGGTGAACGCCGGCGGAGGCGGAGGCGGCGACGGCTGAGCCGGCTGAACCGGCGGCTGCGGCGCCGGCGGGGCCTGTGGTGCGTGCTGCGGGCCGCCGAACGGCGGCGCCTGCATCGGCTGCTGCTGATGCTGCTGCGGGGGCGGCGGGCTCAGTCGCCAGTCGTCCGCGGCCGGACCGGCACCCGGGTGCGCCGGCTGCTGGGGAGGTTGGGGCGGCTGAGGCTGCTGCGGGAACGGCGGCGGGGGCGACTGCGGCGCGCCGGCCGGTCCCTGCGGGAAGCCGGGGGGCGGGGGCGGCGGGTTCTGGTAGTCGTACGCGTCAGGCGCACCCGGCCCCTGAGGACCTGGTGCGTGGGGACTCGGTGCATGAGGCCCCGGTGCGTGGGGGCTTGGTGCATGAGGCCCCGGCCCCGGAGGCATCGGAGTCTGCGGGCCGAATCCCGTCGGACCCGGACCCGGACCCACCGGGCCAGGACCAGGGCCGGGGCCAGGACCAGGCTGGCCAGGCACCGGAGGCGCCGTGTTCGGGAAACCCGGAGCCTGCGGACCGGGGCCACCCGGACCACCGGGCCCACCCGGACCCGGCGGGGCCGGGCGGTTGGTGAAGCCCGCGGGGAGGTTCAGGCCGGGCGGCGGCGTCGTGGCGACCGGGGTGTACGACGTCGCCTTGTTCGTCACGAAGTTGAACCGGCACTCCTCGCAGAACGGCGCCATCGCCTCCCGCGGAGTGCGGCACTGCGGACACAGCTCCGCCTGGGCCGTCGCGTTGGGGTCCCCGGCCGGCGGGAACCCGTACCCGGGCCGCGGCGGGGGCGGCGGCACGGCCCCCGCCGCGCCGCCGGGACCGGCTATCCGCTGGCCACAGACGTCGCACCAGTCGTCGGCGCCCGACTGATGACCGTTCGGGCAGGTCGGCATGGAGGCGCCGCCCCCTCTCCTCGTCCGGCCCGAGGGCCGCTGTTCGTTACCCGGCCGTCGTCGACGACCGCCCCTGATTCTTGACGCGGACCGTCTTCGTGGAGCGCGTTTCGAGAGTCATCTCGTCGGCGTCCGCGACCTTTGCTTTGAGTCGCACAGTACCCGTCGCCGCATCGACCACGTCCACCACCTTCGAAAGGAGTTTCGCAGTGTCCGCGTTGCCGGAGGCCGCCGCCAACTGCACGGCGCGCCCCAGTTTCGCCGTCGCTCCGTCGAAATCCCCGGACTTGCGGGCGTCCAGTCCGGAGCGGATCGCCGCCGCCAACTCGGCCTGTCCGGTGTAGTGCGCGACCTGCGCGTTGATCGCGGTGGAGGCGGCCAGGTCGTCCGTCCACACGGCGCGCACCAGCCCCTGGCTCAGCACCCGGGGCGGCCCGCCGTCCGCGGCCGGGACGATCAGCGAGGCGCGGGCCGCCAGCATCTCGTGGCCTATGCCGGCGTCGGGCACCCGTACGCAGACGTGATAGTCGCGGGACTCGTCGCCCCACGAACCCGTCGGGTAGTCCCCGGCCCGGGGGCCTGCTTCGGTGCGGCGGTCGGTCAGGTCCTCGACGGCCGGCGCGACCTGCTTGACGAAGACGACCTCCGCCCCGACCGGGGTCCACAGCCGCAGCGCGACGTCCGCGACCTCCTTGCCGAGCGCGTCGGTCATCATCGCGGTGAAGTCGGCCGTCAGTTGGGCCGGGTCCGCGACGATGTCCGCGGTGCCGAGGAGCGCGGAGGCGATCGCCGTGACCTCCTGGACCTCCCAGTCCGTGCCCACGCCCCGCGCGTCGCAGGTGAACTGCCCCGCGACCGCCTCCAACGCGGCCCGCAGGTCCTCCGGTGACTCGTGTTCGTTGCGGCCGTCGGTCAGCAGGATGCCGTGCCGGATGGGGCTGGCGGCGTCCGCGAACAGGTAGTCCGCGAGCCGCAGCCAGGTGCCGATGGCGGTGCCGCCGCCCGCGGCGAGCCGGCGCAGGGACCGTACGGCGGCGGCCCGGGTCCGCGCGTCCGCGACCGCGAGCCCGCCGTCGGCCGGGTAGACCTCCTTGGCCTCGTGCGTCCCGGCGACGACCGCGAACTCAACCCCGTCCGGCAGGGTGTCGATCGCCGCGGCCGTCGCCTCGCGCGCGTTGCGCATCTTCGTCGGCGGATAGTCCATCGAGCCGGAGCAGTCGACCATGACGACGACGGCGGCGCCGGGGGCGGGGGCGGGTATGCCGGTCGGCGAGGCCGACGCGCCCGCCAGCGGGGCGCCCCCGCCGGCGCCGCCACCGGTGGAGGTGACCGTGACGATGGCGCTCACCTCCCGCCCGTCCTCCGGCAGGAACTCGTTCTGATAGACGTCGACGGAGAACCGGGGAACCTGGGACTGGGAGAAGTTGGCCATGTCAGGGACTCCTTGGAGGCTCCATGCGGGACACGGTGATCACTCTGTGCTGACAGTCCTAGCCGTCGACGGAGATCGTGAGCACCGCCACGGTGACGTTGTCGTGGCCGCCGCCGTCGAGGGCGTGGCCGACGAGCACCCGGGCGCCGTGCAACGGACGTTCGGCCGCGTCGCGGGGGACCGCGGCGGCCATCTCGGCGGCGCCCTCCGCGTAGTTCCACAGGCCGTCCGTGCAGACCACGACCACACCGGAGCGGTCCGGCCGGAAGACGGCGGTGTGCGGGTCGAGTTCGTACGCGTCGGCGCCGAGCCAGCCCGTGATCGCGTGGGCGCGCTCGTCCGCGTACGCCTCCGCCTCGCTCATCAGGCCGGCCGCCACCATCTGGGCGGCCCACGAGTCGTCCTCGGTGAGCCGGGCCGCGGGGGCGCCGCGGTCGTCGGGCACCCAGTACGCGCGGCTGTCGCCGACCCAGCCGACGATCAGCAGCCCGCCCGCCGACACCGCGCCGACGATGGTGCACGCCGGAGCGTTCTGCTGGCGGTGCGGATCCTGGTCGAGCGCGTCGCCGCCGTCCGGGGACGCGGCGAGGGCGTTCACCGCGGCGGCGGCGTCGACGATCGCGTCCCGCATGGCCTGCTGGGGGTGGACCCCCTGCGGCAGCGCCGTCGTCAGTGCGTCACAGGCCGTACGGGACGCCGCCTGTGACGCCTCGTCGGGGCGGGTCGCCGACGACACGCCGTCGCAGACGATCGCCACGACCGCCGGCGAACCGTCGGACAGCGTCGTGGTCGAGATCGCGAACGCGTCCTCGTTGCGGTGGTGGCGCAGCCCGCGGTCGCTCACGGCGGCCAGCGGACCCGTCTCCTGCTCCAGGTGGTCGCGCTCGCGAGGCTGGGCGTGGCCGCAGTTCTCGCAGTAGCCGTCGGTGTCGACCCGGCCGGCGCGGCACGCCACGCACCAGGTCGTGCCCTCGGCCCGCGGGTCGGGCCCGTCCGGCGACGGCGGGGGCGCCGGTGGCTGCGGCGGCTGCTGGGGCTCGTTCGACTGCTCCGATTCGTTCGACTGCTCCGATTCGTTCGGCACGTTCGGCTCCGGCAACGGCTGCTGCAACTCGTAGTCTCCGTCGTTCCGTTCTCCGTCTTGCCGCTCTCCGGCGGTCGGTTCCCCGGCGGTCCGTGCCACGGCGGTCCGCCGCGAGCCGTGGTCCACCTCGACGTCGGTGTCCGAGAGGGGCGCCTGACCGTACTCCGGGTCGAACGCGGACACGTCACCGGTGCTCGCGCTGCTCGTTCTGCCCGCCGGCACGTACTGCTCGGCCGGCACCCGGCCCGGGGCGTCCGGCAGCACGTCCCACGCACTGGGCGCCGAGGGGTCGCGCGGCGGACCGGCGAGGTCGGCGAGGGCCGCGAGGCGGGACCGCGGCCGTACGGGCTCCGCCTCTGCGACGCCGCCCGAGCCCGAGCCCGAGCCCGAGCCCGAACCGGGATCCGGGCTCACCGCGGCGACCGACGGCGCCCCGCCGGCAGTCGGCGACGCCGGCGCCACCTGCGGCGGGAGCCGGTGCGTCGGGGTGCCGATCGCCAGGGTCGGACGGTCCGACCCCGGCGGGTGAGCCGCGGCCCGCGGCAGGCCCGCACCGCACCTGCCGCAGAAGCGGTCCTCGAACTCCACGGGTTCGCCGCAGCCGGGGCAGGAGACCGCCCCGGTCGGCTGTTCGTTCTGCGACGACATCGATCACACCCACGTCCGGGGGCGGAAGCGATTGGCACGCTCCACCAGATCCACGCGCTCCTCGCCGCGTTGGGCGAGCCGGGCGAGCACCCGGTACGAGCGTTCCAGCCCGAAGCGCAGGCCCCGTTCGTCGAGTTCGCAGCCGAGCAGCGCGCGGGGCGCGCCGACCGGATCCGCGGTGCTCGTCGAACTCGTCGGGGGCGGTGGTGCTCCGGGACTTCCGGAGATTACCCAGTCCAGCGCCGTACCGAGTACTTCCGTGGTCAACCGCTCACCGCGCACCGCGTCGAGTCCCGCCGCCCGCAACGCCGTCACCTGCGCGGCTGCCGCGGTCAGATCGTCCAGCAGGGGGTCGAGCGCGGCGCGCCGGCGCAGCCGGGACCGTACGGCCGCCACCCGGGCCGCCGTGTAGTGGATGGACGCCTCCGGCACCGACTCCAAGGTGCGCACGGCGCCGGCGCGGTCGGCCGCGGCGAGCTGCACCCGGGCCAGCCCGAACGCGGCGCTCACATGGCTCGGGTCCGTCGTCCACACCAGCCGGTAGTACTCGGCCGCGTTGTCCAACTGGCCCAGCAGTTCGGCGCAGACGGCGAGCGCCAGCTTCGGCGCGGACTCGCCGGGGAAGGCGTCGTACACCGCGTCGAAGGAGAGCGCCGCCGCGGCCAGGCCCTCGTCGTCGCCCACCACCAGCGAGGCGAGGCCGCGGTACCAGATCACCCGCCAGTCGTCGGAGTGCTGCCGCTCCACACCCGTCAGCACGTCGAGCGCCGCGGCGTACTCGCCCGTCTCCAACCGGGCCCGCACCTCCCGCAGCCGGGTCCCGCGCGAGGGGGCGGGGACTGCGGCCAGGGCGGCGACCAGCTCGGCGGGGGCCGCCGCCAGCAGCCCGGCGAGGAAGCCGGCGTTCGGGTCGTCGGCGTCCACGTTCGGGGCCGGCAGCGCCAGCGCCACCGCGGCGGTGTCCAGCGGTGCGAGCCGCGGCGCGAGCCGGGCCGTCGACCCCCGTTGGAGTGCGCCGCCGGGCCCACCCTGACGGGGGACGGCCGCACCGCCGTCGGCCCCGCCCACAACGGTCGGCGCACCGCGCCCGTACGCGCTCCGGGGCGCCGGCCGCGCCCCCAGCGCGGACACGTCGTCCTCCGCCGCCGCGAACAGCTCCGTGTCCGCGACCTTCACCTCGGGGCCGAAGAGTGTGGAGAGCGCCGGTCGGGGCCGCCCGGTCTGGAGCGCGACGACCTCCCTGAGCACCCCCGTGAGCTGCTCCGCCATCTCCTGCGCCGAGGAGAAGCGCCGGGTCGGATCGGGGTCGGTGGCCCGGACCAGGAGCCGGTAGAACGACTCGTACGTCCGGAAGACCTCGATGTTCTCCGGGTCGGGCAGGGAGTCCACGAACACGTTCGTGTAGCCCTGGAAGTCGAAGGTCAGCACGGCGAGGGTGCGGGCGACCGTGTACAGGTCGGAGGCGACCGACGGGCCCTGCTCGGCGACCTCCGGGGCCTGGTACCCGATGGTGCCGTAGATGGCGGACTCCTCGTCGTCCATCCGCCGCACCGCGCCCAGGTCGATCAGCTTGAGCTGGTCCTGCTGCTGGATCGCGTTGTCGACCTTGAAGTCGCAGTACAGGAGGTTGCGGCCGTGCAGGTGGCCGAGGGCCTCCAGCGCCTCGATGCCGTACGCGCACGCCTGCTCGACCGGCAGCGGATCGCGCTTGCCGCCCGCGTCCCGCCGCTCGTTCGCCAACTCCTTCAGCGACTTGCCGCCGACGTACTCCATCACGATGTAGCCGTCGAGGGAGCCGGTGCGCTGGTCCAGGTGCTCCACGAAGTTGTAGATGCGGACGATGTTGGCGTGCTCGATCTCGGCGAGGAACCGCCGCTCGGAGATCGCCGCCTCCATCGCGTCCTGGTCGCCGGTGTCGAGGAGGCCCTTGAGGACCACCCAGCGGTCGGAGACCGCCCGGTCGACGGCGAGGTAGACCCAGCCGAGGCCGCCGTGCGCCAGACAGCCCACGACCTCGTACTGGCCGTGCACCACGTCCCCCGCCTCCAACTTCGGCACGAAGGAGTACGGGTGCCCGCAGGAGGTGCAGAAGCCCTCGGTGCGGCCCGGGCGCTCCCCGCGCGCCCGCCCCACCGGCGCACCGCAGTCCGAGCGGGAGCAGAACCGCTTGCGCTCGGGCACCTCGGGCACGTCCATCACCGCGGAGTGCGGATCGGGGCGCGGCACCTCCGGCACGCTCACCAGGCCCGCGCCCAGCCGGCCGCGCCCCGACGCCTTCCCGGTCGAACCCGCGGAGACCACCGAGACCGAGACCGTACGGGAAGCGGCACCGGCGCCCGACGCGGTGCGCGACAGCCGCCCCGACACCGAGCGGCGCGAGGACGCGGAGCGGGCGGTGCGCGAGGACGTGCGGCCCGACGAACGGGACGAGGCGCGGGAGCCCTGGGACGAGGCGCGCGAGCCGCGGCCCGATGCGCCGGCGCGGGCCTTCGAGCGGGCGCTGCCCGGGCCGCCGGCCGCGACCACCGGCGCGAGGCCGCAGGCGTCGCAGTACAACTCGCCGCCGCCGACGTCCTCGTACGAGCCGTCGCACTCGGGCCGCTGGCAGCGCGCGCCGCCGCTCTTCCCTCTGCTCACGTGCGTCTCGGTCATGAGGTCCCCCCGCCGTCGACGGAGCCCGGACGCCCGGGCTCCGCATGGGCCAATGCCTCCGCCACCGCCGCCTGGTAGCGCAGTACGGCCTGGTCGGCGGCGCGCAGATCGCACGGTGCGCTCCACAGCATCCGGCGGGCCGCGTCGTACCGCTCGATCAGCAGCGGGTCCTCGACCAGGCCGTGCCGGGCCGCCTTCGCCTTGTACGCGTCCAGCCGGCCGCGCAGTTCGGCACGGACCGCGAGCGGCGCGGTGACCGCCGTCAAGGACTCCCGGGCGCGCAGCAGTTCGTCCTCCGCCTCCCGCTCCAGGGACTCCAGCAGCGGGGACAGCCGGTGCCACCGGGAGTGGCGGCGGTGGTCGGCGGCGGTCACCAGCCGCTCCTGGAGCACGGTCGGCGGTCCGCTGACCGCCGGCACCTCGGACGCGGCGATCTTCGCCAGCACCTCGCCGCGGGCCGTCCGCGCCTCGGCGAGGGTGCGGTCCGCGCGGGAGAGCACGTCCCGCAGCCGCACCAACCGCTCCTCCGAGTCCTGGCGGACCTGCAACACGGCCTCGATCTCCCGGCGGACGTCCTCCAGGGCGCGCGCCGCGCGGTCGTAGCGGTCGGTGTCCGGACGGCCCCCGCCCGGCGCCGACGACAGCGGCGCGGGCCGCCAGAACGCCAAGGGATCGGAGATCACCTGGACGCGCAGCGTCGCCAACTCCTGGGTGATGGACTCCAGTTCGTCACCCGAGGGGTGTTCGCCGGGGCGCACGCCCACCGAGTGCGCGAGCGAGCGGGTGCGCTGCAACTCGGCCGACAGCAGGTCGATCCGGGCCGGCAGCGCCGACCACACGGCGTCCGCCGTGACCACCATGTTCAGCGACTTCGCGTACAGCTCGTTCATCCGCTCCACCAGGCCGGCGAGGGTGAACCGTTCCGACAGCTTCGTCGGCCCGGTCGTCGGGGCGGTGCCCCGGGCCTGGTGCGCCACCGCGACGCTGGGGCCGCGCAGCCGCTCCGTCAGGTCCACCAGGTCGTCCCGGCTCGACCAGCGGCGGCGCGCCCGGACCTCCCGGATCTGCGTCAGCGCGTCGCTGTACGCCTCGAAGTACACCCACAGCAGGGCGATCGCCTGCTCGGTCGCGGCCCAGCGGTCCTTGGTGACGCCCGTCAGCTCGGCGCCCTCCAGGAGTCTGCGGCCCGCGTGGTCCTGGAGGGCGAGCAGGGAGGTCTCGATCGCCTCGTGCTCGGAGCCCAACCGGGCCAGGGCACGGTCGACCTCGTCCCGGTCCATCACCGCCTCGGGGAGCCCGTCTCCTGAGCCGGGGAAGGATCCAGCGACGCCCATCGATCACCTCTTTCGTCGGTCAGTCGGAGCGGTATTTGGGGGCGGGGGCGGCGGTCATGCCGGGCAGGTCGGCCTCCAGCCAGTTCTCGTACGCCTGCTTCCACGCGACCGGGCGGTACTCCTCCAGCACCTTGTTGATCCGGCGCACCAGGTCGTCCTTGCCGAGCTTGGTCGCCACGCCGTAGTACTCGGTGGTGAAGGGCTTGCCGCCCTTCAGCTCGACCGCCGGGTCCTGGGCCGCCTGGCCGGCGGCGAGCGCGCTGTCGGTGACGACCGCGTCGACCAGGCCCTGCTGGAGGCGGACGAGGCAGTCGAGTTGGTTCGGCACGGTGAGCACGTCCTCGTCGCCGGGGCGACCGTCGTGCTCGTCCTGGAAGACGGCGCCGAAGGAGTTCTCCTTCAGGGCCTCGTTGGCGGTGGAGCCCTCGGCGGTGCACACCCGCTTGCCCTTGAGGCTCGCGTCGTAGCCGGTGACGTCCGAGTTCTTGGGGGCCAGCACCTGCTGGCCGGACTGGAAGTACGCGGTGGAGAACGCGACCTGCTTGATCCGGGCGCAGTTGATCGTCATCGTGCGGACGACGATGTCCACGGTGTCGTTGTTCAACGCGGGGATGCGCTGGTTCGTCGGGATGGCGCGGAAGATCACGGCGTCCTTGCTGCCGAGGAGATCCTCCGCGACGGCCCGCGCCAGGTCGATGTCGAAGCCTTCGATGGCTCCGTTGGTGGGGTTGCGGTAGCCCCAGCGGTAGCTGTTCTGGTCCACGCCGACGACCAGTTTGCCGCGCTTCTTGATGGCGGCGACGGTCGGGCCGTCGGCGGCCGACGGAGTGAGGGACGCCTCGGGGGAGTCGCACTCCTGGGCGGCGGCGCGCGTCACCGGCGTCACGGGAGTCGTCCCGCCGGTGCCGGCGGGGACGCCGGCGGACGAGATCGACGAGCCGGCGTCCTGCGACAGCGGTATCAACGTGGCGGCGGCGGCGCACGCGACGGCCATGGCGACGACACCGCCCCAGCCGCGCGCGCTGAACCGCCCGGCACCCTTGATGTCCCGCACTCCCATCACGCCCCCTCTCACCTTCTCATCGGTGCCGTTCACCGGTACTCCGAAAGCCTGCGGTTGATTCCGAGGACCGCGCCCAGCGCGCCCGCCACGCCGAGCACCACGGCCCCGACGGGCAAGACGCCCAGAGCGCCCCGGCCGTTCTCCGCGGCGCGGGTGAACTCGCGTTGTTCGTGCGCGAGCGCCTCGTCCAGCGCGGCGTCCACCTCGTCGAAGGACGTCCCGGTCGAGTCCTTCGCGCCGATGACCTTCTCCACCGCGCGCTCGTACTCACCGGCCCGGTCCGTCTCGCTCACCTGCCGGTGCAAGTCCTGCCAGGCGTCCACATCCTCGGCCGCGGCCTCGACGGGGCGCCGGCCGGCGGCGTCGTCGGCCAGCCGCTGGGCCCGGCCGAGGTCGTCGACCAGATCGCGGACGTGCTGTGCGTACTCCGTCTCGTACTTGTCCTGCTTGCCGTCGTCCGTGAGCACCGCGCCCCGGGAGACCAGCACGAGGTTCTCGTTGGCCCGCGCCTTCAGGGAGCTGATCCGCGCGTCGTTCAACACCTTGAGGGACTGCTGCCCGCTGGACTGCGCCTCGCCCAACTGGGCCGCGGCCACGGTCTGTGCGACGACCAGCCACAGCAGGACGACGGCGCACGCGGCGGTGGCCGCGAGCAGCCCGTGGTTGAAGACCCGGTTCGTGCGCAGGAAGTTGCGACGCTGCGCCCAGCCGAGCGCGCCGAGTGCGACGAGCCCGACGAGCACGGACAGCAGCGGCCAGGACCGGGCGTCCTCGTCGTCCCGGTCGAGCCGGGCCGTCTCCGCGTCGTACAGCTTCTGCGCGGCGGGCAGCAGCACCTTCGTCATCTGCTCGTTGGCGAACCGCAGGTACGCACCGCCGAGCGGGAGGCCCTGCCGGTTGTAGGCGCGGGCGGTCTCGATGTGCCCGGTGTAGATCGGCAACTGCTCGTTGAGCGTGGCGATCTGCCGGCCCGACTCGCTGCCGCCGTCGGTGTGCGTCGCGGCCTTCACCAGCAGCTGGGAGGCGCGGGCGACGTCCTTCTCGTACCGCTCGCGCACCGCGCGGGGCTCCTTGACGGCGCCGGCGAGGAAACCGCTGGAGGCGGCGGTGTCGGCGTCCGCGAGGGAGCGGTAGACGAGCGCGGCGTCCGCGCTCAGCGGCTGGCTGCGCTCGACGACGTCGTCGGCAGCGCCCGCGCGCTGCGACACCTCCAGCGCGGTCACCGCGCCGAACGCGAGCACCAGCGCGGCGAGCACCGCGCCGATGATCTGGAGCCGCCCGGGCTCGGTGGTGGCGGCGGCGCGGAGTTGGGCGGCGGCGTCGCCGAGGGTGCCGGGCGGGACGCGGGGGTCGCGCGGGGCGCGACTGCTCTCCGTTCCCTGCGTGCTCCGCGTGCTCGGCGGATGTGTCACGAGACCTCCCCCTCGGTCGCTGACGACGGCCCGCCCCCCGGCGGTTCGGGGACTGCCCCCGGCCAGCAGTATGGCCGCGATGGCCGACGAGCACAGCCGCCTTGACTGGATCTTGCACCAGCAACCGCCCCAGGTGCCCCTTGCGACGGCCCCGCGCCCCCGCGGACGGCCCCGTTCCCCCAACGTGCGCTGCGCTCGCACGCACCGTTTCCGGAGCCCCAGCTCCCCTTGACTACGCGCCGTAGGCCGAGGTGTCGCTTGTCGACTGCGGCCCGTCTGTGGCTTGTCGCGCAGTTCCCCGCGCCCCTGACACACCCGCCGTAACCCTGCGGGATCAGTGGTCTCCGCGGGTACGTCGTGGCCGTTCGCGCAGTTCCCCGCGCCCCTGTTTCGCTCAGCCCGTCAGTCGTCTGCGGATCGTGCCGGGAAAGTCCCCTACGCCCGCAGGGCGTGGGCAATTAGGGGCGCCGAGACCTGCGCGGACAACCACGACGCAGCACGCAGACACCAGCGCCCCCCGCAGGGGACGGCGCGGGGGCGGAGGGCCCCGGGGCGCGGGCCCCGGGGCAGGGCGGCTACGGGAGGTAGTGCGCGCGGGACGTCGCGTGGGACGCGGGCGGCGCCTCCACCTCGTCCAGGCCCAACAACACCGCACCCAACACCGGCGGCGCCACCACCACCTGCGCCCGCGCCTTCGGCGCGCGCTCCGCCAGCAGCACCCCGATGTGCGCGTCCAACTCCGTGTGCCGCGCCGCCAGCACCCCGCCGCCCAGCACCACCGGCGCCTCCTCCGCCAGCAGGTCCAGCTTGCCGAGGGTGACCGTCGCCATCGTGACGATCTCCTCCGCCAGCCGGCGCACCAGCGCCTGCGCGACCGGGTCGCCCGCCGCGCTGGTGGCGAAGAGCACCGGGGTGAGCTCGTGCACCCGGGCGTACGGGATCCCGCCCAGGTGCAGCGACTCGATCAGCTCCGTCATCGACCCCAGGCCGAAGTGCGCCGGCAGGGTGCGGGCCAGCTCCGTCGGCTCCCCCCGGCCGTCGTCCGCGCGCGCCGCCGACCACAGGGACTCCTCCGCGAGCCCCATGCCGCCGCCCCAGTCGCCGGAGATCTTCCCGATCGCGGGGAAGCGCGCGGTGCGCCCGTCGGGGAGCATCCCGACGCAGTTGATGCCGGCGCCGCAGGTGACCGCGACGCCCCGGGGCTCGTCGACCCCGGCCCGCAGGATCGCGAAGGTGTCGTTGCGCACCCGCGTCGACGCGGCCCAACCCCGCGCGTGCAGCGCCGCGGTGATCTGCTCCTCCTCGACGGGCAGGTCCGCGTTGGCGAGGCACGCCGAGACGTGCTGGACCCCGTCGATGTCCCGCCCTTCGGCGCGCGCCTGCGCGAGCGCCGCCGCGACGGGCGCGGCGATCGCGTCGACCGCGGCGTCGAGGCCGACCTTGGGGGGCTGGAAGCCCAGGTTCCCCCGATGCGACGCGAGCACCGACCCGTCGGCCGCCACGAAGGCCACGTCGGTCTTGCTGTTGCCCGCGTCGATCGCGAGGACTGCTGCGGTCACGCCCACGCCAGGTGCTCCCGGTTGTGTGCCAGCAGCCGGTCGGTGAGGGCTTCGGCGTACTCGTACTGGCCGACCAGCGGATGCGCCAGCAGCGCCCGGAACACCCGGTCGCGCCCGCCCCGCAGCGCCGCGTCCAGCGCCAGGTCCTCGTACCCGGTGACGTTCGCGATCAGGCCCGCGTACAGCGGGTCCACGCTCGGCACGGGCAGCGGCGTCGCGCCCTTCGCGCCGACCGCGGCCTGCACCTCGATGACCGCGTCGTCGGGGAGGAAGGGCAGCGTGCCGTCGTTGGTGGTGTTCACCACCTGGTACGGGCTGCCGCCCCCGCCGAGCAGCGAGGCCGCGAGGTCCACCGCCGCCTCCGAGTAGTACGCCCCGCCGCGCTTGGCCAGCAGCTCCGGCTTGGTGTCCAGCTTCGGGTCGCCGTACATCTCCAGCAACTGCCGCTCCATCGCGGCGACTTCCGCGGCCCGGGACGGTTTGGTCTGCTGCTCCCGCACCACCTGGTCGTGGGTGTAGTAGTAGCCCAGGTAGTACGAGGGGACGACGCCGAGCCGGTCCAGCAGCTCCCGCGGCAGCCGGACGTTGTCCGCGATGGTCGCGCCGTGCTCGGCGAGCAGCTGCGGCAGCCGGTCCGCGCCCTCCGGTCCGCCGATTCGCACCCCGGTCTCCCAGGTGAGGTGGTTGAGCCCCACGTGGTCGAGGTGGACCTCGCCGGGCGTCACGTCCAGCAGCGCGGCGAACTTGCGCTGGAAGCCGATGGCGACGTTGCACAGGCCGACGGCCTTGTGCCCGGCGGACAGCAGGGCCCGGGTCACGATCCCCACCGGGTTGGTGAAGTCGATGATCCAGGCGTTGGGGTTGGTGCGCCGCACCCGTTCGGCGATGTCGAGCACGACGGGCACGGTCCGCAGCGCCTTCGCGAGGCCGCCGGCGCCGGTCGTCTCCTGGCCGACGCAGCCGCACTCCAGCGGCCACGTCTCGTCCTGCTGCCGGGCCGCCTGGCCGCCGACGCGCAGTTGGAGGAGCACCGCGTCGGCGTCGGCGACGCCCGCGTCCACGTCGGAGGTGGTGACGACCTTCCCTCCGTGGCCCTGCTTGGCGAAGATGCGCCGGGCCAGTCCGCCGACCAGCTCCAGCCGCTCGGCGGCCGGGTCGATCAGTACGAGCTCGGTGATCGGGAGCGTGTCCCGCAGCCGGGCGAAGCCGTCGATCAACTCCGGTGTATAGGTGGATCCGCCACCCACGACAGCGAGCTTCATTCAGTCCCTAGCCCTTCACTCCGGTCAGTGTGACGCCCTCGACGAACGCCTTTTGGGCGAAGAAGAAGACGAGGATCACAGGTGCCATGACCAGCACGGTGGCGGCCATGGTCAGGTTCCAGTTGGTTTGGTGCGCGCCCTTGAAGGACTCCAGGCCGTAGCTGAGGGTCCAGGCGGCGGGGTTCTCGGACGCGTAGATCTGCGGGCCGAAGTAGTCGTTCCAGGCGTAGAAGAACTGGAACAGCGCCACCGCGGCGATCCCCGGCTTCGCCATCGGCAGGACCACCTTCAGCAGGGTCCGCACCTCGCCGCAGCCGTCCACCCGCGCCGAGTCCAGGTACTCGTTGGGGATGGTGAGCAGGAACTGCCGCAGCAGGAAGATGGAGAACGCGTCCCCGAACGCCATCGGGATGATCAGCGGCCACAGCGAGCCCGCGAGGTCCAACTCCTTCGCCCAGAACAGGTACATCGGGATCACGACGACCTGCGGCGGCAGCATCATCATCGAGATGACCAGCATCATCGTCAGCCGCTGGCCGCGGAAGCGGAACTTGGCGAGGGCGTACGCCACGGGGATGGAGCTGACCACCGTCAGGACGGTACCGAGCCCCGCGTACAGCAGCGTGTTGCGCCACCACGTCAGGAAGCCGGGCGTTTCCCACACCTTGACGTAGTTGTCCCACTCCCAGGTCCGCGGGATCAGGTCCCGGGTCAGCGCCTGTTGGTCGCTCATCAGACTGGTCAGCACGACGAAGACGAACGGCAGGACGAAGAAGAGCGCGGCGGCGACGCCGAGGGAGTGGACGCCGATCCAGTGCAGCAGCGCCTTGCGCCGGGCCGTGCGCGCGGCCGGCGACTGCGGGCCGCCGCCGCTGCGGGCGGCGGGCTTGTGGTCGATCACCTGGGCCATCTCAGTCACCCACCCGGACGAGGCCGCCGCGCCGGCGCATCAGGAACGCGGTGAAGACCATGGAGAACGCGAACAGGACGAGGGCGAGGACCGCCGCGGCGCCGTAGTCGAAGCGCTGGAAGCCGATGTTGTAGATCAGCTGCGGCAGCGTCAGCGTGGACTTCTCGGGGTAGCCGGGCTCGAACTGCTGCCCGCTGCCGCCGATGATGCCGGAGGCGACCTTCCCCGCGACCAGTGGCTGCGTGTAGTACTGCATCGTCTGGATCACCCCGGTGACCACGGCGAACAGCACGATGGGGGAGACGTTCGGCAGCGTCACGTAGCGGAAGCGCTGGAAGGAGGAGGCGCCGTCCAACTCGGCCGCCTCGTACTGCTCCTTCGGCACGTCCAGCAGCGCGGCCATGAAGATCACCATCAGGTCGCCGATGCCCCACAGCGCGAGCATGGTCAGCGCCGGCTTGGACCACGTCGGGTCGGTGAACCAGCCGGGGGCCGGCAGCCCGATCGACTCCAGGAAGGAGTTCACCGGCCCGGTGCCGGGGTTGAGCAGGAAGACGAAGGAGAGCGTCGCGGCGACCGGCGGCGCCAGGTACGGCAGGTAGAACAGGGTGCGGAAGACGCCGGCGCCGGTCTTGATCCGGGTGATCAGCAGCCCGATGCCGAGGCCGAAGACGACCCGGCAGGAGACCATCACCACGACCAGCCACAGGGTGTTCTTCAGGGCCGGCCAGAACAGCCGGTACTCGTTGAAGACGTAGGTCCAGTTCTCCACGCCGTTGGGGGTGGGCGGACGGAAGCCGTCGTACTGCATGAAGGAGAAGTAGACGGTCGAGATCAGCGGATAGGCGAAGAAGACGCTGAAGCCGATCAACCAGGGCGAGAGGAAGGCCGCGGTTCGAAGCGCCGACCTGCGGCGCTTCGAACGCAGGGTGTGCGTGGCCATACGGGGTCCGGTCCCGCTACTTCTGCTTGGCGATGTCGGTGTCGATCTGCTGGGCCGTCTTCTCCAGACCGGCCTTCAGGTCCTTCACCTTCCCCGCCTCGTACCGGTACGCGAGGTCCTGGAACGTCACCTGGTACGCACCGCCGTCGACCTGCGCGGGCGTGGTGTTGGACTTGGGGTGCTTGGCGATGTCGATGAACGTCTTGAACGCGGGGTCGAACTTCAGGTCGGGCGAGTCCAGCGCCTCGATGGTGGAGGGCACGTTGCGGATCCCGTTGGCGAAGGCGACCACGGCCGCGGTGTCCGTGGTCATGTACTTCACCAGCTCCCAGGCCGCGTTCTTCTTCTCGCTGGTGGAGGCTATGCCCATGATCGTGCCGGCGAGGTAGCCCTTGCCGTAGTCGGCGACCTGGTCGTCGGCGACCGGCATCGGAGCGGTGCCGATCTCGAACTTGACCTTGGCGTCCTTGGCCATCCCCAGCCGCCACTCGCCGTCCAGCTGCATGGCGACCTTGCCCAGGTGGAAGGGGTGCTCGGCGCCCCACTCGTCACCGAAGGTGTTGCGGTACTTCTCCAGCTTCTGGAAGCCGCCGAGCTCGTCGATCAGCCCCTTCTGGTAGGTCATCATGTTGGCGAACGCCGGGTCCTTGGCGATGTTCGACTTGCCGTCGGCGTCGAAGTACGTGGGCGACCACTGGGAGGCGTAGTGACTCACGCTCGTCTCGTAGCCGTGGTACGTCGGCATGAAGCCGAGCTGCTGGTAGCTGTCGCCCTTGGGCTGGGTGAGCTTCTTGGCGACCTCGGTGAACTCGCTCCACGTCTTGGGCGGGGCGGTGATGCCCGCCTTCTTGAACGCGTCCTTGTTGTAGTAGAGGCCGTAGGCGTCGTTCAGCAGCGGCAGCGCGCACTGGTTGCCCTCGAACCGGGTGTAGTCCAGCAGGGGCTTGTGGAACACCTTCGTCGGATCGATCTTCGACTTCTCCAGGTACGTCTTGAGGTCCACGAAGGCGCCCGAGTCGCAGAACTTGCCGACGCTGTCGGTGGAGAAGGACGACACCACGTCCGGCGCGTTGGAACCGCCCGCCCGCAGCGCCTGGTTGATCTTGTCGTCGGTCATGTTCTTGACGACCTTGACCTTGATGTTCTTGTGCGCCGCCTCGAAGCGCTTGACGTTCTCCTCGATCGCCTTGACCTCGCTGGGGGCGGACCAGCCGTGCCAGAACGTGAGCGTGGTGTCGGCCTTGGGGTCGTCGTTCGAGCCGCTGTCGTTCGACCCCGTACAGGCCGAGGCGAGCAGGGACAGTGCGGCGGTGGCGGCGAGTGCGACCGCGGTCTTCCTCGTGCGTGTGGACATGGCGGTGTCTCCCTGTGGCAGGTGCCGGGTCGGGTGTCGGGAAGGGACGTGCCGTGGTGGTGCGCAGAAGGAGAAGCGAGAGGAGGGGGCCGGGGGCCGGGGGGTGTCAGCGGGCGGAGGCGGCAGGCGTCAGGAAGGGCCGGGGGCAGGGGCGTCAGCGGGCGGAGGTGTCGAAGACCTCTTCGCGGGTGGCGGCCAGGGCGCTCTCCAACGCCCCGCGCAGCACCGGGTCTTCGCGTACGGAGGCCATCAGCAGCCGTGGCCTGGGCGCGGCCAGCTCGGTGAGCTCCGCCTGCACGCGGGCGCGCAGCGGCTCCCCGCCGGCGGTGATCGCCCGCCCGGCCAGGACGACGAGTTCGGGGTCGAGCACGGCGACGACCGAGGCGAGACCGGTCGCCAGCGCGGTGGCGTACGCGTCCAGCAGGTCCCGGTGGGGCTGGAGCGCCGGATCGGCGGGGGATTCGGCGGCCCGGGCCGCGCGCTCCATCAGTTCGACGGCGACGTCCGGGTAGTGGCCGCTGCCGACGTCCGGCACGCCCAGGTCGCGCGCCAGCCCCGGCAGCACCTGGGCGCCGGCCAGCTCCTGGAACCCGCCGCCGTTGCTCTTGGTCACCTGGCGCATCAGCGGGGTGCCCGGCACCGGCAGGAAGCCGACCTCGCCCGCGCCGCCGGTGAAGCCCCGGTGCAGCCGGCCGCCGATGACGACGGCGCCGCCCAGCCCCTCCTCGTTCCACAGCAGGACGAAGTCCCGGTGGCCGCGGGCGGCGCCCAGGCGCTGCTCGGCGACGGCGACGAGGTTGACGTCGTTCTCGTACTCGAAGGGCATCGGGAGCGCCGCCGCGAGCTCGTCCAGCAGCGTCGCGGAGTGCCAGCCGGGCAGGTGGGAGGCGTACCGCAGCCGTCCGGTGGCCGGGTCGAAGGCGCCCGGCGTCCCGATGACGAGCCGGTGGACGTCCGCGAGGGTCAGCCCGGCCGCCTTCGCGGCGCCGTCGAGCGCGTCGGTGACCTGGCGCACCACGCTGGTGCTGCGCCGGCCCCGGGTCTCCAACTCGTACTCCCCGACGACCGCGCCGGTGATGTCGGCGACGGCGGCGCGGATGCGCTGCGGGGTGACGTCGAGCCCGGCGGCGTGGCCGGCGCCCGGGTTGATCGCGTAGAGCTGGGCGCTGGGGCCGGGGCGCCCCTCCGTGGTGCCGGTGGCGACGACCAGACCGGCCTCCTCCAGCCGGACCAGGAGCTGGGACGCGGTGGGCTTGGACAGCCCGGTCAGCTTGCCTACTTTGGTACGGGACAGGGTGCCGTGCTCCAGCAGCAGATCGAGCGCGGCGCGGTCGTTCATCGCACGCAGCACGCGCGGCGTGCCGGGGGTGGTTGCGGGGGTGGTTCCGGCCACGACGGTTGCACCTGCCCTTCGGCCGCGGGGGCCCGGCGGAGGTCAGTAAGGACGCTGGACTGTTAGGAAAGTTTCCTAACAGGGCCTGAACGTATGCCGGTGGCCGTACGGGCGTCAATGGCCGTCACGCGCGCGGCAACCAAAGCGTTACCTTCGGCACGCCGCCGTATGCATGAGAAAGCGGGCACCCGGTGAAACCGGGTGCCCGCTCGGTGTGAGTTCGGGGGCTACTTCGTCAGGTTCGGGCCGGGCGCCGGTATCGGCGCGGTGGCCAGCGACTGGGGCGAGGTGGGGCTCGCCAGCGCGGACGGCGGGGCGACCGACGCCGACGGGTCCGCGGCCGGGGCCTCCTGCTCCACCATCGGCAGCCCGCCCACGATCTGGATGCCCGCCGCGTCGAAGGCGCGCTTGATCCGCCAGCGCAGCTCCCGCTCGACCGAGAGCGACTTGCCCGGCATCGTCTTGCCCGCGACCCGGATCGTCATCGACTCCAGCAGCACCTCGGTCAGGCCCAGGGTCTCCACCGGGCCCCACAGCTGCTCGTTCCACGGCTCGGCCTTCGCCAGCTCGTCGGCGACCTCGCCGAGGACGCCGCGCACCCGGTCCAGGTCCTCGGTCGGCCGGACCGTGACGTCCACGGTCGCGGTGGCCCAGCCCTGGCTCAGGTTGCCGATCCGCTTGATCTCGCCGTTGCGCACGTACCAGATCTCGCCGTCGACCCCGCGCAGCTTGGTCACCCGCAGGCCCACCTCGACGACCTCGCCCGAGGCCACGCCCGCGTCGATGGAGTCACCGACGCCGTACTGGTCCTCCATGATCATGAAGACGCCGGAGAGGAAGTCGGTGACCAGGTTGCGGGCGCCGAAGCCGATCGCCACGCCCGCGACGCCCGCGGACGCCAGCAGCGGCGCCAGATTGATCTCGAAGGCGCCGAGGACCATCAGCGCCGCGGTGCCCATGATGAGGAACGACGCCACGGAGCGCAGCACCGACCCGATGGCCTCCGACCGCTGCCGGCGCCGCTCCGCGTTCACCAGCAGCCCGCCGAGCGCGGTGCCCTGCACGGCCTGGGCGGAACGGTTCATCCGCTCTATCAGCTTCGTCAGCGCCCGGCGCACCAGGAACCGCAGCACCAGCGCGACGATCACGATCAGGGCGATCCGCAGGCCGGTGTTCAGCCAGGTGGACCAGTTCTGCTCCACCCATCCAGCGGCGTTCCCCGCCTTCTCCGCGGCCTCGTCGAGCGTGACGGGCTTCGACTCCGGCGTCGGCTCCGACGAGGGCGACGACGGGCCGGCGGCGAGGACGAGGGATGACCAGATGGCGGTCACGGGAGGAACCTCCTGGCATGGCGTACGGCAGGCCAACCACCCTAACGGGGGCATCTCCTCCACTTGCCGTTCCGGACGCGAGGAGAGAGAAGGCTCACCCGGGGGCGGGTGGGGGAGCGGCTCGGGAACAGGCATTCGTTGGATGAGTGGGTTCCGTGGTGTGTCCGTGGTGTGGTTGAAAACACTCCCAGCCCGTTACCGCCATGTGGTGGCGCTCGGACCTGGGCTGAGGAGAGACTGAAGTACAGATCGTCCCGGCGCGAGCCACGCGTCGCCGGCGTACAAGGAGGCATCAACCGTGCCGCACGTCCTGGTCCTCAACGCGTCGTACGAGCCGCTCGGCGTCGTACCGCTCCGCCGCGCGCTCGTCCTCGTCCTGGAGAACAAGGCCCTGTGCCTGGAGGAGTCCGGCGCCTTCCTGCACAGTGCGACCCGTGTCGTCGCCGCGCCCAGCGTCGTCCGGCTGAAACGGTTCGTACGGGTCCCCTACCGGGGGCCCGTTCCACTGACCCGCAAAGCGCTCTTCGCCCGCGACGGCGGGCGTTGCATGTACTGCGGTGGCGTCGCAACCAGCGTCGACCACGTCATCCCGCGCAGCCGCGGCGGCCAGCACGCCTGGGACAACGTGGTCGCGGCCTGTCGCCGCTGCAACCACGTGAAGGCCGACCGCCACCTGCGGGAGCTGGGCTGGCGCCTGCGCTCCCAACCGGGCCCGCCGTCGGGCCTCGCATGGCGGATCATCGGCACCGGCCACCGCGACCCCCGCTGGCTGCCGTACCTACAGCCGTACGGCGCGGACGACGTGATGGCCCGCATAGACGGGGCGCGGATGGACGGCGCACGGATGGACGGCGTTTCCGCCTGACACCGGCGCCGTCTGCTGTTTCCGTCGCCCCGCCGTCCCCTTCCGGACCCCGCCTGGGCCCGGAAGGTACGCGCCCCCGTACCGCCGTCGGTCAGCCGAAGAGGGCGACGACCCCGTTCACCCAGATCGCGAGGAACGCGAGGACCCCCACCAGGCAGCCGACACCCGCCAGCACGCCACCGACCGTCCACGGCTCCGAGGACGCCGTCTCGGCCTCGCCGTCCAGGCCGGCCAGGTAGGAGGCGGGGTCGTCCCAGGCGACGGGTCGCCCCAGCTCCCCGGCGCAGGCAGTCCGCAGGTCGACGAGGTGCGCCTGCGCGAAGGGGGTGGCGGCCATCGCCTCGGGGCCGCGCCAGGCGAGGGCCTTCATCCGCCACGCGGGAGATCCGTACCGCGCCTCGAAGGCGGCCGTCTCGTCGGGGTCACGGTCCTCTTCGAGGTACATCCACCGCCCGGCCTCGGCGGCATCGCCGAAGAGCCGGTACACCTCAGCCAGCCGCCGCCGGAGCGTCAGGTCGTGGGGAAAGGACGACACGAGACCGCGCAGCCGCTGGCGCGCGACGGGCACACGTCCGGCGGCCAGGTCCGCGTCGACTCGGGCAAGGGTCTCTCTCAACGGCATGAACACATGATCGGTTGTCCCACCGACCCCCGTCGACCTGGTTGTTTGCCCGGCCCACCCGCCCGCCCGCGGTACGTCCAGCCTGGCCGATCTACGGGCCGAGCCCGTCGCCCACCGAGAGACGCCACTGGTGCGCGACTTCTTGGAGCAGACCGCCTGACCGCAGGGGCAAACGGCAGGGATAGCCGCGGG
The DNA here is from genome assembly GCF_040643215.1 of Streptomyces sp. NPDC047315. Lineage (NCBI taxonomy): Bacteria > Bacillati > Actinomycetota > Actinomycetes > Kitasatosporales > Streptomycetaceae > Streptomyces > Streptomyces sp. NPDC047315. The sequence continues at coordinate 270,623 of NZ_JBEYTZ010000004.1, read as the reverse complement.
TCGCCCGGGGAAAGGATCATCGAGGCCGGAGCCCTGCGCTCCGGTCGCACCGATGCACGCGCACGACCGCACGCGCACGACCGCAAGCGCACGAAACCAGAGCACGTCCTTTCACGGCCCGCCGTACCGCTGACCGAAAGGCTCTCTTTCCTTGCGCGCACAGAACCTGGACACCGTCCGCGAACCCGCCCCCACCATGTGGGAGAAGTTCCCCGCCATCCAGCGGGGGCTCGATCGGCTGGAGCGCAGGCCCACCGCCTTCGGGCTGGTCATGTGGGCCGCCGGTCTGATGAAACCGGTCTTCATGGACCACGTGGTCACGCCCGAGCCCCGCGCCGAACTCGGGCCGGTGCGGGAGGTGTTGGAGCGGGGCCGGGAGGAGTACGCGAAGCGGCTGACGGGCTTCGTCGACCTCGCGGACCACCTCGGGCGCATCCCCGTCGACGGCAGGGAGCGGGGGACCAGTCCGTACTGGGGGAACACCTGGCTGCCGCCGCTGGACGCGCTGTCGCTCTACGGGGTGCTCGCGCAGACCAACCCGGCGCGGTACCTGGAGATCGGGTCAGGCAACTCCACCATGTTCGCCCGGCGAGCCGTTTCCGACCACGGGCTGGACACGCGGATCACGTCCATCGACCCGGCGCCGCGCGCCGAGATCGACGGCCTCTGCGACGAGGTGGTCCGGGTGCCGCTCCAGGACGCGGAGCACGATGTGTTCGCGGAACTCCAGGCCGGGGACGTCGTCTTCCTCGACGGGTCGCACCGGCTGCACATGGGGTCGGACGTCATGGTCTTCTTCTTCGAGATCCTGCCGAAGCTGAACCCCGGAGTGCTGGTGCAGGTGCACGACATCATGCTGCCTGCGGACTATCCGGAGTCCTGGCGGTGGCGGATGTACTCCGAGCAGTACCTGTTGGCGGCGATGCTGACGGCCGCGCCGGAGCGGTTCGACGTCCTCCTGCCGAACGCCTTCCTCCACCGCGACCCCGAGCTACGGGCGATCCTGCGCCCGCTGTGGCGACGACTCGGCGTCACCCGGCACTTCCAACCCGCCTCCTTCTGGTGGCGGCACCAGCCCTGACGCACCCGGCCCCGACGCGTCCTGCTCAGGGCGCCACCGCGTACGCCTCCACCGCGAAGAACGAGTAGCCGAAGCGCGTCGCCCGCTCGTCCCCCTGCACCCGGACGAAGCGGACGTCGGGGGCGTCCATCCGGACCGACTCACGGCCGCCCGCGCCCGCCGTCACCGTCGCCGCGTCGCGCCAGGTGCGGCCGTCGGAGGAGACCTGGACGCGGTAGCGCGCGGCGTACGCGTCCTGCCAGTGCACGACGACCTGGCCCAGCCGCACCGGAGCGGCCAGTTCCACCTGCCACCAGGCGCCGTCCTCGTACGGGGAGGACCACCGGCTCCCCGCGTCGCCGTCCAGCGCCGCGGACGCGGGGAAGTCGGGGGTCTCGTCGCCCGAGGAGGACGCGGTCGTGCCGGGCAACCGCAGCAGGTCCGGGCCGCCGGTGCGCGGGAAGGCGCGGACCGTGAGGGTCTGTTGGCCGCCGGCGAAGGAGAGCGGGACGAGGTACGTGCCGGCGGGCGCGTCCGGTGCGACCGTGACCTCGACCGGGACCGTCGTGGCCCGGCCGCGCGCCACGGCCGCCTCGTCGGGCAGCTTCACGTCCACCCCGGGCGGCGCCTTCGCCGTGAGCGGGCCCCGCGCGTCGGCGGGCCGCTGCGGAGTGAGGCGTACGTCCACGCGCTGCGCAGCGCCGCCTATCTCCGCGTCCGTCGGCTTGCGCGGCAGGTCGAGCCCGACCGCGGGCACGTCCGCGAACCACGGCACCACAGCCCGTACGCCCGTCGCCCCGACGACCCGCAGCGCGTCCGCCCGCAGCGACTTCGTCGGGACCTGCGTCCAGCCCGTGGGGGACAGCTCGGCGACCGCACGCCAGCCCTCGCCCGGGGCGCGGGCCTCCAACCGGCCGGTCGGCGCGCCCGCGGCCTTCGCCGCGGTCATCACCGTGACCGCGTCCAGCGGCCGTACGCGGCCGAGGTCCACCACGCCCGTCGCGTCCTGCCCTTCCGCGACCCGGGCCGCGCCCGTCCACTGCGCGGCCTCCTGCACCGCCCGGTCCACGAAGGGGCCCAGCACCCCCTTGCCGACCACCGCGGGGCTCGCCGCCAACTCCCGGCGCACCGGCTCCAGCGCCAGCGACGCCGCCCAGGCGGCTGCGCCGTCACCGCGCGCCTGGGCCTGGAGCAGTTCGACGGCGAGTTCGCCGGCCCGGCCGTAGCGGGCCAGTTGGTCCAGCCAGGGCCGCATCTCGTCGTCCAACCGGCCGTCCGCGGGGCCGGTGAGCTTGCCGGGTGCCTGACGCGCCGCGGTGAACTGCGCCTTCAGCGCCGCCGCCGCGTCGTCCCTGACCTTGTTGGTGCCGGCGCGGGTGCGCCAGAACGCGTCGATCAACGGCCGGAGGTGGTCGGACTCGGCGCCGCTCAGCACGGACGAGGTGTGGTGGCCGGCGACCGCGCCGAGCGCGTCCCGCGCCGCCGGGTCCCCGCCCGCGAGGTCGTCCAGCGCGGCCCGCCACGACTCCTGCGGCCGGTAGCCCTTCGGGTTCCACGCGTAGTCCGCGGCGGTGAACAGCGGGATGCGGGACGCGGATGCCTGCTCCATCGCGTTCGCCAGCAGCGCCGCCGAGCCCGCCGCCACCGCCGGGTCGCGGCCGGTGTACGGGCCGAGGAAGAGCCGGTCCTGGTCGTAGTCGTTCACGGGATAGTTGTCCATCGTCACCAGCGGGTGCCGGAAGGCGGCGCGCGCCTTCGCCACGTCGCCGCCGGTGATGGTCCGCGGCACCACCCCGACGCCCGTCCACGCCACCTGGACCCGCCCGTCCAACTCCGCTGCCAGCGCGCGCCGGTACGCCGTGTCCCCGTCCTGATAGAACTCCGTCGGCATCAGCGACAGCGGCTCGGCGCCCGGGTGGCGCTCCGCCAGGTGCCGGGCCACCGCGTCCGCGAGGCGCGCGTGCGCCCGCGCCGCCGCCCCGGGGCCGCGCCCGAAGGCGTCCGCGTCCCGGCCGCAGTGCCACTCGCTGTAGCTGACGTCCTGGAACTGGAGCTGGAAGGCGCGCACGCCCAGCGCCCACATCGCGTCGATCTTCCGCGTCAGGGCGCGTACGTCCCCGTCGTCGGCGAGGCACATCTCCTGCGCGGGCGCCACCGCCCACGCGAGCGTGACGTGATTGCGCCGCGCCCGCTCGGCCAGCTCCCGGAACTCGGCGCGGGCCTTCGCCGGGTACGCGTCGCGCCAGCGCGCCTGCCGGAAGGGGTCGTCGCCCGGGGCGTACAGATAGCGGTTCTGCTTGGTGCGGCCCATGAAGTCGAGCTGCGCCAGCCGCTCTTGGTGGGTCCACGGCTCGCCGTAGAAGCCCTCCGCCGTGCCGCGCACCGCCGTGCCGGGCCAGTCGTGCACGACGACCTCGGCGATCGCGCCGCGGTCGACGAGCTGGCGCAGGGTCTGGACGCCGTGGAAGAGGCCGGCCGCGTCGACGCCGTCGACGGCGATGCTGACGCGGCCGTCGAGCCGGCCCGACGCGAGGCGGTAGCCGCCGGCGGGCAGCTCGCCCGGCGCGGACGCGCCCGGGGCCAGCGCCCGCAGCGCGAGCTGCGCGCCGGCGCCGCCGAGGTGCAGGACGGGGCCGCGCCCGCCGGGCGGTGCGGTGCGGGCGGGGGTCGTGCGGGCGCCGGCGTCCCGCAGCACCTGGTGGGCGAGGTCCACGGCGTACGGATCGGCGTCCGGGTCCGCGACCACCGTGAGCTCCCCGCCCAGCGGCAGCGCGGCGCCGCGCGCCTTCATCGACTGCGGGCGCGGCCACACGGAGGGCGGGGCGGTGGTGGAGGCGGGGGCGGTCGTGGTGGCGCGGTTCGTGGTGCCCGGGGTGGCGCCGGGCGCGGCGGGCTGGGCGAGCGCGGTCCCCTGACCGCCGCCGAGGAGTCCGCCGACCACCGCCACGGCGAGGGCGGTGGCCCGTCGCCTTCCGCGCGCGGACCGCACGTCGTCACCCATCACGCACGCACCACTCATCACTCCAAGGTCTCTGAACGGTAACGAGCCCATCACCCTGGCTGGGACGTGTCAACGGACGTGGGCGATCTGCGGCATATGCGAGTGGGGCCGGCGATGCGTGGGAGCTCCGGGGGTCTGGGATCGCTTCGCCTGGGTAGGCGCGGCCCGAACCGTTACCGTCCTTCGAGGAGTGACGATCATGACCGCGCCCGCCGTTCACTTGCTGCTGTCCGCGCTGACCCACCCGGTTCCGGAGCCGGGCCTTGAGTTCGGCCCCGGCCCCGGCTACGGCCCCGAGGACTACCCCGCGCCGCTGACGAGCGAGCCGCCGCTACCCGGTCCCGTACCGCTCACCAGCGAGCCGCCGCTCGTCGACATCCCACCGCTGACCAGCGAGCCCACGGCGCACGGCGTCTCGGCGGGCGTCTCGGTCGCGGGGGCGTGACGGGGGCGTGAGCGGGCTTCGGCGGGCTCGTATGGCACCCCCGGGCGCGCGCCCCCGACAGCGGTTCGCTACGTTGGTGACCGTGGACAAGAAGAACGCTCTGCGCGCCGGCACCGTCGCGGCCGGTACGACGCTGATGATGCTGCTCCTGTCGTCGCCCGCGCTGGCGCTGACCCGCGACGACGGTGACGACCCGGGGCCGGGCCTGAGCGTGGCCGAGACTCTGGGCCTCTTCGTGTTTCTCCCCTTGGCGATCTTCCTGGCGATCACCTTCGCCGTCATGATCCTGGACAAGTCCCGCAAGCCCCAGAACTAACGCGCGTTCGCATCCCGAACCGGCCCGGCCGCCCCTTGCGCCCGGGCCGTTCTGCGTTTCCCGCGTGCGGGGCGACCGGTCTCCGCGGGGGCCTCGGGGCGAGCAACCCAGGGGCGCTGGGGGTCCCCTCACGCCCTCTGGGCGTAGGGGGCGGACCTGCGCGACCAGCCATAGACGGCCCGCAGTCGGGGTACGGGCTTTGGCGCTACGGCGCGTAGCCGGGACCTGAGCGTTCCAGCAGACCGCCGCGCGGGCCCCCGGAGCGGGTGGCTCCAGGGGCCCGGGTGGGGTCAGGCCCGGGACGCCGCGTCCGCGGACTGGGCGCGCAGCGCGCGGTCGACGCCCGCGCGGGACTCCAGCACCAGCCGCCGCAGCGCCGCGTTCGGCTCCGCCGACGCCAGCCACGCGTCCGTCGCCTCCAGCGTCGCCGACGACACCTGGAGCGACGGGTACAGCCCGATCGCCACCTGCTGCGCCATCTCGTGGCTGCGGGACTCCCACACGCCCTTGACCGCCGCGAAGTACTCCGCCGCGTACGGCGCCAGCAGCTCCCGCTGGTCCGTCTGGACGAAGCCCGCGATCACCGCCTCCTGCATCGCGTTCGGCAGGTCGTCGCGGTCCACGACCGAGGCCCACGCCTCGGCCTTCGCCTCCGCCGTCGGCCGAGCGGCGCGCGCCGTCGCCGCGTGCCGCTCGCCCGCGGCGGTGCGGTCCCGCTCGTACTCCGCCGCGATGCCCGCCTCGTCCAGCCGGCCCGTCGCCGCCAGCCGCTCCACCAGAGTCCAGCGCAGCTCGGCGTCCACGGCCAGGCCGTCGATGGTCTCGGTGCCGTCGAGCAGCGCACGCAACAGGTCGAGCTGCTCGTCCGTACGGGCCGCGCCCGCGAACGCCCGCGCCCACGCCAGCTGGTGGTCGCCGCCGGCCTCGGCCGCCCGCAGCCGCTGCTGCGCCTCCTGCGCCCAGGTGTCCAGCAGCGCCGGCCGCGCCGCCGGCGCCGCGTACAGGTCGATCGCCAGCTTCACCTGGCGGTGCAGCGACTGCACCACGCCGATGTCGGTCTCCTTGCCGACGCCGGACAGCACCAACGCGACGTAGTCGCGGGTCGCCAGCTCGCCGTCGCGCGTCATGTCCCACGCCGACGCCCAGCACAGCGCGCGCGGCAGCGACTCGACGAAGTCGCCGAGGTGCTCGGTGACGACCTTCAGCGACGCCTCGTCCAGGCGGACCTTCGCGTACGACAGGTCGTCGTCGTTCAGCAGGATCACCGCGGGACGCTTGGTGCCCGCGGGGAACGGCACGTCCGTCAGCTCCCCGTCGACGTCCAGCTCGATGCGGTTGGTCCGCACCAGCCGGCCGTCGCCGTCCAGGTCGTAGCAGCCGATCGCGATCCGGTGCGGACGCAGCGTCGGCTCGCCCGTCGCCCCAGCCGGCAGCGCCGGGGCCTCCTGGCGCACCGCGAAGGAGGTGACGACGCCGTCGGCGTCCGTCTCGATCTCCGGGCGAAGCACGTTGATGCCCGCGGTCTCCAGCCACTTGCTGGACCAGGTCTTCAGATCGCGCCCGGAGGTCTCCTCCAGCGCGCCCAGCAGATCGCTCAGCCGGGTGTTGCCGAAGGCGTGGGCCTTGAAGTACGCCTGGACGCCGCGGAAGAACTCGTCCTCACCGACGTACGCCACCAGCTGCTTCAGCACGCTCGCGCCCTTGGCGTACGTGATGCCGTCGAAGTTCACCAGGACGTCGTCCAGGTCCCGGATCTCCGCCATGATCGGGTGCGTGGAGGGGAGCTGGTCCTGCCGGTACGCCCAGGTCTTCATGGAGTTCGCGAACGTCGTCCACGAGTGCGGCCAGCGCGAACCGGGCGCCGCGGCCTGGCAGGCGATGGAGGTGTACGTGGCGAACGACTCGTTCAGCCACAGGTCGTTCCACCACTCCATGGTGACCAGGTCGCCGAACCACATGTGGGCCAGCTCGTGCAGAATCGTCTCCGCGCGCACCTCGTACGCGGCGTCCGTCACCTTGGAGCGGAAGACGTACTGGTCGCGGATGGTCACCGCGCCCGCGTTCTCCATCGCGCCCGCGTTGAACTCCGGCACGAAGAGCTGGTCGTACTTGGCGAAGGGGTACGGGTAGTCGAACTTCTCCTGGAACCACGCGAAGCCCTGCCGCGTGACCTCGAAGATCGCGTCCGCGTCCAGGTGCTCCGCGAGCGACGGCCGGCAGTAGATGCCCAGCGGGACGGACTGCCCGTCCTGCTCGTAACTGCTGTGCACCGAGTGGTACGGGCCCACGATCAGGGCCGTGACGTACGTCGACATCCGCGGCGTCGGCTCGAACCGCCACACGTCGCCGCCGGGGCCCGTCGGCTCGGGCGTCGGCGAGTTCGAGATCACCGTCCAGCCCTGCGGCGCCTTCACGGTGAACTGGAACGTCGCCTTCAGGTCCGGCTGCTCGAAGTTCGCGAAGACCCGGCGCGCGTCCGGCACCTCGAACTGCGTGTACAGGTACGCCTGCTCGTCGACCGGGTCGACGAAGCGGTGCAGGCCCTCGCCGGTGTTCGTGTACGCGCAGTCCGCGACGACCTTCAGCTCGTTCGGGCCCTGCGGCAGGTGCTTCAGGTCGATCCGCGAGTCCCGGAAGACGGCGGCGACGTCGAGCGTGTTGCCGTTCAGGACGACCTCGTGCACGGCGGGCGCCACCAGGTCGATGAAGGTGTGCGCGTTCGCCTCGGCACAGTCGAAGCGGACCGTGGTCACCGAACGGTAGGTGCCGCCCTGCTGCGCCCCGCTCAGATCGAGGTCGACCTCGTACGCGTGGGTGGTGAGCAGGCGCGCCCGCTGCTGCGCCTCTTCGCGGGTCAGATTCGTGCCAGGCACGCGGTGTCTCCTCGGTTATATGTGGTGTTTGCGGCCATCTTTCCATGGCGGGTGGGGTGTGGTCGTCTGAGTATGGTCCGGCCGTGACCTGGGGGAACGCGACGTCCGAATCCCGCCGGAAGATGGGGCGGCGGCGGGGGAAGCTCGTGGCATGACGACGAAGACCACACGGAGCGCCGCCCGTGAGCTGCGCCCGCTGCCCATCGGGGCGGGTGCCCTCGCGGAGCTGCGCGACACCGACGACGCGGGGCGCCCCTGCGTCCCCTTCACCGACGACGACGGGGGCCGCCCCCTGCGGTGCTGCCTGCGCAGGAGCGAGCCGGGCGACTCCATAGCGCTGGTGTCGTACGCACCGCTGCGGCGCTGGGCAGCGGAGCGGGGGGCGCGGCCGGGGGCCTACGAGGAACAGGGGCCGGTCTTCGTCCACGCCCGGGAGTGCGGGGGGCCGGGCGAGGAGTGGAACGGGTACCCCTTCGCCCGACCGGGCGTGCTGCGGGTGCTGCGCAGGTACGACGCGAACGGCCACATCGTCGGCGGCCGGCTGATCGAGCTCCCGGACGACGCGGACGAGGGCTTCGAGCGGGAACTGAGGGAGGCGTTCGAGGAGCCGGGTGTGGTGCTGGTGCACGTCCGCGCGGTGGAGTACGGCTGCTTCCTCTTCGAGGCGCGGAAGGCGTAGGCGTTTCGGGGCGCGGCTGGCGGGCGCGCCGTTGGGGCCGGGGGTGCGTTGATCCCTGCGGGCTGGTGGTGGGCTTGTCGCGCAGTTCCTCCCCCTGCGCCCTGCGGGCACGGGGGCACCCCCACCTACGTCCAGAGGGCGTGGGGGAACCCCCAGCGCCCCTAAGCCGTGCCCCAGCCCGCAGGCAAGTGACGGGGGTAGCGAAACAGATGGCGCTGGGGGTCCCCCCCCATGCCCTCTGGGCATAGGGGGCGGAACTGCGCGACAAGCCCACCACCGGGGTGTGGTCGCCGCGATTGCCCGGCCATCACGGCGCTAGGTCGTGTCTGACAAATAGCGTCGTCCGCCCCTGCGGCCCAGACGGGATTTGTCGGACACGGCCTAGTGCGCCCGTTGGAGCGACGGCGCAGCCGAGGGGGCCGCGAGGGGCACCTACTGCGTCTGCGGGCACGCCTCGCGGAACGCGGACACCGGCGGCATCCCCTGGCCGTTCGCCCCGCACTGGAAGCCGATCCGCAGCGTGCCCGTACGGCCCCGCGCCGTCTCCCGCGCCGCGTCGATCACCGACTCCAGGCGCTCGTACGCCGGACGCAGCTCCGCGAGGAAGCGTTCGCCAAAGGGGGTCAGGCTCACGCGTCGGGTGGTCCGCTCCACCAGGCGGGCGCCGATCCGGCGCTCCAGGGCGGCGAGGAGCTGGCTGACCCGGCTCTGCGTGATGTACAACCGCTGCCCGGTGCGCCCGAAGTGCAACTCTTCGGACAGCACTATGAAGCAGCGCAACTCGTGCGTCTCCAACCCGCTCATCCGTCCGACCTCCACTCGACGCCTTGCCGTCATTGTTCCCCGGGGGCGCTCGACGAAGGCTTGAACGCCTGTCCAGTGACGTGCGCCGCCAGGTTGGCCAGCGAGGAGTTCAGCCCGGCCTCGTGGTCGGCCCGGCTGATGCCGGGCGGCACGTCCGTGGCGGTGACGGTCACCTCGGTGCCGGCACCGGCACCGTCACCGGCGTCGACCGCGACCAGCTCCCAGGTCAGCGTCATGACGCCGGCGTACGCCGGGTCCTCCGCCTCGAACACCGCCCGCTGCACCACGCGTTCGGCCGGCACCAGGTCGACGAACCCGACCTCGACGACGTCCGTCGCGTCCGACGTCTTGCCCGGGCTGTCGGTCGGGTCGAGGTACGTGAGGACCATCCGGAACCCGCCACCGGGCCGCGGGTCCCATTGTTCGATCCGTCCGCTCATGTCCTGGGGCGGCAGCCACGCTTCCAGGGCCGCCGGGTCGAGCAGGCTTCCGTAGACGACTGCCGGTGGAGCTGCGATCACCTTGCTGACGCGGTCCGTTCTGGTCATGGTCCCGACCCTACGTGGGGTGCGCAGGAGGTCGCGGGCGCGGAGTCCGGGGTATCACGCGATGGGCCGTAGGCATCGCGCCAATCGCGCCGCCCGGACGTCCCTCCTGGTGGCGCACGGCGTCAGTTGGGCATTCATGGCGTTTCTGTCAGGTGATTCATCGACATTCTCGCCGTCGGGTTAGGCCGAAAAGCGCCCAACCATTGGGCATGTACACGTAATTAGCGTGGGGTCGTGGCTAGCGTGCGGGTGCCCAGTGGCCGTTGGGGCTGCTGTGGCCTGCATTCCTGAGGAGGAGACGCATGTCTTCAGGCACCACAGGAACAACGCACAGACGTCGCCGTCCCGCTCCGCGCCGCATCATGGTCGCCGCGTCAGTCGCCGTCGCGCTCGTCGTCTCGGCGGTGCCGGCACTGGCGCAGGGCGCACCGGAGAAACGGGCGGGGGAGTCGTCCTCCGCGTGGGGCAAGAAGGGCGAGCCGGCGCCGATGCCGCCGGTGAAGGTCGGCAAGAACAAGGCGCCGGAGTCGGTGCGCGGCGCGACGTCCGCGGAGGTCGCCCGGTGGCGCACGGCGCAGCAGGACCGCGCCGCCAGCCCCCGCAACGCCCCCAAGTCCGGTACGGCACAGCGCACCGCCGACGCCCTGGCCGCCGTCGTGCCCAAGGGGCAGGGCGAGGTGCCGTGGCACCAGGTCTCCGACGTGCGCGTCACCGACTCCCTGGTGGTGCGGACGAACTACTCCACCGGCAACCTGATGCTCGCCGCCACCGACCTCCAGCTCTCGGGCGTCGACAAGTCGCTGCGGCTGACGCGTACGTACAACTCGCTGGACGCACCCTGGGGCAAGGTCTCCCAGCGCTGGTGGCAGAACTACGAGCGGTACCTGCAGATCGAGACCGACAAGGTCGTCCTGTACGACGCCACCGGCGCCTCCGTCTCCTTCCCGAAGAAGGCCGACGGCACGTACTCGACCCCCGAGGGCCACCGGCTGGACCTGGAGAGGTCCGCCAACGGCGAGTTCGTCGTCACCGAGCGCGGCTCCGGCACCAAGGACACCTACAGCCAGACCGGCACGCTGGTGAAGGTGACCGACCGCAACGGCGGTCACGTCCTGATCGCCCAGCACGACGCCGGCGGCGAGCACAAGGGCTTCAAGCTCACCGAGTCCCGCTCCGGCCGCTGGATCGACCTCGTCAAGACGTTCCCCGCGCAGTGGCAGGCCAAGGACAACGCCGGCCGCACCGTGGTGTACGACCTCAACCCGACGGGTGACCTCGCCAAGGTCACCGACTCCGAGGGCAAGGCGACCCAGTTCGGCTACGACGCCGACCGTCGACTGACGAAGATCACCACCCCCGAGGGGCGGGTGACGGTCTTCACCTACGACGCGACGAACCGCGTCACGTCGATGAAGCGCGCCACCCACTTCAACGGCTCCGGCGAGACCGGCCCCACCTACACCTACCGCTACTCCGCGGACGCCCCCAACAAGGCCGGCTCCACCACGGTCACCGACCCGGCGGGCAACACCACCACGTACGCCCACGCCGCGGACGGCGAGATCACCAAGGTCACCGACGCGCTCGGCAAGTCCCGCGACCGCACCTACGACGCCAACCGCAACCTCCAGACCGCCACCGACGCGATGGGCGTGGGCGGCACCCCCGGCAACGTCACCGCGTACGGCTGGGACGCCCGCTCCAACCCCACCTCCGCCAAGCTCCCCACCGGTGCGACCTCCGCCCTCACCGGCTACCGCACCATCGGCGGCGCCGACCTGCCCGGGAAGCTGAACAGCGCCGACGGCGTCGAGATCAGCTACACCTACGACGACGCGGGCAACGCCACGAAGGAGACCGTCGCCGGGCCCGAAGGCGGCACCCGCGCCTTCGCGTACAACCCGGCGACCCCCACCTGCGGCGGCTTCCAGGGCCAGCGCTGTGAGATCAAGGACGCCAACGGGAAGGCCACCAAGGCGACGTACGACGCCAAGGGCAACCTGGTGAAGGTCGTCCCGCCGGCCCCCATGGGCGCCAGCAACTACACGTACGACGAAGCGGGTCGCGTCCTGACCGCCACCGACGGCCGCGGTACCAAGACCACGTTCACCTACGACCACCGCGACCGCATCACCCGGGTCAGCGGCCCCACCGGCTGGGCCGACTACGCCTGGGACGGCGACGGCAACCTCCGCCAGCGCTCGGACGCCACCGGCATCGTCACGTACGCCTTCGACCCGCTCTCCCGCGAGACGGTCCGCACCCTGCAGAACGGCTCCCAGACGGTCCTGACCTACTACCCCGAGGGCAACCTCGAAACGTACACGGACCCGGCCGGCACCGTGCGCTACACCTACGACAAGGTCAACCGGCTGGAGGCGCTGACCGACCCGCAGGGCAAGAAGACCGGGTACGAGTACAACGCCAACGACGCCCGCACCAAGACCAGCTACCCCGGCGGCACCGTCGAGACGGTCACCCGCGACAAGGCGAACCGGCCCGAGCGGATCAAGGCGACCTCGGCCAAGGGCACCCTGCTCGACCTCGCCTACGACTACTCGTACGCCAGCGGCACCACCACCAAGGACGGCGGGCGCATCCGCACCGAGACGGACGCCGTCGCCGGGCTCAAGCGCGCCTACACCTACGACTCCGCCGGCCGGCTCACCTTCACCAAGGAGACCAAGGGCGCCGCGGTCAACGACAGTTGGCTGTACTGCTACGACAAGGCCGGCAACCTCACCTCGCAGGGCACCGCCGCGGGCTGCCCGGGCGGCACGACCTACAGCTACAACGACGCCTCCCAGATCACCGGCAAGAACGGCAGCACCACCGGCTGGTCCTACGACGGCGCCGGCAACGAGACCGCCGCCGCCCCCACGCCCGCTTCCACCCGCACCGGCGCGCACTGGAGCGACTTCGCCCAGCTGACCTCGCTCACCCACGCCGGGACCACCTACCAGGGCCGGTACGCCTCCACCGACCAGTCCGAGCGCACCCAGTTCGGCGACACCCTCTTCCACCACGGGCCCGTCGGGCTCTCCGCGAAGACGACCGGCGGCGTGGACACGAACTTCGTCCGGGAGCCGAGCGGCAAGCTCAACTCCTTCCGCACGCACGGCCCGGCGCGGACCGTGCACACGTACTACTACCTCACCGATGCCATCGGCTCGACCCGCGCCGTCGTCAACGAGGCCGGCGACAAGGTCAACACCTACGACTACAGCCCGCGCGGCGTCACCCGCTCCATCAGCGAGCAGGTGCCCCAGCCGTACCGCTTCGCCAGCGGCTACCAGGACCCGACCGGGCTCTACCACCTCAGCGCCCGCTACCTGGACCCGAACACCGGGCGCTTCACCCAGCCCGACCCCGCGGGCGTGGAGGCCAATCCGTACCTGTACGCCTCCGGTGACCCCACCAACCTCATCGACCCCAGCGGCCTGTTCAGCATCGGCGGCATCGTCGACGCGATCGGCGGCGGCGTGGACGCGCTCGGCTGGGTCGGCGACGGCTTCAGCGCCGTCCACGGGCTGGTGACCGGCGACACCGTCGGCCTGTGGGGCGACGTCGCCGGCTTCCTCGCCGGCGGCGGCTTCTTCCTCGCCTGCGAGGCGGTCCTGCTGGGCAGCGCGATCCCCACGGGCGGCATGTCGATGTGGGGCCAGCCGATCTGCTTCGCCGGGGCGTGGGGGGCGGGCGAAGCCGCGTCCGGCCTCGTCGACACGATCTTCGGCTAGAGCCTGGGGCCTGTGAGACAGGCCCCAGGGCCTTTTAACTCTCCACCGGCCGGGGAGGGATCCCCCAGGGGGTTCCTCCCCGGCGCACCCGTCCGTCGAAGAAAGCCGCGCGAAAGGTGATCACCGTGGACCGCATGGGATGGAGCACGGAGCGGCAGGCCGCGATCCGGTTCTACGTCAGGGGCGTCAACGTCTTCGCCGCGCTGTTCGTCGTCCTCATCACCGCCCTGACCCTCGCCACCGGCCGCCACCTCGGCTGGCTCCTGGTGGGGGGCGCGATCGCCTTGTGGGCGGGCTTCACCCTCTTCATGCGACGCATGCGGAAGGGCCAGCCCTGACGCCTAGGGACCCGCCGCCTGGACGCACCCGCCGTTCTCCTGCGGAACGCGTCGGTCTCTGCGGCTCGGTGGTGGGTTACCCGCGCAGTTCCGCCCCCTGTGCCCTGCGGGCACGGGGGGACCCCCAGCGCCACCTGTTTCGCTGCCCCGTCACTCGCCTGCGGGCTGAGGTGAAGGCTATTAGGGGCGCGGGGAACTGCGCGACAAGCCCACCACCGGCCCGCAGAGACCAACGCACCCCGCAGGGGAACGGTGGGGAGGTCTCGCGCCGCGTCCCGCAGGGAAGCCGCGGGTGCGGCCAGACGGACAGGTCATCGGCTTGACCTTGACACGGTGGCAAGCTCTTCACTGGTGTCGAGGAGGTGGTCCGGATGACCGCACAGATGGCAGCCGCGCTCGGGGCGCTGGAGGACGGCGACGCGTCCGTACGACTGCGGGCCGCGCTCGCGATCGGCACGGACCCCGCCCCCGACAACGCGGCCGTCGAACCGCTCGTGGCGCGGTGCGCGGTCGAGCCGGAGTTCTCCGTACGAGAGATGCTGACGTGGGCGCTCACCCGGCACGACCCCGCCGCGACCGTCCCCCGACTCCTGCCCGAACTCCGCTCGCCGCTCGCGCAGGCCCGCAGCCAGGCCCTGCACACCCTGTCGAAGATCGGCGACCCGCGGACCTGGCCGTCGCTCACCCGCGACCTGCTGCTCGACGCCGACGACGAGGTGGCGCGGGCCGCCTGGCGCACCGCGGTCGCGTTCGTGCCCGACGGCGAGGAGCGCGCACTGGCCGACGTGCTGGCGACGCAGTTCGCCCGCGGCAGCCGGGAGACCCGGCTGAGCCTCAGCCGGGCGCTGATCGGACTCGGCGAGGTGGTGCTGCCGGTGCTGTACGCCGCGGCCGACGACCCCGACCCGGACGTACGCGCCCACGCGATCGCCACGGAGCAGCTCTACCGCGACCCGGAAGCCGGTTTCACGCTCGCCGTCGAGGAAGCGAAACGCGTCGCGGTCCTCGACCCCGACCAGGTCCGGTGGTGAGGGTCTCGTGCTGATCGGTGAGGTGGCGCGGCGGTCCGGGGTCAGCGCCCGGATGCTGCGCCACTACGAATCGCTCGGACTGGTGCGCCCCGCGCACCGCACCGACGCCGGCTACCGCGAGTACTCCGGCGACGACATCCGACGCATCTTCCACATCGAGAGCCTGCGGTCCCTCGGGCTGTCGCTGCACGAGGTCAAGCGGGCGCTCGACGACCCCGGCTTCACACCGTCGGAGCTGGTCGAGGACCTCGCCCGCCGCACGGTGGAGCGCATCGCGGCCGAGACGGAGCTGCTGGCCCGGCTGCAACGGATCGAGGCCGCCGAGCCCACCGGCTGGGAGGAGGTCCTCCAGGTCGTCGCCCTCCTCCAGGCGCTGGACTCGGAGAGCGCGGGCAAGCGCCAGCGCGCCGCCCTCACCGCGGTCGACGAGGCCCCGGTACCGGTGGAGACCCTGGTGGAATCGGTGCTCGGGGAGAGCGACCCGAACGTCGCCGGGGCGCTGCGCTGGGCCCTCGCCCAGTCCGGGGACCGCGGACTCGCGCTGCTGGCGAAGGGCCTGCGCTCGCCCGTCGCCGAGGTGCGCGAGCGGGCCGTTCGGTCCATCGCGGAGTTCCCCGACGGCGCGGCGACCGCGCTGCTGCAAGGCGCCCTCGCCCACCCGGACGTCGCCGTCCGTCGCCGGGCGGCCCCGGTGCTCGCCGCCCGCGGGGTGGCCGAGGCCGTCCCCACCCTCGTCGACATGGTCGTCGAGGGGGTGAACGACGTCGACGCGGCCGATGCGCTGAGCGCGCTGGCGACCGGCCCCGCCGCCGACGAGATCGCCGCCGGACTCGTCGACCGGCTGGCCCACGCCGGTACGGACCCGGCCGGGCGTCGACGGCTCACCCAGGCCCTCGCGGACGTCCCGGGCGCCACCGCGGCCCGCGCCCTCGACGACCTGACGCGGGACGCGGACCACGTCGTCGCGCTGACCGCCACGTACGTGCTGGAGCTGCGCAACAGCCGCTGACGTGCGCGGACCCCCGGGCACGCGTCGGCCCCGCACCCGTGCACCGGGGCGGGGCCGAAGAGGGAGCGGCTACTTCTTCGCGGCGAGCTCGTCCGCGACCAGCTCCGCGATCTGGACGGCGTTCAGCGCGGCGCCCTTGCGCAGGTTGTCGCCCGAGACGAACAGCGCGAGACCGTGCTCCACGGTGTCGTCGCGCCGGATCCGGCCCACGTACGAAGCGTCCTTGCCCGCCGCCTGGAGGGGGGTGGGGATCTCGGACAGCTCCACGCCCGGCGCCCCGGCCAGCAGCTCGTACGCGCGCTCCACGCTCAGCGGGCCGGCGAAGCGGGCGTTGATCTGGAGGGAGTGGCCGGTGAAGACCGGCACGCGCACGCAGGTGCCGGAGACCTTCAGCTCCGGCAGCTCCAGGATCTTGCGGGACTCGTTGCGGAGCTTCTGCTCCTCGTCCGTCTCGAAGGAGCCGTCGTCGACGACGTTGCCGGCCAGCGGCAGCACGTTGAAGGCGATGGGGCGCTTGTAGACGCCGGGCTCGGGGAAGGAGACCGCCTCGCCGTCGTGTGTGAGGGCCGTCGCCTCCTCCACGGTCTGCTTCACCTGGCCGTCCAGCTCGGCGACGCCGGACAGCCCGGAGCCGGAGACGGCCTGGTACGTGGTGGCGATCAGCGCGGTCAGACCGGCCTCCTGCGCCAGCGGCTTCAGCACCGGCATCGCGGCCATGGTGGTGCAGTTCGGGTTGGCGATGATGCCCTTGGGGCGGTCCTTGACCGCGTGCGGGTTCACCTCGGAGACCACCAGCGGGACCTCGGGGTCCATCCGCCAGGCGGACGAGTTGTCGATCACGACCGGGCCCTGCCCGGCGACCTTCTCCGCCAGCGCGCGCGACGTGGCGCCGCCCGCCGAGAACAGCACGATGTCGAGCCCGCTGTAGTCGGCGACGGAGGCGTCCTCGACGGTGATCTCACGCCCCTCCCACGCGATGGTGGAGCCGGCGGAGCGGGCGGACGCGAACAGCCGCAGCTCCTCGACGGGGAACTTCCGCTCTGCGAGGATCCTGCGCATGACCGTGCCGACCTGACCGGTGGCTCCGACGATTCCGACCCTCACGGAAGACTCCTTCGTACGTTCTGATCTGCGAGATCCACGTGATCTGCTGGCGACGGTTGCCGCTCCATGATGCGTGTCCCCACGGCTGACTTGTCCAGTCCATTGTCCAAGGGGCGGAATCTGTGACGAGGCGAACAATCCGGGGGCCGGCGGAACCGGGCGGGCGGGCGCCGCTCGCCGTCCCCGGGGAACGGGGGAGGGGCGGGCGCCCACACCGGGCGCCCGCCCCCCGTCGTCCTACTGCCGCGCAGTGGTCGTCGTCGCTGTCGTTACGGAACGACCTTCCCGATCACCACGCTGCCCGCGCCCGCCGCGGTGCCGCGGGCGTTCACCAGCCGGACCTCGCCGAAGAACTGACGTCCCTCGGGAGCCGGGCCGGCGACCACGACCTCCGCGCTGACCTGCGCGGACTCACCGGTGCCAAGCTTGACCGGCTTGTTCGGGTCGACCTTCAGCTCACCGAGCGACGGGGCGAAGAACACGTCCCGGTAGTCGTACTCGGTGCCCTCCGCGGCCACGGCGTAGCCGTCGACCACGATGGTGTAGGTGCCCGCCGCGGGCTTGATCAGGCTGACGGCCTCTTCGGAGTCCGCGTCGGCGGCGGAGCCGACGCGCACGCCGGCCTCGTTGTAGACCGACAGGTCGAGGTCGGCGCCGCGGTCGGAGGTGTTGCCGATCGCGATGTCCAGCCGCTCGACGCCGGCGCCGACGGTCACCGTGGTCTCGTCCGTCTCGCCCTGCTTGATGGTGGGCCGGGCCACCTTCGCCGAGCCCAGGGAGCCGCCGGCCAGCTTGCCGTCGACGGGGGCGACCTTGTTGGTCACCTTCCAGTCGACCGGGGCCGGGGTGCCGACCTTCACCTCGGGGAGCGTGGTGATCGCCGGGTCGAAGTCGGCGCCCAGCAGCGTCACGTCCAGCTTGTACGGGTTGTCCAGCAGCGGCGAGGTGCGCCGCGACTCGACCTCGATCTCCCACACGCCCGGCGTCGGGTCGGCGTACGACCGCAGGTCGGGGCGGCAGGTGTTGGTCGGGCTCTCGTAGTTCGGGTAGCAGAAGATGGTGGCGCTGTCCTCCATCTGCACCCCGTACGGGTGGATGCTGATGAAGCGCGTCTGGCTGCCCTTCGCCAACCCGCCGAGCGCGACCTCAAGGTTCTTCGCACCCGCCGGCACGTTGATGAAGTACGAGGTGGAGCTGTTGCGCTGGACCGAGCCCGCCGCGGAGAACGCGTGCGAGGGGGCCGCCAGCGGCGTGGAGACGACGACGGTCGACATGATCTGCTTGTCGACGCCCTCGGTGCGCGGGTCGTCCGCCTCCAAGATCGCCGAGTGGACGCCGACGGACTTCGGCCGGGCCTGCACGGTCACGGTCACCGGCTGGTTCAGCGGCAGCCGCACCTTGTCACCGGTGAGCAGCCGGAAGGTGCCGTCGTTGTTCCGCCAGTCCAGCTCGTGCCACACGGAGCCCTTGGGGCCGGTGGTGCGGGTGACGGTGATGTCGTACGTCTTGGACTGGCCGACCTTCAGCCCGCCCTCGCGGTCGTACAGACCGGTGCCGAAGCCCGGGTCCTTCAGCGCGAAGTCGATCGCGGTGTCCACGGGCGCCTTCACGGCGTACTCGTGGGCGCCGACGCCGTCCGTGATGGACTCCCACGCGTCGACGGTGTCCATCAGACCGGCGCCCTGCTCGTGCGCCTGCACCCCGGGGATCTTGTTCGCGGTGCTGGTCAGCGCGGTCCGCAGCTTGGCCGGGGTCAGGTCGATGCCGCGCTGCTTGGCGGCGGACAGCAGCAGCGCGCTGGCGCCCGCGACCTGCGGCGAGGACATCGAGGTGCCCTGGAGCATGGAGTAGCCGGGCGGGAGCTGGTAGCCGGCCTCCTTCACGGGGCCGCCGGGGGACCAGGTCTGGGTGGTCTGGATCGCCGAGCCGGGGCCGGTGATGGTGGGCGTGAAGCCGCCGTCCTCGCGCGGGCCGCGCGAGGAGAAGGGCATCATCTGGTACTTCTTCGTCACCTGCGAGCCGTAGTTCGCGGCCCAGCTCTCCTTGGAGATGGACGCGCCGACGGAGATCGCCTTGGTGGCGACGCCGGGGTCCCCGAGGGTGTTGGTGCCGGGGCCGTCGTTGCCCGCGGAGATCACCAGCTGGACGCCGTAGGTGTCGATCAGCCGGTTGTACAGCTCCGCGCGGGCGTTGTTGCCGTCGTTGAGCGCCGGCAGGCCGCCGATGGAGATGTTGACGATGTCGACGCCCCGGTTGATCACCAGGTCCGCCAGGCCCTCGGTGAGGGCGATGTTGGTGCAACCGCCGCTCCAGGTGCAGGCCCGGGAGGAGACGATCTTGGCGCCGGGCGCGGCGCCGTTCATCTTCCCGCCGAACAGGCCGTTGGCGGCGGTGATGCCGGCGACGTGGGAGCCGTGCGAACCCTCGATGACGCCGATGGAGGCGTAGTCGGCCTTGGCGCCGGTGTCGGGGTTGTAGACGACGTCCTTGCGCAGCTCGATCACGAAGGGGATCTGCTCGACGACCGGGGTCGCCGGGTCGTCCTTGCCGAAGTAGCCGATCTGGAAGCCGTCCTTGTACGGCTTCATGGCGGTGTCGTTGCCGAAGTCGGCGTCGTTGTTCAGGTCCACCCGGACCGTGCCCTGCGCCGGGTCGTACAGCATCGCCCACACGTCGGTGGTGTCGCCGTCGCGGTTCAGGTCGCCGGCCATGTCGCCGCCGCGGGTGGCGGCCTCGGCGAAGAGGTTGAACTTGTACGTGCCGGCGGGCGCGGTGTACGCGCGGCCGTTCACGGTGAACGTCGGGCCGTTCACCTCCAGCCGCATCTGGCGCCAGGTGCCGTCGCCGTCGTACACCGGGTCGGTCGCGGTGACCCAGTCGACGATCTTCCGCTCGCCGGTGGTGGTCTTCTGCAGCGCCGGGTGGGCGATGTCCACGCCGGAGTCCAGGACGCCGATGGTGATCCCGCGGCCGTCGTACTTCGGGTGCTTCTTCACGAAGTCCACCGCGCCCGTCTCGAACGACGGGTTGTACGGGTTCTTCGCGGGGGTGTGCTTGCCCGGCGCCGGGTAGCTCTTGCCCTGCTTGCCGGCGGTGCCCGCGGCCTTGGTGGTGTCGCCGGCCGGGGTCGGGTCGTCCAGCTTCACCTCGTGCTTGAGGTCGATGCCGTGGACGCTGGGGAGCTTGGCGGCGGCCTTGAGGGCGGCCTCCGCCTTCGCGGTGGGCAGGGTGGCCCGCACGTAGCCGAGCGCGTCGTACGTCTTGCCGACGGACGCACCGTCGACGGCGTCCAACTGCTGCGCCACCGGCTCGGTCGAGCCGGGGGCGGTGGCCACCATCACCGTGACGTGCTTCTCGCCCTTGGCCTCGGCCTCGGCGAGGAGTTCGACGTCCGCGGCACCGAGCTTCTTCTCGGCGGGCTGGACGGCCTTCGCCCCGGCAGCGGGGTCGGGGTCGGCCGGGGTGGTGGCGAACGCCGGGGCCGCGCCGGTGGCGACCAGCGCCGTCACCAGCGACGCGGCGGCTGCGATGCGGGCCGCGCGTCTGCGCCCGGGGGTGGAGCGTCCGGATATGGAGCTCTGGGAATCGGGGGTCATCAGCATCCCTGTTGTGAAGGAGGACACGGAGAACGTCAGTCCGGTTTTCGGTGCCGGACGACCGCTCAGCCTTTCGCACGGGGCGGGGTTTTGGGGAGGGGCGCCGACCGATGTGATGTGGCCATGGCATAAACCCGCCACCGTGGACGACGCGCCAGCGGGGACGAGCAGGGAGGAAGCGGGAGCTACCGTCACCGGGGCAGGACGACGACCTGCTGGGCGAGGTCGCGGTCCACCGCCGCCATCAGGGCCGTGCGCACCACGACGGCCTGCTGGTCAGGGCGGTCGCGCAGCTTGTGCGGGGTGAGCTGGACGACCGTGATGCCCCACTGCTCCAGGTCCCGGTGGCACTCCCGGGCGTCCAGCGCGACGGCGACCGCCTGTTCCGGCCAGAACGCGTCCACGGAGCCCAGGCTCGGGCCCTGCGGAAGTCTCAACTCCACGTTCCACACCGGGTCGGGCAGGCCGTACGCGTGCACCAGCGCGTACAGCCGCTCCTCGGCGAGCAGCCGCCCCTGCGCCAGCAGCGACTCGACCGCGTCGGCGACGGGCGGGCGGTGCAGCAGCCGCGCCTGCCGCAACTCCCCGACCAGGGCGGCCGGCTCGCAGTGCCCGCCGCCGACGGCCTCCGCGAGCAGGGCCCGTACGGCGGCCGGCTCCGCCGTGTGCGCGACGGCGTCCACGACCGCGCGCAGCACCGGGGCGACGGGCAGCCCGATCAGCCACTCCGGCTCGGGGAGCACCTGCGCCCGGACGATCCGCGCGTACCCCGTCGACCGCAGCCGGCGCGTGCGCGGCACCAGCACGTCGACGTGCTCCACGTCGCGCAGGGCGGGGGCGCCGGCGAAGTCGCGCAGCGCGAGCGCGGCGAGTCCGGTGAGCACGGCCTGCCCGTCCGCGCCGTCCGCGGCGCTTGCGCCGGGCCGCGACGCGTACACGAGCGCGCCGCACAGCCGCTCCTCGCTGGTGGCCGCGCCGGCGCGCAGCAGATAGACCCCCGGCAGTAACAGCTGCCGGTCGCCGCGGGTGCGGTGGGTGCGGTGGCTGCGCAACTCGGCGGCGGAGACCACGTGGTGGCGGGCGTGGAAGCGGGAGGGGTACGCGGTGGCGTCGTGTTCCATGCGGACCCTCTTCCCCCCGCCCGCCCCCGCGCTACCCGCTGTTACACCCCTGTGCACATCCCGCGACCTTTCCCCCGCGGGACCCCTTGCGAAGGTGGGCGACCTACCTCCTGCGGAGTGGCGTGAGGCGGGCAACCCGGGGCCGCGTTGATGTCCCTCCCCCCGGCGCGAGCCCGGGGTGGGCAACGTAGCTCCTGCGGAGGAGCGTGGGGTGGGCTACCTAGGGGCGCGGGGAACTGTGCGACCAGCCACGTACGGTGTGCAGCCGACAACGGGCCCGCGGCCCAACGGCGAATAGTCTTGCCGACTTGGCGGCGTCAAGGACCACTCGCCGTAGGACTACAGGCCGTCCATCACCCACAGACCGTGGATGGTTGGTCGCGCAGTTCCCCGCGCCCCTAGGTTGCTCCACACATGCCCCCTCGCGGGGGTTGGGTTGCGTGGGCTCGCGGCCCCTGGGTTGCCCACCGCACGCCACTCCGTAGGGGGCGGGGCCCGGACGGGGGCCTCGCAGGGGGCGCCCCGGCGCGGGCCGGGGCGCAGTAAGGGTTACGCGCCTTCGGGGGGCGCGGCAGCGGCGTCGCAGCGTTGGGCGGACAGCGCACGCGACAAGTCGTCGTGCGCCTCCAACACCAACCGCCGCAGCGCCGGCGCCGCATCGCCCCGCGCCCCCAACCACTCCTCCGCCGCCACCCGCGCCGCATCCCCCTGGAGCGACGGGAACAGGCCGGAGACCACGTCCATCCCGATCTGGATGGTCCGCTCCCGCCACACCCGCTCGATCGCCTCGAAGTACTTCGGTGCGTACGGCGCGAGCAGTTCCCGCTGCCCCGACTGGACGAAGCCCGAGATCGTCGCCTCCACCAGCGCGTTGGACAGCTCGTCCGACTCCACCACCTGCGCCCACGCCTGGTCCTTCACCGCCGCGGACGGCCGCGCCGCCAGACAGCGCACGTGGTGGCGGGTGCCGGACGCGGTGTCGTCCCGCGCCAACTCCGCCGCCAGCGCCGCCTCGTCCGCGACGCCGTGCGCCGCCAGCGGTTCGAGGAAGGACCAGCGCAGCTCCTGGTCGACGTCCAGGCCGTCGATCTTCGCGGTGCCGTCCAGCAGCCCCTTGAGGAGCTGGAGGTCCGCCGCGGAATCGGCGACGGAGCCGAAGAACCGCGCCCAGGCGAGCTGGTGCTCGCTGCCCGGCTCGGCCTGCCGCAGCTCCCGCAGGGCGCCCTCCGCCAGCAGCCGCCCGCCCTCCGCGCGCCACTGCGGCGCCGCGTAGTGGACCAGCGCGGTGCGCGCCCAGGCGTGCAGCATCTGCAGCACCCCGATGTCGGACTCCCGCCCGGCGAACCGCAGCACCAGGTCGACGAAGTCGCGCGCCGGCATCAGCGCGTCCCGGGTGAGGTTCCACAGCGCCGACCAGCACAGCGCCCGCGCCAGCGGGTCGGTGACGTCGCCCAGGTGGGCGCGGAGCGTGCTCAGCGAGCCCTCGTCGAAGCGGATCTTGCAGTACGTCAGGTCCTCGTCGTTGACGAGCACGAACGCCGGCCGCTCCGAGCCCGCGAGCTCCGGCACCGCGGTCCGCGCGCCGTCGACGTCGACCTCGGCCGACGCGTACCGCACCAGCTCGGTGCCCTCGCGCCGGTACAGCCCCACCGCGACGCGGTGCGGCCGGAGCGTCTCCCCGTCCTGGACGACGGAGAGTTCGGTGATCCGGTCACCGGAGTCGTACGTGATCTGCGGGGCGAGCGAGTTCACCCCGGAGGTCTGGAGCCAGGAGCGCGACCACGCGGCCATGTCCCGCCCGGAGGTCTCCGCCAGCGCCGACAGCAGGTCGTCCAGGCGGGTGTTGCCGTACGCGTGCCGCTTGAAGTAGCGCCGCGAGCCCTCCAGGAACGCGTCCTCGCCGACGTACGCCACCAGCTGCTTCAGCACGCTGGCGCCCTTGGCGTAGGTGATGCCGTCGAAGTTCAGCTTGGCGTCCTCCAGGTCGCGGATGTCGGCCGTGACCGGGTGCGTGGACGGGAGCTGGTCGGCCCGGTAGGCCCACGCCTTGCGGTTGTTGGCGAAGGTGGTCCAGCCGTTGGTGAAGCGGGTGGCGCCGACCATCGCGTACGACCCCATGAAGTCGGCGAAGGACTCCTTCAGCCACAGGTCGTCCCACCACACCATGGTGACCAGGTCGCCGAACCACATGTGCGCCATCTCGTGCAGGACGACGTTGGCCCGCCGCTCGTACGCCGCCTGCGTGACCTTGCCGCGGAAGATGAACTCCTCCCGGAAGGTGACGCACCCCGGGTTCTCCATCGCGCCGATGTTGTACTCCGGCACGAACGCCTGGTCGTACTTCCCGAAGGGGTAGGGGAAGTCGAAGCGGTCGTGGAAGAAGTCCAGGCCCTGCTTGGTGACGAGGAAGACGTCGTCCGCGTCGAAGTGCCGGGCGAGGCCCTTGCGGCACATCGCGCCCAGCGGGATCTCCAGCACGGTCCCGTCGTCGAACGTCCGGGTGTAGAGGTCGGTCTCGTAGTGGTACGGACCGGCGACGACGGCCGTGATGTACGTCGAGATCGGCTGCGTCTTCGCGAACCGCCACACCCCGTCCGCGCCCCGCTCCCCGGCGCCGTTGCTCCACGCCGTCCACCCCTCGGGCGCCGTCACCTCGAAGTGGAACGGTGCCTTCAGGTCGGGCTGTTCGAAGTTGGCGAAGACGCGGCGGGCGTCCGCCGGCTCGTACTGGGTGTACAGGTACACCTCGCCGTCCTCGGGGTCGACGAAGCGGTGCAGCCCCTCGCCGGTCCGGCTGTAGGCGCACTGGGCGTCCACCACGAGGACGTTCTCCGCCGCCAGGTCCGCCAGCGCGATGCGCGCGCCGTCGAAGACCTCGGCCGGGTCCAGCGCCGTGCCGTTCAGGCTCACCGCGGTCACCCGCGGCGCGATCAGGTCGACGAAGGTGGCGGCGCCCGGCCGGGCGGCGCGGAACCGGATCGTGGTCACGGACCGGAACGTCCGCGGCGCGCCCTTCTCGCCGTCGCCGCCCGCGTCGGCACCGGGGGCGTCGATCGCGGAACGGACGTCGAGGGCCACCTCGTACCCGTCGACGGACAGCAGCTCGGCCCGCTCGCGGGCCTCGTCGCGGGACAGATTCTCACCCGGCACGGGCACTCCTTCGTGTCTCATGTGAACGGCACCGATCCTGCCACGGGCGCTGCGCGCCCCGTCCAGCACGTGATCGGGGAATCGGTCGGTGACGGCCGTCGTTGACGGGAACAGACTTTCACGTCCCTGAGGAGAGACATGTCCGAGAACGCCAGAACCCCGGTGGACTTCTGGTTCGACCCCCTGTGCCCCTGGGCCTGGATGACCTCCCGCTGGATGCTGGAGGTGGAGAAGGTGCGGAACGTCGAGGTCCGCTGGCACGTGATGAGCCTCGCGGTGCTGAACGAGGACCGGATGGACGAGCTCCCCGAGGAGTACCGGGAGGGGCTGAAGGACGCCATCGCGCCCGTCCGCGTCGTCACCGCCGCCCGCGAGCTGCACGGCGACGCGGTCGTCGGCCCGCTCTACACCGCGCTCGGCACCCGCTTCCACAACCGGGGCGAGGGCCCCACCCGGGAGGCCGTCGCCGCGGCCCTCGCGGACGTCGACCTGCCGGCCGACCTCATCGAGTACGCCGACCGGGACACCTACGACACCCAGCTGCGCGCCTCCCACCGGGAGGGCATCGAGAAGGTCGGCCAGGAGGTCGGCACGCCCGTCATCGCGGTGCCCGGCGCGGACGGCGAACAGGTCGCCTTCTTCGGCCCGGTCGTCACCCCCGCGCCGCAGGGCGAGGCCGCGGCCCGGCTGTGGGACGGCACGCTGCTGGTGGCCGCCACCCCCGGCTTCTACGAGATCAAGCGCACCCGCACGGCGGACCCGGACTTCTCCAACCTCTGAACCGCGGCCTCTGGTCAGAAGCCGCGCAGCAGCGAACGGAAGGACCCCCGCGAGTCACGTCCTCGCGGGGGTCCTCCTTCTATCCGCCCGCACGTGAAAGGTGAGAAGACGATCACGAGCAGGACGACCGTGGGCGCCCGTCGGCCGGGGCTGTGCCCCGCGCCGGCGCGTTCGGCGTCAGGGGGCGATCAGCGGCGTGCGGCCCTTGGCCTCGGCATAGCGCTTGGCCACGTCCTGCCAGTTCACGACCTTCCACATGGCCTCGATGAAGTCCACCTTCTGGTTCTTGTACTGCAGGTAGAAGGCGTGCTCCCAGGCGTCGAAGACCAGGATCGGCACCGAGCCCTGGCCGACGTTGCCCTGGTGGTCGTAGATCTGCTCGACGATCAGCCGGCCGCTGACCGGCTCGTAGGCGAGGACGCCCCAGCCGGAGCCCTGCGTGGTGGCGGACGCCTTCGTCAGCTGCGCCTTGAACTTGGCGTACGAGCCGAACGACTCGGCGATCGCGTCGGCGAGCTCGCCCACGCCGTCCTTGTCCAGCGGCTCGCCGCCGCCGTCGCCGGTCATGTTGTGCCAGTAGATGCTGTGCAGGATGTGCCCGGAGAGGTGGAACGCGAGGTTCTTCTCCAGACCGTTGATCGAGCCCCACGACTCCTTGTCCCGCGCCTCGGCGAGCTGCTCCAGGGTGTCGTTGGCGCCCTTGACGTAGGCCGCGTGGTGCTTGTCGTGGTGGAGCTCGATGATCTCCGGGCTGATGACCGGTTCGAGCTCGGCGTAGTCGTAGGGAAGTTCAGGAAGCGTGTAGACGGCCATGTCCGGGGTCCCTCCGGGCTGCTGCTTATTGCACATCTTATGCATCTGCACGTTAGCAGCAGTTATCGCGCCGGAACGGCCCGGCCGGATCGTGCGTTGGTCCTAGGACCGGGGCCCCTGCGAGCGCTACGACCGCTCCTCGGCCCACGCCCGCCGGGCGGCCACCGCCAGGTCCGGAAAGTCCGTCACCACCGCGTCCACCCCCATGGCGTAGTGCTGTGCGTACTCCGTGAGGGCGGCGCCGAAGGCGTACGGGTCCGCGCCGCGGCGCAGCTCCGCCGGCAGGTACTGGTTCTCCGCCCGGAAGGTGTACGCGCCCACCCGCAGCCCCGCCGCGTGCGCGTCCGCGAGCAGCGGCGAGGGCGCGACGAGCGAGGACTTGTCGGGCCCGATCCACTGGGCGTACGCGGCGATCCGGCGCAGCCCCTCGGGGGTGCGCATCTGCGCGTACGTCTCGTCGTGCCCGTACGGGCCGCCGACGGTGCCGAGCGCCTGCCACAGCGGCACCCGCAGCCGCGCCGCCGCCACCCGCTGCAGGCTGGTGGGCTCGAAGGACTGCACCACGCACCCGCCGGGGCCGAGCGCGCTGCGCCGCAGCACCCGGATCAACTCGGGCTCCAGCGGCAGTCCGATCGAGCGGAAGTAGGTGGGGTGCTTGGTCTCGGGGAAGACGACAATCCGCCGGCGGTGCGTGCGCGAGAGCGTCCGCGCCAGGTCCACCACCTCCTGGAACGTCATGATCTGCGCCACCCCGTCGAAGACGGTGTTCCGGTCGCGCACCAGGGGCAGCCGTTCGACCGTGCGCAGGGTGCGCAGTTCGGCGAGGGCGAAGTCCTCGGTGAACCAGCCGGTCACCCGGCGCCCGTCCACCGTCTTGGTGGTGCGCCGGGCGGCGAACTCGGGGCGGCGGGCGACGTCCGTGGTGCCGGAGATCTCGTTCTCGTGCCGCACCACGAGGACGCCGTCCCCGCTCATCACCAGATCGGGCTCGATCCAGTCCGCGCCGGTCTGCACGGCGAGTTCGTACGAAGCCGGCGTGTGCTCGGGACGCCAGCCGGCGGCGCCCCGGTGTCCGACGACCAGCGGCCCGCGGCCGGTGTCGTGGTTCGCCTCCGCCGCCGCCGGCGCCGCGGCGGCGGAGCTCGCGGCGCCGGTGAAGGCCGCGCCCGCCGCCAGGGTCACGGCGCTGCGTCGCGTCATCCCACCCGTATCAGCCATGTCCCCGGTGTGCCCCGGGGCGGGTGCCGCCATGCGGGTGACGGGCCATCACGCGAAACGGCGGCCGGCTTCAGACGTCGGGTGCCAGATGTCAGGAGCCATGCATCTGGCGTCAGGCCAGGGCGTGGGCCAGGCGCTCGCCGCGGGCGTACCGTCCGACCTCCGCCGCGATGAACGCCGCCGCCTTCTGCGCCACCGCCCGGCTCGCGCCGCCCACGTGCGGCGTCAACACCAGGTTCGGGGTGGAGAACAGCCGGCTGCCCGGCCGCGGCGGCTCCTCCTCGTACGTGTCCAGCGCCGCCGCCGCGAGGTGGCCGCTGTCCAGCGCGTCGCACAGGGCGTGGGTGTCGACCAGCCCGCCGCGGGCGGTGTTCACCAGCACCGCGCCGCGCGGCAGCAACGACAGCTCGTGCGGTCCGATCATTCCGCGGGTCTCCGCGGTCAGCCGGGCGTGCAGGGTGAGCACCCGGGAGCGGCTGAGCATGGCTTCGAGCGTCGGCGCCCGCAGACCGTGCACGTCGCCGCGCACGTACGGGTCGTACACCTCCACCTGTGCGCCGAACGCGCCCAGCACCCGGGCCACCCGGCTGCCGACCGCGCCGTACCCGAGGACCCCGACGGGCGTGTCCTCCAGTTCGGTGCCGCTGTGTTCGTAGGTGTAGTACGAGCCGTCCCAGTGGCCCCTGCCGGTCAGGGAGTTGTGCGCGTCCGGGATGCGGCGCAGCGCGGCGAGCATCACCCCGAGGGTGAACTCGGCGGTCGCCGCCGCGTTGCGGCCGGGCGCACAGCACACCCGCACGCCCCGCTGCCGCGCCGCCGCCACGTTGATGTTCACCGGCCAACTGCGGCAGACCGCGATCATCCGCAGCGCGGGCGCGGCGGCCAGGACGCGTTCGGTGAAGGGCGCCATCTGGGTGACGCACACCTCCACCCCGT
Organism: Streptomyces sp. NPDC047315; assembly: GCF_040643215.1. Classification (NCBI taxonomy): domain Bacteria; kingdom Bacillati; phylum Actinomycetota; class Actinomycetes; order Kitasatosporales; family Streptomycetaceae; genus Streptomyces; species Streptomyces sp. NPDC047315. The sequence goes on along the minus strand of NZ_JBEYTZ010000004.1, from coordinate 242,064 downwards.
CGAGCGCGGCGATCAGCGCGTCCTCGCTGTCGCTCGCCTCCTCCACCTCCGCGACCGGCCCGAACGGCTCCAGCGGCCAGGGCAACGTCAACTCGGTCAGGTCCAGGGACGCGTCCGTGATGTCGTGCCTCAGGGCTTCGGCGATCAGGGAGTTGCGCACGAAGTGGTCACCGGCAGCCAGAACTCTCATTCGTCGCCTCCGTGTTGGGGGCGTGGGGCCCGCCGTCCCTGACCCGACTACCCGGCCGCCCGACCTCCGTAGATGGCACAGCAGCCTGCGACCGCGGGCGGGGGGCGTCAATCCCGTGTACGCGACTTTCTCGCCCACTTCTGCCGGGCGTATCCCGTCGCGGCGAGCGCCAGGGTGAGGCCGCCCGTGTAGTAGAGCTGGGTGCGCGTGCCGTCGTCCCTGGCCATCAGGACGAACACCGTCACCATGCCGGCCAGCGCCACCCAGGTCAGGTAGGGGTACAGCCACATCCGCACCACCAGCCGGGACGGGTCCTCGTGCTCGGTGCGGCGGCGCAGCACCAGTTGCGAGACCGCGATGAAGATCCAGACGACGAGGATGATCGCGCCGACCATGTTGAGCAGCCACATGAAGACGTCGTCGGGCCGCCAGTAGCTGAGCAGGACGCAGCCGAAGCCGAAGACGGAGGAGGCGAGCACGGCGGTGCGCGGCACGCCCTTGTTCGTCTTGCCCATGAAGGTCGGGCCCTGGCCGCGGGCGACCAGCGAGCACGCCATCCGGGACGCGCCGTAGATGTTCGCGTTCATCGCGGAGAGCAGCGCGATCAGCACGACGACGTTCATGATCTCGCCGGCGGCCGGGATGCCGAGGTGGTCCAGGGTGGCGACGTACGGACCCTTCTCGGCGACCTCGGGGTCGTCCCACGGCACCAGCGTCACGATCACCGCCATGGAGCCGATGTAGAAGATCGCGATCCGCCACATCGCGGTGCGCACCGCCTTGGCGACGCCGCGCACGGGCTCCTCGGACTCGGCCGCGGCGATGGTGACGGTCTCCAGGCCGCCGTACGCGAAGACGGAGGCGAGCAGACCGACGATCAACCCGTCCGTGCCGTTCGGCATGAACCCGCCCTCACCGGTGAGGTTGGCCGTGCCGGGCGCGTCGGTGTCGGGCAGCAGCCCGAAGATCGCGAGCCCGCCGATCACCAGGAACAGCACGATCGCGGCGACCTTCAAGGCGGCGAACCAGAACTCGAACTCGCCGAAATTGCGCACGGCGGCAAGGTTCGTGGCGCAGAACGCCAACATGAAGAGGGCGACCCAGGCCCACTCCGGCGTACCGGGCATCCAACCGCTCATGATCTTCGCGGCGCCGATGCCCTCGATGCCGACGGCGACGCAGAGCAGGGTCCAGAACGCCCAGCCGCTGGTGAAGCCGGCCCACGGGCCGATCGCGCGCTCCGCGTGGACGGAGAACGAGCCGGACGCCGGGTTCGCCGCGGACATCTCCCCGAGCATCCGCATCACCAACATGACGAGCAGCCCCGAGAGGGCGTACGCCACGACGATGGACGGACCGGCGGCGGCGATGCCCGCACCCGAGCCGACGAACAGCCCGGCGCCGATCACCCCGCCGAGGGCGATCATCGACAGATGTCTCTGCTTGAGTCCGTGGGAGAGGACGACGTCGTCCGGGCGGCGCTCGACGGGGCCGCCGGGGCCGGCGGGCTTCGCCGGCTCGGCGGACGCGGAGGTTCGGGACATGGGCGCCCTCTATCACTAGCGGTTCGGGAAGGCGCCCAGTCTGAGTGCCGCGACCGCTCATGGGGAACGGTTGTCCGCTATACGGCCACGAGGCTCACACATCGTGTACACGCGCCTACGCGTCGACGGTGATCGGGTCCGTCGGTGACCCTTGGTGGGACCCTACAGACCGGTCGTTTGCGCGACTCCCCACTCCGGGGCCCCGGGAACCGTCCCGTGCACGTGATGAGGGTCACGCGTGAGGTGGGGTGCGGCGGGGTTGGAGGCGGTCCTTTGTTGATTCCCCATCAACGGCCTTCGGCTGCCTTTGTCGACGCTTGATGGTGGTCCAGTGAAAGCACCTGGGCTACGGTCGCGTTGTTTGCCTCGTTTCTTTGCTTCTCCCGTGTCCCTTCTCCTTACGTCCCCGCGGAGACCCGATGAGCACTGCCACCGTCACCACACGCCCCGGCGCGGTCCTCGCGGACCTGCTGCCCGCCTCCCGCACCCGCGACGTCCTGCTCGTCGCCGGCGGCGCGGCGCTCACCGGCCTCGCGGCGCAGATCGCGGTGCCGGTGCCCGGCTCGCCCGTCCCGGTCTCCGGCCAGACCTTCGCCGCGCTCCTCGTCGGCACGGCGCTCGGCGCCCGCCGCGGCTTCCTCTCGCTCGCGCTGTACGCGGTGGCGGGCATGGCGGGCATGCCGTGGTTCGCGGAGGGCGAGGCGGGCTGGGGCATGCCGTCGTTCGGCTACATCCTCGGCATGCTGCTGGCGGCGACGGTCGTGGGCGCGCTGGCGCGGCGGGGCGCGGACCGCTCCGTGCTGCGGATGGCCGGGGCGATGGTGGTGGGCTCGGCGATCATCTACGGGATCGGCGTGCCGTACCTCGCGCTGGCGACGGGCATGTCGATGACGGAGGCGGTGGCGGCGGGCCTGACGCCGTTCCTCATCGGCGACGCGCTGAAGGCGGCGCTGGCAATGGGCGCGCTCCCCACTGCGTGGAAGCTCCTCTCCCCCCGCGACTAGCCCCTCGCGGCGCCGGCCGCCCGCCGCGGGGCGTTGCGCTTGTGTGCCGCCCGCGCCCCTGGACATGTCCGCCGTAGCCCTGCGGGCGCAATGGTCTCTGCGGGTGCATCGTGGCTTGTCGCGCAGTTCCCCGCGCCCCTAAACCCTCTACCCTCGGCCTGCAGACAAGTGACGGGGGCAGCGAAACAGGGGCGCGGGGAACTGCGCGACAAGCCCACCGCGGTCTGCAGAGACCAAACCTGCCCGCAGGGCTACGGCGGACATGTCCAGGGGCGCTGGGGGTCCCCCCACGCCCTCTGGGCGTAGGGGGCGGAACTGCGCGAACAGCCCACCACCGGGGCGCAGGTGGCACACGGCCCGCATGGCCCGTGGCGGGAGGTCGCACCGTAGGGGTTAGAAGACCGCGGTCGGGTCGTAGCGGCGCTTCGTCTGGGACAGCGCCGCCGAGAGCGTCGTGTCGTGCAGGCCCTCCACCTCGTCGCCGCCGCCGAACGAGAAGTTCCCCGCGCGGCCCAGCACCTGCTCGCCCAGGAGCGCGAAGACCTCGCGGTGCAGCGCCCGCACCCGGGCGACCCCGGTGTCCGGGGTGAGCACGGACAGCATCCGCACCGCGTACGCCGCCGAGCGGTGCGGCACCGAGTCCAGGCCGCCGCCCCCGCTCCGCCCCAGCGCCCCGCCCAAGTGGCTGATCTGCGTCACCGACCACACCGGCTGCCCCGGCCCCGTCGCCTTCACCACCCGCACCGCCGTCTCCGCGTCCAGGCCCCGCACCATCGCGTTGTCCCCGTAGTACGCGTGCGGCTGGTCCGGCTCCGCGTACACCGTCGCGTTCTCCGCGTACGAAAGCTCCCGCAGGGTGTCCTCCAGCACCGGTGCCGCCGCCCGCAGCGGGGCGACCAGGCGCGCCCCGGCCGCGCCGTCGCCGGAGTACGCCACCGAGACCGTCGCGACGTACCGGCCCCGCAGGTGCTCCGGGAGGCCGGGGGCGTCGGGGTAGGACATGACCGCGAGGCCGGAGGTCATCTCGTCGGGCACGCCGCGGGTCCACTCCAGGTACGCCCGCACCGCCGTCTCCACGGACTCCTCGCCGTAGCGCACGTACCCGCCGTACAGCGCGGCGACGGGGAAGAGGTCGATCTCCATCGCGGTGACCACGCCCAGCCGGACCGCGTTGCCCCCGCCGAGCAGCGCCCGCCACAGGTCGCCGTCGGGGCCCCGCGCCGTCAGCCGTCGCAGTTCGCCGTCCGCGGTCACCACCTCCAGCGCCCGCACGTGGTCCGAGGCGTAACCGAAGCGCCGGCCCAGCAGTCCGATCCCGCCGCCGAGGACGTAGGAGACCGCGCCGACCCCCGGCGACGAGCCGCTGAGCGGGGCGAGCCCGTGCGGGGAGGCCGCGGCCACGACCTGGGCCCAGCGCACCCCCGCGTCGATGCGGGCGGTGCGCGCGGCGGGGTCGATGCGCACCCCGTCCATGCGTCGGGTGGTGATCAGCAGTCCGCCGTCCGAAGCGCCGGGCAGCCCGTGGCCGGTGGCCTGCACGGACACGGTGAGGCCGCGGCCGGCGGCGTACGTCACCGCCCGCCGCACCTCGTCGGCGTCCGCCGCGCCGACCACCAGCTCGGGGCGGTGGCGGAAGCCGGTCTGGAAGCCGGCCACTTCCTCGTCGTATCCCGGATCGGCGGGGCCGAGGACGACCCGGGCGATGTGTTGAACGTCGTTCGTGTGATCCATACGGGCCAGCTTTCCCGGAATACCTGACAAGGACCGTCAAGTTTCCCGACCTCTGCCGGGACGGACCGGCGCGGACCGGAGCGGCCGGGAGCCGCCCGGCGCCGTCGCCACCGTGCGCGCGTGCCACACTTCGGTCCATGCGCGTGTACCTCGGTTCCGACCATGCCGGATACGAACTCAAGAACCACCTCGTCGAGTGGCTGAAGGCGAACGGCCACGAGCCCGTCGACTGCGGTCCCCACATCTACGACGCCCTCGACGACTACCCGCCCTTCTGCCTGCGCGCCGCCGAGCGCACCGCGGACGACGCCGACGCCCTCGGCGTCGTCATCGGCGGCTCCGGCAACGGCGAGCAGATCGCCGCCAACAAGGTCAAGGGCGTCCGGGCCGCGCTGGCGTGGAGCGAGCAGACCGCGGCGCTGGGCCGGGAGCACAACGACGCGAACGTGATCGCCGTCGGCGGCCGGATGCACACCCTGGAGGAGGCCACCCGCTTCGTGGAGATCTTCCTCGACACCCCGTACTCCGGCGAGGAGCGGCACACCCGTCGCATCGAGATGCTCAGCCGCTACGAGTCGACGGGCGAGCTGCCGCCGATCCCCGAGGGCCACCCCCAGCCCTGACCCCCGGTCCCCACCCCCGCCCACCCCCGTCCCCACGCACCTCACCAGCGCCCCCGCCTCCCGTCCGCACCGGGAGCGGGGGCGCGGCACACCCCAGGAGTCCGCCGTGCCCGAAGGGCATACGATCCACCGGCTCGCCGCCGACCACCGCGCGCGCTTCGTCGGCCGCGCCCTCGCCGTACGGAGCCCGCAGGGCAAGTTCTCCGACTCCGCCGCCCTGTTGGACGGCCGGGAGCTGGAGGAGGCGGAGGCCCACGGCAAGCACCTGTTCCTCGGGTTCGGGCCGTTCGGCTGGGTCCACGTCCACCTCGGCCTCTTCGGCAAGGTGGACTTCGGCGCGACCCCGGCGCCGCCGCCCACCGACACGGTCCGGCTGCGGCTGGTGGGTGCGGACGCGTACATGGACCTGCGCGGCCCGACGACCTGCGCGCTGATCACGGACGCCGAGAAGGGCGCGGTACACGACCGGCTGGGGCCCGACCCGCTGCGGGAGGCCGACGACCCGGGCCGCGCCTGGGCGCGGATCAGCCGCTCGCGCACGACGGTCGCCGCGCTGCTGCTGGACCAGAAGGTCATCGCGGGCGTCGGCAACGTGTACCGCGCGGAAGTGCTGTTCCGCCACGGCATCGACCCGTACCTCCCCGGCCGGCACCTCACGCGCGCGCAGTGGGACGCCGTCTGGACCGATCTGGTGGAGCTGATGCGCGAGGGCGTGCGGAACAACCGCATCGACACCGTGCGCCCGGAGCACACGCCGGAGGCGATGGGACGCCTGCCGAGGGTCGACGACCACGGCGGCGAGGTGTACGTCTACCGGCGGGCGAACCTCCCGTGCCACGTCTGCGACGCCGAAGTCCGCACCGCGGGCCTCGCCGCCCGCAACCTGTTCTGGTGTCCGCGCTGCCAGCCCCGCGCGGCGATCGACGACTGACGCCCGCCGGCCCTGAAGACCCTTCGGCGGCGCCCGGCCGCGGGCGCCCCGGGGCGCCCGACACCGCGCATTCGACCTGTGCGCGACCCGTACCCCAGCAGTCGCAGACGGACCACACGTTTCCCCCGGTCACACGCACCCCGGGGGAGGTCCTGTCATATGCCATGATGACCGGACGATATGTCGACAGTGCGATCCGATTTCGAATGCATTGTCTGAGGGGTCCCCCTGCACGAAACATCGATGGATCGATAGGGTCACACGTCAATGGCCCACGGCAGCGCAGCAGCTTCGCTCAGGGCCCGGATGCGCAAGACGGCGCACCGGGTCCGCATCGCGCTGCGCAAATCCATGGTCGACTACTTCCGCGGCGACGGCTCCGACACCCTCGCCCTCGCCGGCCTCCTCCTCACCGTCCCCCTGCTCACCTGGGGCACGACCTGGAACTCCGAGTGGATCTCGCCCGCGGCGCTCGTCCTGCCCATCGTGGCGGGCGCGCTGCTGCTGCGGCCGGCGAGCCTGCTCGGGCTGTACGCGGCGTGCGCCGCCGGGCTGATCGTGGAGACCTTCACCCTCGGCCCGTACGCGGACGGCCCGGCCCGGGTCACCCCGGGCACCGTCCTCGTGGTGGCGTCCTGCGGCTTCTTCGGGCTGCTGATCGCCCAGTTCCGGGCCCGGGTCGGGGTGCCCTGGCGGCGCGGCGGCACCATGCTCTTCGACCTGCGCGAACGCATCCGGGTCCAAAGCGCCCTGCCCCGGCTGCCCAAGGGCTGGCACCGCGAGATGGCGCTGCGCCCGGCCGGCGGGCAGTCCTTCTCCGGCGACTTCGTCGTCGCGGCCCGCACCAACGGCGGCCGGACCCTGGAGGTCGTCCTCACCGACGTCTCCGGCAAGGGCATGGACGCGGCGTCCCGGGCGCTGCTGCTCTCCGGCGCCTTCGGCGGGCTCCTCGGCTCGCTGCCCCCGCACGGCTTCCTGCCCGCCGCCAACGGCTACTTGCTCCGCCAGGACTGGGACGAGGGCTTCGCCACCTCCATCCACCTCGTCCTCGACCTGGACTCGGGGGACTACGAACTCTTCTCCGCCGGCCACCTGCCCGCGCTCCAACTCAACGCAGGCAGCGGCCTGTGGGAGGAGAAGGGCGCCGACGGCCCGCTCCTCGGGGTGTACGAAGGGGCGCAGTTCGACCCCGTGAAGGGTGCGCTGCGCCCCGGTGACGTCCTGATGCTCTTCACTGACGGCCTGGTGGAGGCGTCGGACCGGGACCTGAGCGAGGGCATGGACCGCCTCACGGGCGAGGCCGACCGGTACGTGCACTCCGGGTTCGAGGGCGCGGCCTGGCACCTGATCGAGGCGGTCGCCAAGGACGTCAACGACGACCGCGCGCTGCTGCTGCTCTGCCGCGGTGCCTGACGGCCGCCGTTCCCTGTCACATAAGCTCTTCGACGTCCGGGTGAGAGCGAGGCGAACGGGTCGCCGAGCACCGCAGGAGAGAGCGAGACCCCGATGCGCTACATGATGATGACCAAGGCCACGGACGCCACCCCGGTCGCCGACGAGAAGATGTTCGCGGAGATGTCCGCGTTCATCGAGGAACTGACGGCCTCCGGGGTGCTGCTGGCCACGGGTGGCCTGGCGCCGAACGGCACCCTCGTCAGCTCCGCCGGCGGCGAGATCACCATCACCGACGGCCCCTTCACCGAGACGAAGGAAGCGGTCGTGGGCTTCGCGCTGGTGGAGGCACGCAGCAAGGAGGAGGCGGTGGAGTTGGCCCGCCGCTTCCGACGGATCGTCGGCGACGGTGAGAGCGTCCTCCAAGAGGTCTTCACCGGCTGACCCCTCGGCCGCCGTCCCCCTGCGGGGTGCTCGGTCCGTGCGACCCGGTGGCGTCTTGCCCACGGGTTTCCTCGCCCCTGGACATGTCCGCCGTGGCTCTGCGGGAGCATCGGTCTCCGCCGGCCGGTGGTGGGTTGTTCGCGCAGGTAGTTCCGACACCCTGGGAACTGCCCGGCGCGGGCCGAACCCGCAGGTCAGCAGGGGTTTCCATGACTACCGCCGTACTTCCCGAGCGCGCTCACCGGAATTCTTCGGTCCCTACAGTCGGCATGGAGAACACTTCAAGCGCGGGTGTGTGCACGTGCCACGGTCGCCCCCAGGTGGACCTACTGCTACGGAAGAGCAAGATCGTGCGCCAGGGCGAGCGCACCCTATCGATCCGGGACCAGGAGGGCCGGGGCATTCGGTGGGCGGACGAAAACGGGTACTGCGTCCGCAAGATATGGCGCGAGAACCTGTCCGCTTGGTCTGACATCCGGCGCCCGAAGTACGACGCGGCGATGGCTGCCGTACTGGCCGGTGAGGTTGGCTGCCTGTGGGTCTACGCGCTCGACCGGTTCAGCCGCAAGGGCGCGGAAGCAGTCGTGCCGATCTTGGGGCGCGCGCGGGTCATCTTCGACTACGAACGTCTTGACTCGATGGACGAACGCGACAGGCGTTGGATCATCGACCGCGCCGAGAACGCACGCGAGTACTCGCAGCGGTTGTCCTACAACGTCAAGAGCACCAAGGCGACGCAGCGGCGCGAGGGCAAGTGGCTCGGTCGGGCCCCGTTCGGCCTGGTGGTCGACCCCACCACGCGGAAGCTGCGCCCCAACACCACCCCCTACATGTGCCTGGTGAAGAAGCAGCGGGAGGTGACCCCGTGGGAAGTCGTCGTCCGGATCTTCACGGAGATCAGTAAGGGTGCGTCGTCCCGCGCGCTGTGCCGCAAGTTCAACGCTGAAGGGCTCCGTACCGGTATGGGTGCCGTGTGGCGGGCGGATGCGATCCGGTCCATCATCACGCACCCCGTGTATGAGGGGTGGCTGACGCACTCCCCGGGTGGCAAGGGCTACACCGACCGGGTTCCGTTCCTCGACGAGAAGGGCGAAAAGGTTCGCGTCGTCACGCCCGACGTGCTGCCCGACATGATCCCCGCCGACCTTGCCGCCCGAGCCCGCCGCGTGCTCTCCGGGAACCAAATCGTCAGCATGGCCCCCCGCACCGAGCGACCGGGCCGCGTTGCACACAGCATGTCCGGGCGGGTTCGGTGCGCCGGATGCGGTGGCGCCATGACGCTCAACGGTGCGTCGTACTGCTGCTTGCGCAGGGCCGACGGTCCCGAAGCGTGCCCCGCCCCCGCCACGGTGAGCCGCGCTGTCATAGAGCGGTACATCGTTCCCACATGGTCCGACCGTCTGTACCGCGCCAGCGTCGACGACCCGCTGTTGGTCGCCGTCGCCGAACGCTGGCAGGCACTCCAGAAGCCCGACGAGACACAGGAAGTCGCCGACGCACGCGCCGAAGTACGAGCCGCGCAGGCTGCCTTGGACCAGTGGCACAGCGACGACCGGGCCGGCTTCTACACCGGGCGCTCCGCCAAGTACCGCATCCCCCACAAAAACGCTGCGGAACGCAGGCTCGACGCAGCGGAGGAACGCCTCACCGAGCTTGCCGGCTCCGGCACGGTCGACCTGTCGCTACTCGTCAACGGCCGCGCTCACGAGATGTGGGAAGCGTCCGACCCGATTGCGCGCAGGGACCTGATCGGACTGGCAATTGACACGGTGACGGTCACCAAAGCCCCATCCCGCGGCGTGCGGTTCGACGGCACCGCGCGGGTCTCGATCCAGTGGGCCGAGCCCGAGCACGCCGACCCGGACAGGTTCGCCGAAGCGGCGTAGCCACCCCGCCGCACCACCTACGATCACCTGTAGTCCGTGCCGACATGGGTGCACGGGTCAGGCTCGGTCCCCGGCGACGGGGCGCAGTACGGCCGTAGCCGCCCTAACAGCCCCGGATGGTCCCCGCGACCATCCGGGGCTTTCTGTTGCCCGCACACGGGCGCCCGGAGCGTCCTGTGCCCGCTCGACGGCTCGCCCTCGGCGTGGCGTTGCCGCATTCAGCGGGGCAAGGGGTGTCGAGGTGACGACTTTGACCCTCTTTCTAGTTGGCATGAGAAAACCTATAGAAAACCTGGAACGGCCCCAAAGTCATCACCCCGTCACCCCGGGAATCTCTCGGTCCCTATTACTCCCACACCAGGAGACAGGAACCAGGGGGCGCCCGGGACCGCTACGGCGGACGGGAATCCCTCGGTCCCTATTACTCCCACAGAGAGACACCGGGACTACCGCACACCCGCCCGACAGGGGGACACAGGTGGTCTGAGTGCCCGGGGCTCTCGTCAGAGGCTCTGCTGCTGCGAAACGCCCATCGTGCAGAGCGCGGGGAGACCACAGAAACGCGTAGTTCGTGGTCTCCCCATGGTGTCCGAGTACACGACATGAGGGGGGCACGTGCCTTGTATTGACTGCACCGAGCCGGCGACCCATCGGGGCCGCTGTGAACAGCACCACCGCATGTACGAGGGGCGGGCTCCGGTCCGCTCCCGTGCACGCCGAGGACGACGCAGAGCGGCCCGGTACGACGGTGCGGCACGGCTCCGACGAACGGTCGACTCCCGCGGGAACGGCTGGTGTGCCTGGTGTCTGGAGACGTTCCCCGCGGGTGGGTTGGAGGTAGACCACGTGCGGCCCCTCGCCATGGGTGGAGCCGACACCGATCGGAACGTTCATGTGCTCTGCGTCGGCTGCCACCAGCTCAAGACGAACACCGAGTTCGGGAATGCCCGTGCCATCGCTTGAGGCGTACGAACGGGCTCTCGCGGATGCGCTTGACACCGTTCTGCCGCAGGGGCTCACCCTTACCGACCGGCAACACCTGATGGTGCCCGTACCCGTGGTGGGGCTCTCGGAGTCCAACGTTCACGGTCCGGACGATGCCGACCGGTACCGGGCCGTCTGCTCTGCTCTCGCTGCTGCCACACTGCCAGAGACCGTGTGGAGCAACAGCACCGCTCCGGTTGTCGAGGACTATCTAGACCGGGTCAATGCTCTTGCGGGGGTGCCGGATCATGGTCTGATCGCTTCCCGGGACGGGCTCGAACCCGTACCGGCTGTACCAGTCCGTGAGCGCTGCCCCGGAGAACTCGGCCGACCCGTCGTCGACTTCCAGGATCAGCGGGACACCTTCCCTGTCTGCGTCATCGAGCACCGCGCGGAGCACTTCACAGCCCCACCCTTGGCCCCGTGCTGAGGGTCGGACGATGACGCGGGACACGATCGCGGGACCTTCGAGCCCTATCACCAGGTCGACCGACGCTCGCCCGTCGTGCAAGGCATAGGTGTGCTTCACGACTGAACGTAGTTCTTCGGCAGTCCGCAGTACGTGCACCAGTCGAGTTGGTCACCCTCGGGGGACTCAAAGACATGTCCATCCTCGGCACACTCCTGGTCGTTCGCTGCTGTGCATGCCGCACACATCGTGTCTCCCTCTCTTCGGGGCGTTGTCGCCCTGGTCCATCCCTGGTGGCTCTGACGGTATCGGGCTGCCCCGGGTGTTGGAGGTGATCCCCTATCCCCCGTAGACCCCGCCGCCCCTGCACCATCCCCGGGTGCCCCGCACTGACCCCCCGTGGTGGTCGGTGCCCGGAGCACCAACGGGAAGCGGACCGAGCCCGCGCGGCTGGTGGCCGAACGTATGACTCGCGGTGGCAGCGCGCTCGGCGCGCGTACCTCTACGCACACCCGTGGTGCGTGCTGTGCTCCGCCGCTGCGACGGTCGCCGACCACCATCCGGTGAGCCGGCGCGAGCTGGTCGCCCAAGGTGTTCCCGATCCCGACGCGTGGTCGCGCCTCCGTCCGCTGTGCACGTCGTGCCATGGCCGCGAGACAGCTCGGCACCAGCCTGGTGGGTTCGTCGCTGAACGGCGCTCTCAGAGCGAATCAGGCGAGCGTCCGCCGTTCTGACGCGGTGACCCCCGGGCGGGGTCCCCCTGCCCCTCGCCCGAAAGATCGGCAGGGAGGCAAAAAGCTAGCGCCGCAGCTGGACCCCTTTGCGCGGACTCCGCGCTGAACACATGACAACCAAGTGACTCGGAATGGGGTGAGGAATGGCGGACCCGACTCGGCGAAAGCCACCGCTACAGGTAATCAGGGAGGGGAACCCCGGTAAGCGACCCGTTAACGAGGGGGTACGACTACCGCCCGCGGACCTCGCTGAACCTGACTGGACAGACACATTCGCAGATGTGCCCGGAGACCAAGGGGCCGTGAACGAGCGATGTCGGAACGTCGCTTCCCGTGAATGGCGCAGGGTCGTCCCCGTGCTGGAACTCACAGCCGGTATCGGCACCGTGGACACCAGCACTTTGACGGACTACTGCATCTGCATCGCGCGTATCGACCAGTGCGAACGGGAGATCTCGGTCAACGGAATCTTGATGCTCGGCGAGCGAGGGTGGCAGAAGAACGGCGCGACCACGATTGTGGGGCAGTACCGCACGCAGCTTGCCCGCTACATCGGCGAGCTTGGGTTGTCTCCGTCTGCCCGGGGCCGGTTGATATCGCCCGAGGACTACGGAGACGATGACGACGACGTGTTCGACTGACGATGATCTGCCGGTCCCGCTCGACGCACTGCGGAAACTCGGACTGACCGAGGACGACATAGCTACTGCGCGCCGCTCGCGGCCCCTGGTGGTTGCGGCACAAGCCGCGCAGGCTCCGGGCGCATATTTTGATGTTGCTGCCGCTCGGCGCGCTATCCGGGCGATTGAGAAGTTCAAGCATACGAAGGGCCGTTGGGGCCGTTCTCGTTTGAAGCTCGCCCCCTGGCAAGTCGTTTGGGTCGTGGCTCCCATCTTCGGATGGCTTGCTTATGATCCGGAGCTAGGTCGAGCGGTCCGCGTGATTCGTTCTGCGTGGGTCGAAGTCCCTCGGAAAAACGGCAAGTCAACTCTTTCGTCGGGCATTGGCCTGGTGTTGCTGCTCGCTGATCGGGAGATTGGGGCCGAGGTTTACGCGGCAGCCGGCTCGCTTCCGCAGGCTGAACGCGTCTTTGATGACGCTAAGCGCATGGCGCTGACAAGTCGTGCAGTTCGTGGCCGCGTTGAAGTTCTCCGCGGGCTCATCCGGGTTCCGAGGACCGGTGGCGTATTCCGGGCCCTTAGTAAAATCGCCGAGACCGCACATGGCCTGAATGTCAGCGGCGCGATAGTCGATGAAGTCCACGTGCATAAGCGCAGGGACCTTATCGACGCCATCGAGACCGGTACGGGTGCCCGCGATCAGCCGCTCATCATCTTCATTACGACGGCCGATGAGGGTACCGAGGGCAGCATTTACGATGAGAAACACACGTACACCCGAAGGTGTGCCGAGGATATCGTCACGGACTCCGCGCACTACGGGGTCATTTGGGCTGCTGATGAGAAAGACGACCCGTACGCCGAGGAAACTTGGCACAAGGCCAACCCTGGTCTAGGGGTATCGCCGAGTCTCGCCTACATGCGCCGCGAGGCGAACAAGGCGCGCTCGACACCAAGTTACTTCGCCACCTTTTGCCGACTGTCCCTCAACCGTCGTATGCGCTCCGCCTCGCGGTGGCTGACGCTTACCCTTTGGGACGAATGTGCAGGGACTGTTGATTACGACAAGTTCAGGTACCGGCGCGCTTGGGGCGGGGTCGACCTGTCCGCGGTGTCAGATCTTTCCGCTTGGGTCCTCGCTGTTGAATCCCGGGTGCCCGGAGTCGAGCTAGAGCTAGTCGCGCGCTTTTGGCTGCCGGAGGAACGGGCCGACGAACTAGAGCAGCAGCTACAAGTCCCGATCAGGCAATGGGCTGCCGATGGTCTGCTGACATTGACCGAGGGCGACGCAATCGACTATGACACCATTGAACGGCAGATCGTTGAGGACTGCCGTCGACTCGACGTGCAGCGCATCAGTTACGACAGGATGTTTGCGGGGCAACTGGTCCAGCGCATCGAGAAGAAAACCCGCGGGGTCGATATCGTCCCCGTGGCGCAGACCTACTTGGGCATGTCGCCCGGATGCAAGGAACTTGAACGGCTGCTGCGCGAGGGGCGTATACAGCACGGGGGACAACCGGTGCTCCGCTGGAATGCCAGCGTTGTTGAGGTCTATCGGGACGGTAACGACAACCTGCGGCCCGTGAAGCCGGATCGGGATAAGTCCTCGGCCCGTATTGACGGGATCGTTGCAGCAGTGATGGCTCTTGACGGTTATGTTCGTCGCCCTCTGAAGCGTCCTCGCGCCGCAAGCGCATAGCAATGGAGGGGCATGTCAGAGACACCGCTACAGATGACGCAGCGGCTGTACCGGAAGCTGAAACGGCGAGGTCACAGGGTACGGCGCTGGTCGAACTACTACGAGGGTAAGCACCCGTTGCTTTTCGCTTCGCCGGAGTTCAGCACGCAGACGGGGGATTTGTTTGACGACTTCTCTGACAACTGGTGCAGGACCGTCACCCAAGCAACGGCGGAACGTCTGCGGCCCCTCGCATTCCGCTTGGAAGACGGGTCCATAGATAAGATTGCGGGGCAGGCTTGGAAGCGCTCCGGGTGCCATGTTGAGGTTAACCTAGCCTTGCTGGAAGCACTGATCTCAGGGCGTTCTTACGCGCTGGTGTGGAAACCTGATGGAGTCCGTACCGAGATCACTTTTGAGAAGCCATCCGCGGCGATAGTGGAGTATGTTCCGGGGCGTCGCCGGCTTCGCGCCGCTGGGCTTAAGGTATGGCAGGACCACGATTTGGAGTTCGCCACTCTCTTCACATCGAAGATGGTTTATAGGTGGCAGCGTCCTCGGCGTGCCGGTGGTCAGTGGACCGGGCGTACTGCGGGGCTTTCCCGTGGTGAGCCGAGCCATATTCCGAATCCCTTGGGTTCGGTACCGCTGGTGGAACTCCCGAATCAGACCCGCTTGGACACGTCGCCGATCTCCGAGTTGGCTCCGGTCATCCCACTTCAGAACTCGATCAATACGTTGTGGTTGCACACCATGACAGCGTCCGACGAACGGGCACTTCCTGCCCGTGTGGTTCTCGGAATGGACCGACCGGTACGAGAGATTGTCGACCCTGACACGGGCGAAGTGGTCGGCGAAGAGGACGAACCGCTAGCGAAGTTCCGTTCGGACAGACTGCTTTGGCTGGAGCGCCAGGGTGCGAGCATCGCGGAATTCTCGGCTGCTGATCTCCGGGGCTTCCTGGATCTGATCACTCAGGCAGTTGAGCACATCGCGGCACAGACCCGGACCCCTGCTATCTACCTGAATAAGAAGCTGATCAATATCCCGGAATCGGCGGTTGCTGCCGATGAAGCGGGGTTGGTGGCCAAAGCGCAGGAGAGGCACGACCACTTCGGCGCAGGGCTACAGGAAGTCATGCGACTGGAAGCGCTCGCGGCCGGTGAACCGGGTCGGGCGGAAGCGCTCGCCCTCGGCTCCGTTGTGTGGAGGGATCCGCAATTCAGAACGGACGCACAGTACGCCGATGCGCTAGTCAAGTGGAAAGCCATCGGCGTCCCGGATGAAGCCCTTTGGGAGCGGATTCCAAACGTGACCCCGGAGGAAATCGAACGGTGGCGACGGATGCGGACCGACCAGGCTGCCGCAATCCTCGGCGGGGACCTCGCCTCGCTGTACGGACCCAAACTGACCGAGGGTGAGCAGGGCCCCGCGGAGTCCATTCCGGAAGTCGCGTAATGGTCGACTCTGGGAGTCTCGCGCTCGCCCGGTACATGGAAGTGCAGTCGACAACGAGGGGCGTTCTAGAGGCTGTTCAAGCGCTTTGGCGGGACGTGGCCCCGGACCGGATTCTCTCCGCGATGGCTGGTGAGACCGGACGTCAGATTCTCGCTGCCGTGATAGCGGGACAGATGAGCGTCACCGCAGGGGCTCAGGCTTTCGTCACGGCCACGATGCTCGCGCAGGGGGCAGCCGCCGGCCCGGTCGGGATGCTCGCTCCCGAACGCTTCACCGGAATTGCCGCGGACGGTCGACCCCTCGCAACACTGCTGCAACTCCCAGCGATTCGGACCGCACAGGCTCTCGCCCTCGGCGCGGCCCCGGACGTCGCCTCGCTCACCGGGCTGAACCAAATGGCCACGCTGGTGGGGACGACGCTCTCTGACACGGCCCGTACGGCAACGCAAGTGTCCATGGCAGCCGAGCCCCAATGCCGCTACTACGTGCGCGTTGTGCGCCTGCCCGCGTGCGCACGATGCATCATCCTCGCGGGGCGCCAGTATTCCTATTCCACCGGGTTTCGTCGGCACCCTCGCTGTGATTGCGGGATGGAGCCGATGACGGACCGGGAGTGGAAAGCCAGCAAGAGCCCGACAGACCTCATACGGGAGATGACCCCGGAGGAACAACACAAGCGGCTCGGAGCCGCGGGGGTAAAAGCCCTAGAGGCAGGGGCGGACTTGGGGCAGATCGTGAATGCGCGCCGAGGAATGGCTACGGCGGTCACCGGGCGAGGACCCATGGCGGTCACGACCGAGGGCACCACGAAACGGGGTATCGGCGCTAAGGCCATGAACTCCGCTTTCCAGAAGGTTTCCGGGCAGCGCTACGAGCGGACAAATGCTCGACTTATGCCCGAAACCATTTTCAACCTCGCGGGAGATGACCGCGAACACCAAATCGCCATGCTCAAAAAGCATGGCTACATCACCTAGGGAGCCCTATGGCTGACGACCCGAACCCGACTCCGGGCCCGACCGGTACCGACCCGCAGGGGAACCCGACTCCGGGCCCGACCGGTACCGACCCGCAGGGGAACCCGGCTCCGACCCCGCCGACGAACGGACCGCAGGGGGACCCGAACCCTGCTCCGTCGACCGGGACCGAACGCCAGGCCGACGACCAGGCCGACGCGGTCAAGGCGGCCGAGACCGCCCGTGTGGCTGCCGAGAAGAGGGCGAGCGAGGCCGAAGCGGAGGTTGCACGGCTCCGCCGATCGAACGCCGCGCAGCGGGGCACGGACATCGAGGGCATGCGGACAGAGATCCGCGCAGAGTTCACAGAAGCACTCGTGCGCGCGGAGATCCGAGCGGCTGCCGCGGGCAAGCTCCGTGACCCTGCGGACGCTCTTGCACTGCTGGACGTGTCGACGCTCGCCGGCTCCGGGGGTGACATCGACGCGGCGGCGGTGGCTGCTGCCGTTGCCGAGTTGGTGACGACCAAGCCGTACCTTGCGGCGGATGCCGAGGGCACCAGCTCGACCCCGACCGGTCCGGCTCCGTGGGGCGACGTGGGCGCGGGACCGCGCGGGGGCACGGGGCCGAAGGATGAGCCCGCAACGCCGCTGGACCGGCTCCGGAGTGCGTACGGCGAGGACTGACCCGCTTAGTCAAAATAGCTGCTGAATCATTTCGTCACTTCCGAGGGGATGCGCTCACATCGAGCGTAGCCCCTTTTTTCATGCCCAAAACCAGGGGGAATTCATGGCGCTTTCGCTCGCCGAATCTGCAAAGCTCAGCACGACCGAACTTCAGCGCGGCGTAGTTGAGACCTTTGTGCAAGAGTCCAGCATCCTGGACCGCATTCCGCTGCTGCCGATTGAAGGCAACAGCTATGCGTACAACGAGGAAAGCACCCTGCCCGGTGTGGCTTTCCGTAGTGTCAACGAGTCTTACGCCGAGAGCACCGGCACGGTAAACCAGAAGTCGGAAAGCCTGGTCATTCTCGGAGGGGACGCGGATGTCGACCGTTTCATCGTCCAGACCCGCGGCAACCTGAATGACCAGCGTGCCGTACAGACTCGCATGAAGGTAAAGGCCGCGGCCTTTAAGTTTCAGGACACCTTTTTCAACGGTGACACCGCGAGCGACCCTAAGTCGTTCGATGGTCTGCGTAAGCGGCTGATCGGAACCCAGGTAATTTCGGCCGGCACGAACGGCGCACCGATCGTCGGTGCGGGGGCAGCCGACTCGCATCTGTTCTTCGATCTGCTGGACAACTTGGTTGCGTCCGTACCGGGTCTGACCAGCTCGAATGGTGCGCTGTACGCCAACCGGCAGGTGATCGCCCGTATCAAGTCCGCCGCTCGCCGGATCGGCGGATACGAGATGGTCCGCGAGGCTCTTACGGGTAAGTGGGTACCGACCTACAACGGTATTCCGCTGCTCGACCCGGGCCAGAATGCGGCTGGCGCGGATATTCTCCCGCAGACCGAGACCCAGGGTACGGCGACCGATGCGAGTTCCATCTATGCCGTGCGTTTCGGACAGACCGAGGATGACCGCGCCGTGACCGGTCTCACCAATGGCGGGGTCATGGTCGATGACCTCGGACAGCTTGAGACCAAGCCCGCTTACCGGACCCGGATCGAATTCTATTGTGGTCTTGCGGTGTTCGGTGGCAAGGCTGCTGCCCGCCTTAACGGCGTTCTCGCGAAGTAAAGGGGGCAGGGATGCCACCGCGTAAGCGTGCTGCGTCCGCCCCGAAACTCCCGCACACCGATTCCTGTCCGTCCTCGCCGAGGACCGAGAGCTTTCCGGCTCCGGACTCCGGCGAGGACGCGCGGACCGTGCTGCGGTGTGTGGAGTGCGGAGCGCAGGAAATCAAGGAATAGAGAGGGGGCGGGATTATGGTGCTGCCCCCTCTGGCCACGCTGGACCAACTCGCCGGTTGGATGCAGCGCGACCGTGCCGAGCTGCCCTCGGGGGCCGCCCTGGTGCTCGATGTGGCTTCGTCGGTGGTGCGGGGTGAGGCTCGGCAGTCGTTCACCCGGGGGACCAGCTCGGCTCGGCTCGCCCCCGATCGGGGTTGGGTGACCCTGCCGCAGCGACCCGTGATCTCCGTCCAGACCGTTCGGCGCGGGACCGAGCTGGTCCCCGCCGACCGGTGGCGCCTGGTCCGGGACCGAGTGCGGCTGCTGGGACTGGTCGACGACGACCAGGCCGTCACCGTCACGTACGTGCACGGGTACAGCAGCGTCCCCGGCGACGTGCTTGCCGTGGTGCTCACTCTTGCGGCCCGGGTCCTCGGCAATCCGCGGGACCTACGGCAAGAGACGGTCGGTTCGGTGTCCGTGACCTACTCCGCGGAGACCATCGGGGCGTCCCTCGCCCCCGCCGATCGGGACCTACTCGCCCGGTACCGCCGGCGGTCAGCGGTGGTGAGGCTCCGGTGACTCTCCTCTATTCACAGACGGTCGTGATCCTGCGGGCCGCCCTGGTCGTCGACCGGTACGGCAACGATGTCCGCGACTGGACCAGGGCGACCAAAACCACGGTCGGCGGGGTGTCGGTCCAGCCGGACGGCAGCACCGAGGCCACCGGGGACCGACCGGTCATCGTGTCCGGGCTCCGGCTCACGACTCGGCGCGGGATCGATATCGACGTTGCATCCGGGGACCGGGTGGAGTTCGCGGGCCGGCTGCTCGATGTCGACGGGCACCCCGCGCGGTTCGTCCTCGCTGGTCGACACCACCACACCGAGGTACGGCTAAGGGAGGTGACCGGGTGATGCGTTTCCGCCCGAACCGCAACGGGATCAACAAGCTGATGCGGCTGGACGGTTCCGGGGCTGCCGTGCGCCGAGCAGCCGACCGGATCGCTGCATCCGCTGGCGATGGATTCCGTACGGATTCCGCCCTCGGCCGTCGCCGTTGGCGTGCGGCTGTGATCGGCAACTATCTGAAGCACCGGGACGCCGAGGGCACTCGTACCAAGCTGCTGCGAGGTCTGGACGGGGGCGAGGGATGACCCGCCCAGTTGTTGTCATGCCGGATGCGGTGGCGGTGGTGGTCGGCTATCTCCGCCCCGCCCTCGCGGCAGCGGGTGACCCCGTTCCCGTCGTCTCCCGCACTCCGTCTCCCCGCCCACCGCGATTTGTTCGCGTTCAGCGGGTCGGGGGGCTCCGGCAAACTCCGGTTTCGGACCGTCCTCGGCTTGATGTTCACGCGTGGGCCGACACGGAATCGGGTGCCGCTGATCTGGTCGCCCTGGTCCGGGCACTGCTCGGAGCGATGCCCGGAGTGCGCGACGGAGTTTCGGTTTACCGGGTGGCGGAAGTCGGGGGCCCAGTTTGGATGCCCGATACTGAATCGTCCTCGCCACGCTATGCGATTGCCGTTGAGATTCACATGCGGGGACGCACGCTGTAGTGATTTTAAGTGCCATCTCCTTGCTTCAGCGACAAGAGTGCCATCCGGGCAAAGTGATCACGGGCGCGTGCAAAGTGATCAATCCATTCTGAAGTCCAGTATGGGTTAACTACTACTCCCAGCAATAGGTCATTCATTCCTTTCGCCAAGGCACCTAGTTCGGATGTGTCATTTATTTGCACTTTGATCACTGCTTTGGCAAGCGCTGTCGTCGCCTCATGGAGTGCGTCCAAATCACTGTAGGGATCATACGGACTGGGGCCTCGATACTTAACAATTTCCCTCGCTAGCTCTTCGATCCGGCGCCCGACGTCTGCAATCTCTCCGTAGGTGTCGAGTGGGTAATACGCGGGGTCCCTCTCTTGTTCTTGGTGAGCTTGGCGTGACTCCTGGGGCCTAGTGCGGCGCAAGTGCCTCCCGCCCGCTAATGCCGTAAACGTAACGAGGGATCCGGATATCGCACCAAGCGCCGCCGCTAGAGCCGTATTCATGATTGATCTATACCCATGGTCCGCCTGTCGCGAACCATGCACTTACTTGAATTGGGGGATGTAATGACTCTGGATGCAAATGCCGTGCGCATCGCCATCACTGGCGCTGCCTACGTCGGCCCGCGTGGGACGACTCCGCCCACGGATGCTACGACGCCTTGGCCGGCTGCCGTGCGGGATATCGGCTGGATTTCCGATGACGGAATCTCCGAGTCCAACAGCGCGGACACCAGCGAAATCAAAGGCTGGCAGGGTGGGCAGACGGTTCGGAAGGTCATCAGTTCCAGCGAGATGACGTTCACTTTTACAGCCATCGAAACCAGTAAGACCGTCTTGGAGCTTTACCACAAGGGTTCCAAGGTGGTGACGACCACCGGCAAGTCAGTGCTTGCTATCAAGGCTCCGGGGCCGGACCGCAGACTTTTCGGATTCGACGTAGTCGACGGTGGCTCCCATCTTCGCATTGCGATCCCGGATGGCGAGGTCACTGAGACCGGGGATATTGCATACAAGGGTGATGAGGCGATCTCGTACGAGATCACCATTACCGCATATCCGGGCCCTGATGGCACGGTAGCGATCAAGTACAGCGACGACCCGGCTTGGGCGACCCCTGCGAGCGGTGCACCGCTGGCCAAGTAATTCGCAGGAACGTATCGCCTACGCCGTAAAGGAACTTTCATGAGCACTCCGTTTGACCTTGACACTTGGGTTAATGAAGCACGTCGCACCCCTTTCCGTTTCACGCTTTCTGGCAGCCTCTTTACGTTGCCGCCTGCCGGTGAGCTGGATAAGACGCTACTCAAGTCGGTGAATCTTGATGCGCCGAGCGCGACCGATATTGAGACCCTGCTGAAGGCGGGTCTTGGCGACCAGTGGTCGCGATTCGATGATGTTCCCGTACCCCTCGCTGCATTGGGTGAGCTTTTCCGCCAATGGCAGAAGCATGAGGGGGTTCCGTTGGGGGAATCTCCGGCCTCTTCCGCCTCCTAAGTGAGCACGGAGAGGCCATAGAGGCGGATCTACAGCGCTATTACCAGGTCGATATCCGAGACCTCTTCGAGCCCGATACGGGGCTCACGTGGCGTCGACTCCGAGCCCTGGTCATGCACCTTCCTGCTGAATCAGCGCTCGGGCGCTCTATAGCCGGTGCTGATTCGGTGTGGACGCTAGAAACACAACTACTCGCGGCGGTACATGACCGGCTCGCCGAGGGCAATTGGCAGCGCGGGAACGCGGGGGTGAAGAGTCCGAGCCGGCGACCATCACCAATACCGCGACCCGGGGTCGGGGCGGGTCGGATCGGTCGTACGGACCGGAGTCCGCAAGAAGTCGCCGAATACCTGATTCGATTCCAGCCGGCCGGGGGTGGTCACTGATGGCCGTTGAAGTCGGAATGGGCTACGTCTCGATCATGCCCGAGGTCAGGGGATTTTCCGCCGAGCTACAGCAGCAGATAACCGGTCCTGCGGACGCAGCGGGGCAGGAAGCGGGCAATCAGGCGGGGCAACAGGCTGGAGAAAACTTCACGGGCCGCATGGGCTCGGTGTTGAAAGGTGGGCTCGCGGCCGTCGCTGTTGCTGCTGCTGCGGTAGTCGTTGCCGGATTCACAAAGGCGCTGGAGCAGTCCGGAATACCGGGCAAGATTCAGGCGCAACTAGGGTCCACTCCTGCCGTAGCGAAGCGATACGGCAAGGTTGCAGGCAGCCTGTACGCGCATGGGATAACTAACTCGGTAGAGGATGCTGCACAGGCCGTTTCGGCTGTGATGCGGTCTGGCATTATGCCGGTTGGCGCGACGAATAAACAGATTGAAGATATCACCGGCAAGGTCTCGAACCTCTCCAGTACTTTCGAGCTGGACCTAGCGCAGACCGCCAATGCTACCGGGCAGATACTAAAAACCGGATTGGCGAAGAACGGCACCGAAGCGCTCGACCTTATGACGGTCGCAATGCAAAAAATGGGGCCGCGCGCCGATGACCTAGCCGACACGATGAATGAGTACAGCACCAAATTTAGAGACCTTGGTCTTTCTGGTGCTGAAGCTATGGGCCTTATGGCTCAGGGTATGGCTTCCGGTGCTCGGGATACAGACACCATCGCGGATGCTTTGAAGGAATTTCAAATCCGCGCAACGGACGGTGCGGAATCCAGCAAGGAAGCGTACGAGGCCATCGGCCTCAACGCCGAGGCGATGACGCGGAAGATTGCGGCCGGTGGTGCTGGTGCCCGTGAGGGACTGCAACAAGTCCTGGACGGGATAAAGGCCATCAAAGATCCCGCGGAAAGGAGTGCCGTTGCGGTCGGGCTCTTCGGTACGAAGGCTGAAGACTTGGGCCTTTCCCTCTATGCCATGGATCCGCGTACGGCCGTAAAGGCGCTCGGCGATACAGCAGGCGCGGCAACAAAAATGGGCGACGCCTTGCATAGCGGTGCCGGTGCGCGAATTGAGCAACTGAAGCGCACCGCGGAAATGGCGCTGACGACGTTCTTTGGCGACCACGTCATCCCGGTGATGATGTCGACCGGTCGTGCGGCTGCCGATTACTTGGCCCCTGGTTTCCAGGTGGCCCGGTCCGCAGTCGGCGACGTCGCGAACGCGTTCAGGACTGGGGGCGGGCAGGAGGCATTGACGGCGTTCCGAGATACAGCCGTCGGCGTCGGCGGCGATATTCGGGCCGCGCTAGCTCCGAGCCTTGGGGAGGTGGCCACAGGAATGCGGGCACAGTTGCTGCCTGCTTTCCGGGAAACCTGGGCCGTCATCGGAGGTCAATTTCTTCCCCTCGTGGGCCAATTGACGTCCGCAATGGGATCCGCGCTTGGGCCGGTGTTCTCTGCAGTTGCTCGGATCATTACTGAGACTTTGTATCCGGCGCTTGTGCGGATACACGCCGAGTTCATGGCGAACCTGGCACCCGTCCTAGCTCAGGTTTCGGACTTCATATCGACCCGTGCGGCACCTGCGCTTCAAATGATGAGCGGCAAGCTCACTGACCTAGTGCAGAAGGCGCAGCCGCTCATATCCACGTTGGCGACGCTGGTTACGTGGTCGGTCACTCTGGCGTCCCGGGTGGGCGGTGTCGTGATCCCCGTGTTGATTCGCCTCGCCGGCCCCATCTTCTCTTTGCTGGTCTCTGCCATCGGTACGGCTATTGGCTGGATCGCAAACGTTGTTGGGGCCGCTGGTCGACTCGGGCAAGCCTTTGTGAGCGCTGGCCGGTGGGTGGGGTCTTTCGCTTCAGGGGCCAGACGGCAGCTCGGAGATTTCACGGGTTGGATGAAGGGGCTTCCGGGTCGCATTGATTCTGCGGTAGGCGACTTGGGGACGCTCCTGCGCGACCAGGGGGCGGACCTTGCCCGGGGCATCTGGGACGGTATCCGAGGCATGGGTCGATGGCTTAGCGACAAGCTGATGGGGTGGGCGAAATCCACCATCCCGGGGCCGATCGCGAAGGCACTCGGCATCAGCAGCCCATCCAAAGTGATGCGCGATCAGATCGGCCGTTGGCTGCCCGCTGGTGTGGCCGAAGGTGTCGACGCGGCGCAGCCCGAGCTAGATGCGCGTCTACGGGCCATGGTCACCGTGCCCGACATCCGACCCGCGAGGGCTCCGGGAGTGCTGCGGTCCCCGACGGTCGACACGACCCGGAATGTCGTTGTCGAGCTGCTGCGCGCGATCGAGGCGGACCGGGGGGACATCGTCGTCCGCGTCGGCGAAACCGAAATCGCTCGCGCGGTCGCCGCTGGACAACGTCAACTCGCAAGGAGGTAAAGCAATGTGGATCGGTCGCCCCGGAGCGCTCCGGGAAATTCAGGACGGGGCCGCGTCGTTCGACCGGTCGCCGGATCTTGGAGTCAAAGAGTTCGCCGGGCTCGGCGGGGGTGTCACAACGTGGGCGCCCCCGCATCAGCCGCGCCGGCTCAAAGTCGCGTGGAACTCGATGGAGCCTGCCGATTACCGGCACCTGGACCGGCTTGCTCGGCGCCTTGACGGTCCGGGCCCGGTGGCAGTGGTGGACCCGCTCGCCGGCTCGATGCTCGGCGGGCACCAGGGCGACGGCACCGGATCGCTCACGGCCTGGTCGTGGTCGAACTCTGACATCCGGCTCGCAACCGGCGCCGGCCCCGGGGCCCCCGCCACGGTGGCAGTGGTCAACGTGCCCGCCACGCTTGGCCCTGATCTGTTCTGGCAGCACCCGACGTGGGCGGGGTACCCGGTTGCCCCCGGCATGACAGTGACGTGGTGGGCGCCGGGGCTGATCGCCGCAGGGGCCGCCATCGGGCAACTGCGCATCCAGTGGATGGACAGCGCGGGGACGGTCACTGGAACCGCCAATGCCGCGACAAGTGCACCCCTGGTGCGGACCGTGCCTACGGGCGTCGCATACGCACGTCCAGTCGTGCGGTTTGCTGCCCTCGGCACATGGCCGATCGGACGCGCCGTGTGTGCCCTCGGCGACGTGTCCGCCGCCCTGGTCGCCGGAGACGGCCCGCACGGCGAGGGCACCCCCGCATACAGCATCACGGCGTACAGCCACGCAGCATCGGCGGGTGACGGGCGTTGGCGGGACGTCGCGCTAGAGCTGGTGGAGGTGACCAATGCGGCAGGCTAGCCCCGCGCTGACGGCTGCGTTGAAGAGCGGCGAACGCTCCGCCGCGCACACTGTGCGGCTGGGCGGACGCGAACTCGGCGCACAGGTCCTGTCGTGGTCCCTTGACCGCTCGTACGGCACTGATCTGCCGGACGCGATGCGAGCATTCAGCGGCACGTCCGCGGCAGCCCTGGACCTGGTGGTGACCGGCACGGGGGGCCAGTCCGCACCAGCCCTCTACGGCCCGTGGGCATCGAGGACGACAGGGGACATTGCCCGACCAGGTCAGTCCGTTGTACACGCGTGGGGGCTCGGCGCAGACACCTTGCCAGCGATCCGCGGCACGGTACGGGCGCGTGCTGCCGAGTCCGGGACGGACACCGTACGGATTTCCGCGCTGGATGGTGCCGAGCGGCTACGAATGCCCGCAAGGTTGCCCCGCCCGTCCGGGGGGATCGACGCAAGCACACCATTCGGGTCCGCAACGAATTGGGTGTCGAGCACGACATGGTGTGTGGATCACCTCTTGCGTAACGCAGAAATCCACACGTGTCCGCCCCCACGCTACGGATGCCTTGTGTACGCGAGCATGCACGGTGGTGCCGCAGCCAATATCGGGTATCTCCAGTCACTTTCGGGTGACTGGTCGACCTGGACCAAGACGCGCGCCCCCTGGGAATGCGCGGTAAAGGGCTCTAGTGCGGGCACTACGCGCGCTACGTATTCACCCCGGAGCCGGCCCGTAACTATGAATTTGCATGATGGTGGGTTCTTGTGCGAGGTATGGCTAGACAACACCAACGTGACTACGGGGGATCGGTCGACAGATATTACCCTGCCATGGGTGCTAACCGACGGATCACAGGTGTACACCACCGCACGGATCGATTACGCAAAGAATCAAGTCATCTTCTATGCGGGCACCAGTAGCACCCCTACCCAAAATGCGTCCCTCGTATGGTCTGCTCCCGGGTTGAGCACGACCTTTGGTCGTTGGCAGTTCGCGATGTGGCTCGACTTTACCCCCGCGGGTGCCCCCCGAGCGGAGGGCAGCATTCTCTACCCGGATGGTGGAATTCACAAACTGCCGCCCGGAACTATTAACGCACCTGTCAGTGGTGCCACCCTTGGGGACGTCGGCATCCGAATTGGGAGTGTCCGTGCGGAATCTTTCCAGGTGTCAGCGCGCACGGGAAAGCCAGTGACCCACCAGGAAATCACACAAACCGGAACGTGGGTGAAATCGGCTGCTCTCGACCCTCCGGATATTCCGCTGCGGATGATCCCTGTCGTCAACGGAACTTCGTGGGATGCCATCACTCAAATCGCAAAGGCCAGCCTGTCGACCGCGGAGTTTAACGCTGACGGGCTATTTCGCTGGAAGAGCCGGCACCGTTGGGAGGTGGAGCCCACTACGCCAGATCTCACAGTCACGTCAGCTCGGGAGTTGTCCTCACTGACCGTGCGCGAGGAAATCGACGCGTGCCGAAACGTATGCTCGGCCAAGTGGCACGACTGGAAACGCGTCAAGGCGGACAAGTCCACAGTAAAACGAGCGTGGAACGTGGCCCGTATCGACTCGCTGCGGTCATACACCATCGAATGGCCAATATCCGATGACGAATTGGATACCGCGCCCCCACCGACAGTGAGCGACATAACCGGGCCGGACGGAATCCGTTTCACCATCGAGGACACCGAGGGCTCCGCAACGATTCATGGCATGGTCGACGTCAGCACCGAACGTAAGGACGGCAAGCTGTTGTTGACCATGTATAACCGCGGCTATCAAACCGTGTGGCTGCGCGGGCGGGGCGGCGGACCCTCGGTCTCGATGACGACGCCCAGCATCACCAGCGGCGCCACCCCGGCCCATTGCTGGGCCACCTACTACACCGGTCTCAGTCAAGAGAAATACGGGGTGCAATCCTACGATCACGACCCCGACGGATGGGTACAGGATCACGGATCCGCCGACGCCCTAGCCAAATCCCTCGCCACCGTAGGAGCCTTCCCGCCTCCGCTGCTACAAGATGTTCAGGTCCTCGCCGATCCTCGGATTGAATTGGGGGACGTCGTGCGGGTAGTCGACACCACAGGCGCCACATTGGACACCCTCGCATGGGTCGTCGGGATCAACATCAGCGGGGCCAACGGTGAGATTACTCAAACTCTGACCCTGCGCGGAACGCGCACAAATGGACTTCCCATGGATGCGGGGCTGACTCCCGATCCGCCAGTCCGACCGGGAGTTGAATCCGCATGAGTCCCCGAGAAAATGAGGGCCGCCCAGAGGACGACCCACTAGGCGTGGTCCACATCGGAGCCCGCGAAATATATGACGAAGTGGTCGGACTCCGGTCTGATGTGAGAACCCTCGGCCAGCAAGGCGAGTCCGTTGAAGAGACGCTAGAGGATCACGAGACCCGTATCCGCGGGCTCGAATCCGAACGCGGACGGTTCGTTCTGCCCGCAGCACTAATTACCGCCGTGGCGACCGTCGTTGCTGCGGGTCTTGCCGTCGCAAAGGTTGCAGGCGGCCCGTAACGGCTCCAACCAAAGAAGACACCAGCCCCGTACCGGGTCGACCGGACGGGGCTTTCTCATGCCCACACAGGAGGCAGCATGGCCAAGTATTCGGGTGCGCAGTGGCACCCCATAACCGTCAACTACACCCGGAGCGGACAGCGCGAAGTTCGCGGGGTCGTGATTCACATCATGGCGGGCACCCTCGCCGGTACCGATTCATGGTTCCGCAACCCTCGCGCCAAGGCTTCCAGCCACTTCGGTACCGGCAAGAATGGCGCGGTCTATCAGTGGGTCGACACTGCTGATCGGGCTTGGGCACAGGCTGGCGGCAATTCGTCGTGGCTCAGCATCGAAAACGAGGGAAAGGGCGGGGACAAGCTCTCGGAAAACCAGCTCACCCGCTGTGCCGAAATCCTTGCATGGGCCCATCGGAAGTACGGCGTGCCGCTGACGGTGGCGACCAGCCCAACCGGGCGCGGGCTCGGGTGGCACGGCATGGGCGGCAAGGCATGGGGCAGTCACCCCGACTGCCCGGGGCCGCGGATTGTCGCCCAGCTTCCGACGATCGTTCAGCGCGCACGGGCCCTGGTCGACGTCAAGCCCAAGCCCCCCGCGACTCAGTACGCGCCGTTCCCCGGTGACCGGTTCTTCCGGTCCTCGCCCCGCTCCGAGCTGGTCACCGCGATGGGGCGCCGGCTGGTCGCCGAGGGGTGCGGCCGGTACGTCGAGGGCCCGGGGCCGCAGTGGACCGACGCGGACCGGAAGTCGTACGCGGCGTGGCAGCGGAAGCGGGGGTTCGTCGGCTCCGACGCGGACGGGTGGCCCGGACGGACTACGTGGGACGCCCTCAAGGTCCCCAAGCCCTGACAACACGGTCCGTCACCGTATCCGGGCCCGCGCGGACCAGCTCGGAATCGCAAACACCGGTCCGTTCACACTCAGCAACTTTCAAGGGGACACCCATGCCGTTCGTATCCGCTCATCCCGCCCGCATCTATGCCGTAGCTGCTGCGGCCCTCGCTCTAGTCGTGCATTACATCCCGTCGCTTCCGTCCGCCCTGGTGCTCGGCCTGGTCGGCGCCGTGCTTGGCGTAGGCGAATCGGTCCAGCGCATCGAGGACGGCAAGACCGCCCGAGCTGGCTCCGGCATCGAGCACCAGGGCCACGCATGACCTATCGACACGTAGCGCTCATCGGGGCCGCGGGCTCCGGTAAGGACACCGTGGGGGCTCGGCTGGTCGCCCGGTACCAGTTCGTGCGGGTGGCGTTCGCCGATCCGGTGCGGACGCTTGCGCTCGACCTGGACCCGATCGTTTCGACGGTGCCCGGGATGTACGGCCCGATCCCGCTCCGGCTCTCCCACGTCGTCCGCATCGAGGGATGGGACCAAGCGAAGCAGCGTGCCGAGGTGCGCCGGACCCTGCAACGGGTCGGCCAGTCACTGAGGGACCGGGATCCCGAAGTGTGGGTTCGGCCCGCGCTCGACAAGCTCAGCGTTGCCGACCGGTGGTCGCTGCCCATGGTGATCACGGACGTGCGGTACCGCAATGAGGCTCACGCGCTCCGAGCCCGCGGGGCACTGCTGGTGCGCATCGTGCGACCCGGGGACCACGACCACCAGGCCGACCAGGATGCGCGAGCACACCGGTCCGAGACCGAGCTAGCCGGCATTCCTACCGATGCGGTGCTGACCAACGGGGGCACTGTCGCCGAGTTGCACGCCCTCGCGGATCAGCTCGCCGTGAGGCGATGACCAACGGGCGACGGGGCAGGCTCAGTCCTACCCCCTCGCCCATTGCACTTCTTACAGGGGGACCTATGGCCGGAGTAATCCGGACTATCAAGCGCGGGGGTTCACGGTGGTATGTGGACCCACAGACGGCAATCAAATACCCGGGTGTGACCAGCATCGTTGACATGCTGCCCAAGCCGTTTCTTGTCTGGTGGGCTGCAAGGATGGCCGCGGAAACCGCCGTTGGGAATCTGGCTGCCGTGACAGCCATTGCCGAGCGGGACGCGACCGGGGCCGTTGACTATCTCCGGCACGCACACGCCCGATACACCAAGTCCCGCGCGAAGGTGGGCAGCGAGGCACACGATCTTTTTGAGCGGATGATGCGTGCCGAGACTATCGGCCGTGTGCACCCGGACCTAGAGCCGTACCGCGAGGGGTTCGCCGAATTCCTTGACGTGGTGCGCCCAGAGCTGGTGCGCGCCGAAGACATTGCATGGTCGGACACCCACGAATACGCGGGAAGCTTTGACGCGATCCTGCGGGTTCGGCTCGGCGAGGACGGAAAACCGGACCACGTGTCCGGCGAGTGGCACACACTGATTGTGGATTGGAAGACTTCTAAGTCCACGTATCCCGATGTTGCCTTGCAGATGGCCGCCTACGCTCACGCCGACAAGCTCATTGCCCCGGACGGGACCACCGAGCCGATGCCCGAATTCGATGGGGCCGCCGTTCTCCACATCACTCCGGACGGCTGGGAATTCCTGCCTGTGCGTATCGACGCCGAGGTTTTCGACATCTTTCTGACGCTGCGGAAGGTGTTCCGATGGGACCGCGAGATATCCAAGACGGTGCTTGGGCGTGCTATCGCGTCCGGGGTGCGCCGGCTGGTGACGGGAACGCAGCGACGTGCATAGCTGAATAGCACCACCGAACTCTTTCGAGGGCGACGCCGTAGCACACGGCCCGCCCTTTTTCATGCCCAAAACCAGGGGGAACCATGGGTATTCGAATCTTTGAGACCGACCCGGACGCCATGCCGAAGGGCACTTTCTCCGATGACACGGTGGGCCGTTTCCATTCCGGCCGATCCGTCAACAACGTTCCGGAAGCTCTCGCCGAATGGAAGGTGACGACCGGTGACCCGGACGTTGCCGAGGTAATCGCCGCTCTCATGGGTGGGACCCCGGAAATGACCGACTCCACCTCGGAAAACTTCATTGAGGTTCTGACCACCACCAAGCGGGTTCGGGTGGTCCTGTCCGGGCCGGACGCTATCAGCGCGGATATGAAGTTGTGGAACGGCAGCAACCTTATTCACCACTGCGACGGGGTCGACTACCTGTCGCCGGAAGAGGACAAGGGCAAGGCGTGTGGCTGCCCGCCCCTGATGGAGGACCGAAAGGCAGACGCCAAGACCAAGCGCGGCCCGGCTCCGAGCATTTCAGTGTGTTTCCGTCTCGCCGAGAATTACAACCTTGGCATTTTCCGATTCCAGACCGGATCTTGGAAGTTGGCAGAAGTCCTGCATGAGATTGGCAATGCGCTCGACAAGGTGGGCGGTGAAGCAGAGGCCGAACTGTCAATTGAGCTGGTCGAATACACCACTACGCGGGGTCGAGATGTGAGTTACCTCAAGCCTGTAATCAAGGTTCTGAAGCCGTGGACCAAGTAAAAGGGGGCAGCATGGGCAAGCGCGGGATTGTCACAGACTACGGCTCGGAGGAGCTTTACCCGGGTGACCTGATCGCCTATGCGGCACGGCAGGGAAACCGCGTGAGGATGTCTGACGCAATCGTGGAGAAGGTGACAGCCCGGATTGTCGACGGCAGGCTTCGGCCGATGCTGCGAGTTAGGCCGACCGGGACGGAGAGCGGTTTCGTACGGCGTCGATCGCTGCGCCGAGAATGGATCTCTGCCGAGCATGTGCGGCTGATCATTCCTGATATTACGGGCGAGCGATACGGCCAGTAGAAATATCAACAAGAGGGCCGGGTAGCCGCAGTTTGGGTCGCCCGGCCCTCTTCTATGGGGGAAACGAAGTGGCTAACCCGAACAAGGCGCGCGGGACCGCATGGGAATCCGCGGTACGGGACTATCTGAACAAGGCTCACGGGCTGGTCGACGCCGAGGGAATGTTCCGGGACCCATTCGACCCAATGAATGTCCGTCGAGCGGCGCAGGAAGGTTCGCGGGACGTTGGCGACGTGCACGCAGCCCCGTTCGTTCTGGAATGTAAGGACGTGCGGAGTCCGGCCGTACCGACATGGCTCCGGCAAGCGCACATCGAGGCGGTGCACGCAGGGTTCCCGTACGGGGTGGTGGTCACCCGAGTGCGCGGGTCCGGAGTTGCTGCGGGGCGCGTGCACATGTCCGTACGGACGTGGACGCGGGTACGGCTCGCCCTCGGCTGGTCCTCGCGGAACATGGTCACCGCGTACGGCGGGTTTGTAGTGACCGCGCGAGGGCTCGACACATCGAGGTGGTACCTGACTATCCCCCTTCGGGAGTTCTCCATCCTGCTCGCGGATTTGCGGTGGGAGGCGGTGTGTACTCGTGCAGTTCGCTGACATCCTCGCCCGGTTCGATCGGGTCGAAGGGCAACCGGACGGGGGTTACATCGCACGGTGCCCCGGGCACCAGGACTCACGGCCGAGCCTGCGCATCTGGCGGGGCGAGGACAACAAGGTACGGATGAGCTGCCGGGCCGGCTGCCGGACCGAAGACGTGATCAGGACCGTACGGCTCGACTGGTCCGCACTGTTCGACGCAAGCGGCCCCGGCTCCGTGGTACCCGCGGGACGCCCCGAGCTCGTGCCCGTGCGTCTGGTCGCCGGTCTCGCTCAGTACGTCGACCGCACGTCGGCGGCACTCGGCGACTACGGATCCGATTGGGCCAATCGGGCTCGGCGATACCTTGCCGACCGGTTCGGGCTCGACCTGGAGACCGCCGCGGAACTCCGCATCGGCGTCGACCAGGGCGACCAGGGCGACGGCGTCCCGTACCTCTCTCGGCAGTACAGGAGCCACCCGCGCTTGACCGTGCCCCTGTACGGGTTCGACGGGGTTGCCCGCGGACTACAGGGGCGGGACATCAGCGGGGACTGTCCCGCACGGTGGCTCTCGCTGATCAACCCCCGTGGTCACCGCTGGACCACCTTCGGAGTGCTGCGGGGCGGTGGCGGGTACGGCACGGTCCTGGTGACCGAGGGCCCGTCCGATGCTCTGTCTGTCGTCGCGTGCGGGTACGACGTGGTGTTCGTGCGGGGCGCGAGCCTCGCCAACTCTCCCGCCCTGATAGCCGAGTTGGCCGAGGGGCTACGCGGTCAACTGGTCGTACTCGCCGGCGACAACGATCCTGCGGGCAACGGGTTCACGGCACGGCTCGCGGCTGGACTCGCCAAGCATGGCGTTCCGGCCCTGGTGCTCGATGTGCCCCCGCAGCACGGAGACATAACCGAGTGGCGCGAGGCGAACCCCGCAGCGTTCGCGGCCGAGCTGCACCGCGCGGTGAAGTCGGCTCGACCGGTCCGGGACTCCGCCGAGCTGGACGACGCGGCGCGTACGGCCGAGCTTGCCGGCCGGACCGGAGCCAACCTGGTGACCCGGGACCAGGGGCAGGAAGCCGCGGACATCCTGTCCCGGCTGGTCGGCACCCTCGGAGAGTCAGACGCGATGAACGCGCACGCGTTGGTTGCGTGGTGCGCGGGTCGCATTCGCTATGCAACGGGGCTCGGTTTCTATACGTGGGACGGGCGAATATGGGTCCGCAGTGATACGCGGGTCCGGCAGGAAATCCACCGCATGGGGGCCGCGCTGGTTCTCGCGGGGCAGACACAGCCGGCCCGGGGTTTCACGATGACGACGCGCATTGACGCTTTGATGACTGAACTCAGGTCCATTCCTAGCGTCAGCATTTCAGCGACGGACTTTGACGCGCGCCCCGACCTGTTGACCTTCCGCAATGGGACCGTCGACCTACGCACGGGCAGGCTCCGGCCGCATGACCAGGGTGACCTACTGACGTACGGGCTCGGTATCGACTATCGGCCCGATGCTGCCTGCCCCCGATGGGAATCGTTCCTCGCGGAGATCTTCGCGGGAATGCCAGAGATGCCCGCGTACATTCAGCGACTCATTGGGTACGGGATTACCGGACATGTCTCGGAGCAGGTGTTCTCTGTCCTTTGGGGCAAGGGAGCCAACGGTAAGAGCGTGCTCATCGAGACCGTGTCCGCCGTGTTCCGGGCAATTGCCAGGACGACGCCTTTTGCCACATTTGAAGAAAGCAAGAGTAGTAGCATCCCGAATGACATTGCGGCACTGAGGGGAGCGCGCTTGGTCATGGCGTCCGAGGGGGAATCGGGCAAGGCAATGTCGGAATCCATCCTTAAGCGGATCACCGGCAAAGACATGATCTCGGCGAGGTTCCTTCACCGCGAGTATTTCGAGTTCCGCCCGTCGTTCCTGCTGTTGCTGGCGACCAACCATAAGCCGAAATTCAAGTCACAGGATGAAGGCCTTTGGCGCAGAGTCAAACTGGTCCCGTTCAAAAGGTGGTTCGCTCCTCATGAACGGGACCCCGACCTAGATAGGAAGCTGCTCGCCGAGTCCGAGGGAATCGCAGCGTGGGCAGTACGCGGGGCGGTCGACTGGTACCGGACCGGACTGCAAGACCCCCAGGTCATCACGGTTGCTAGCACCGAGTACCGCGCAACGTCGGACCCGCTCGCGGGATTCCTGCCGGGGGTTCTCGAATTCGCGGATGACGCCGAATCTATGAGCGGAAATGAGGTCTTCAACTCCTATCTTGACTGGTGCGAGGCGGAGAACCTTCCCGGTCGAGAGCGCTGGACCCGGCAGGCTTTCTATGCCGCTATGGAGGAGCGCGGAGCCGTGAAAAAGCGGACCAAGCGGGGGATCTCCATCGGCGGTATCCGCCTCGCCGCAGAAAGCCCCGACGAGACCGGACCGGGGATCTTCGGCCAGTAGCAGCACCCGCGGGGGCCGTTCACCTATCACAGGTGGGCGGCCCCCCTATTTTTGCTTTCAGGGGGACGCATGATCGAGTTGCAGTACGTTCTAGCCGGCGACCCTGTCCGGGTCCATGCTCCGGAGACTGACGCAGACCTAGACGCATTCCGGGAATGGTTCGAAAGAGCGAACGCCCGTGGACCAATAGCAGTCGATACAGAGACCACCGGTCTCCAGATATACAGCCCCGGGTACAGGCTCCGCACGGTCCAATTCGGCGACGCCAATGACGCTTGGGTCCTGCTGTACGAGCGGGGCGGACACCATGCGGAATATGCACGGGAAGCGCTCCGCCGATGCCGGGAAATCCTGATCCACAATGCCGCATTCGATTGGCTCGTATTGGATCGGCACGCGGGTATTCCAATGGAAACCCTCGCACCCATCACGACAGATACCCGGATCCTCGCCACGCTGATTGACCCCCGTGCACCCGCAGGGGGCGGGATAGGAACGGGACTCAAGCCCCTTTCGGCGAAGTGGGTGGACCCCGCGGCCCCCGACACTCAGAACGGCCTTACAAAGGTTTTCAACGCGTTGGGTTTCACGAAAGAAACCGGATGGGCCCTAATACCCCTTACGCACAAAACCTATTTGCTGTACGCAGGGCTGGACGTGCTGCTGACGGCTCGACTCGCCCCCGCGCTCCGCGCCGAGCTGGTCCGGCTCGACGTGCGTCCCGCCCTGGTCCCGTACGAACACACCCTCGCGCGCATCTGCGCCACGATGCAGCGCCGCGGGTTGCTGGTCGACCAGGACTATGCCGTTCCCCTCGCGGGCCGGCTCGCCGAGGACGCCGAGCGGTACGGGGCGGTGGCAGCTCGGTACGGAGTCGCATCCGTCGGCAGCCCCGCGCAGGTGGCGGAAGCGCTCGCGGGTATGGGCGAGCGGCTGACGGAGCGGACCGACTCCGGGGCGTTCAAGGTAGACAAAGCTGTCCTGTTGCCGATGGCGGACCTTGACCGGGATTGGCAGCGCATCGGGGCCCGGGACCCCAACGTCCTCGCCGACGCGGTACTACGGGCCAAGCGCGCGGGGAAGTGGGGCACGACCTATGCCGCGGCCTTTCTGTCGAATGCTGATGCCGACAGTCGCATTCACCCGACGATATCGCCGCTCGCCGCACGCACGGGCAGGATGAGTGTCACGGCGGGACTGCATCAGCTACCGTCCTCGGACCACGTCATTCGGCGCGCGATCATCGCCGAGCCCGGGCACGTCGTGATCTCGACCGACTTCCAGGCTGTTGAAATGCGGGTCCTCGCGGCCCTCGCTAAGGTCCGCCGGATGATTGAAGCTCTTTCAGCAGGCGAGGACTTGCACAGCTTCACCGCCGAACTTCTTTTCGGAAAGGACTTTACTCCGGGGCATCGGAAGCTTGCCAAAGGGACCGGCCTCGGGAAAATCTACGGTGGCGGAGCTATCACTATTGCCCGCCAAACTGGCGCCCCCATCGAGGACGTGCAGCGAACTCTGAAGGCGTACGACCATCTTTATCCAGAGATTCGGCGCGCGTCCTCGCGGTGGCAGAGGCAGGCTTTCCAAAACGGCATGGTTTTTATCTCCGCTACCGGTCGCAGGCTTCCGCTGGACCGGGATCGATCGTATTCCGTCGTTAATTACGCCTGTCAAAGCGCGGCGCGGGACCTGTTGGGGCAAGCCCTCATTACTGCCGAGGAATCCGGGATGCTCGAATACATGCGACTCCCCATTCATGACGAAATCCTCGCGTCAGCTCCGCGGGAAGACTCTGAGGAGATAGCCCGCGAGTTTGAACGCTGCATGACGATGAACCTCTACGGGGTACCGATCACGGCAGACGCAGAGGTCGGAGGACGGTCTTGGGGAAGCCTCTACGGCGCAGCAGAGTAAAGACGTTTGGTCAAGCGGAACTTGGACTAATGGCATGCCGCTTGGTTGCACATCACTTCATAACAGGAACATCACGAGTTTCATGATCTCTTCACATATTGAATCCGGACAGTAGTCAATTTCGGTAACGAATTCGCCGTGAGTCGCCAAAGGTTGCATCTAGCGCCTCAATACTAACAACTCATACCTATATCCATACTTTTACCCGCTTCGTCCGCATTGTTGCTCCGCATTCGCGTTCCTAGATTTGCTGCCACGCAGCGATAAGGCAATGCGCAAGCCCCGTCCCTGCACCCCTGGGACGGGGCATTTTCATGCCCTTTTGCATGCGCATTGTTGAAGCGCCAGAGGTGCCTTTGCCCGCCCTCTCGCGCCGTTCCGGGAATCCCTCGGTCCCTATCAGGGGCCAACCACCCACACCCGGAACGGTGCCCCTTGACGACGCTCACGCACACCCAAATTGCCAACGCCAAAAACAACGAACTTGACGCGGTCTCCGCGGTCATTCGGGAAACAGAAGACCTGGTGATCGGCCGAGCTCGCAGGTTCGCCACGACGGGTGGATACACGGATTCCGACCTTATGGAAGACCTCGCGCAGGTGGGCCGCATAGCCGTTTGGGAAGCAATCAGCGCTTTCGCCGGAGACGACCCTGCCCACTTTGTCGCGCATGCCGATCGGAGTATTAAGCGAGCCATGGAAGACACGCGACGGGAAGTAACTCGTCCCGGGGTAAGTGTGTTCACGGCCAAGCGCTTTGAGGCCGCAATAAGCCTCGCGGGTGGTGACCCCTACGAAGCAGAACGGATCGCAGCGTCCGAGGATCGGGGAGACGAGAAACTGACCCCCGAACTTGCCCGCGCCGCACGCCTTTCGTGGATGGGGTTGGACTCGCTGGATCGCCCCTTCAACGTCGCCATAACCGGCAAACACATCACGTTGGGGGACGTGATCGCTAAGGAAATGGAAGGCCCCTCAGACTTGGTCGACTCCCGCGATATCGCCGCGCACCGCCGACGCGTCATCGGCGACCAGGTGCACCGCGCGTTGGGGCATCTGTCCGACCGGCAACGGCACGTCGTCAAGGCTGCCCACGGCATCACGCCCGTTCCGCTGTACCGAGCAGGCGAGGACGATGCCGAGTTGGCCGCGGACATGGACGTAACCCCGTACCAGGTTCAGCAGGCTCGAACCAAGGGGCAAAGGCGGTTCGCCGAGCTGTACCGAGCTGGTGCCCGCGCATGGTGACGATTGCGCCAGATAGCCATCCATCGGCACCTAACGCGCACGTCTGCGTACCACTAGGTAGGTACAGACCAGGGGCGCCGGGGGCGCCGTTGGCCTGTCGCTGCACTCGCGAATATGCCTGGTGCATCTGACTCCAACTCGCGCTACTGCTCGGGCGGTTGGGCACTCGCAGCTCTTTGCATTCAGTTGCTCGACGTTTGCTGCGAAGTGACGATGCGTGGCGACTTAGGCGCCCTTCAGTGAGGTTTCGCGGAACGGCAACTATCAGCCAATCGTGGCGCATACCGGTTCCGTTGCAGGTCAGGAGGGCGCTAAATGGAGATGGCTTTACCGTCCAGTTGTCCGGAACGGATCCTTCCTTTAATCGAACGCACGTACTACGGTGAGGAAATGGTCACGCACAGTCAGGAGTACACCGCACAGACGACAGTCGAGATTCCCGGTAGCAACGGCACGTGGGGAGCGTGCTCCTCGCTACCGACCGTCCTGGGGGAGGACCAAATCCGTTCCTGCACAGACCTAACGCGCGCCCTGGTGACTCTAGGGAACGCCGTGAGCCACCTACTCACCGTGCCAACGGTGACTCGCTTCCGCCTGGTGTCACGTGACCACGCGAACCGCTCATTGGTCGGCTCCGTCGAATGGAGCCGTCACACCTGCGGCCTCTGGGCGCCGCTCGACGACCCCCTGACCGCATGTACCTACGGGCAGCACGTACCAAGACGCATGGGGCTGGTCGCATGAGGACGGTGGTCAAGTACGAGCGTCGGTTCGTCGTCGCCCGCGGGACCGAGCACGCAGCGAACGACGTCATGCACCAGCTCGCCGCAGTGCTCCGCGCGAGCGGCCTCGCCGACCGGTACGGGCTTTACGTCGAGCGGTACTCCGGCCCCCTGCGATGGGCGGTCTACCTGGTCGACCGGACCCCTGCGGCGCCGGCCCCGGGGCCTTGGGAGCGAGCCTTGATGTGCCTCGCCCTCGCTGGCTGATCGCCGCGGGCAGGGTGCCGCTCGCCTGAACCCGGGTACATCCTCTGGCAGGGCCGTAGGTTGGGCGCGACGTACCGCGGGCCCCCGAGAGAGGTGGAGTCGATGTCCCGAGAAGTAGGCGACAACATCAAGCGTCTTAGGCGCATCGCAGGGCAGTCCCAGGAAGACCTAGCAGAGGCATCCCTACTGTCCGTCAGCACGGTGCAGAAGGCCGAACGGGGACGCACGGTGCGCACCGAGACCCTGCACGCCATCGCGCGGGGGCTTGGTGTCACCACGTCCAAGCTGTTCGCGGCAGACGCACCTGACCCCGTGGTGGGCGACGACGCCACCAAGCGCAGTCTGATGCCGATTCGCGCGGCGCTCATGCCTCCGGTGGGTGTCGACGGAGTGGCCATGATCCCGGTTCACACACCCGGGGGCTTGGCTGAACTGCGCAGGAGTGTGCTTGCCACTCACGAGCTCTACGCGGCCGACGACTTTGGTGCGGTGGCTCGGGCCCTACCGCAACTTCTACGCGACGCGGAAGCGACGGTAGCTCTCGCCGAGGACGACGGAGCGCGGCAAGCGGCAGAGCGGGTGCGTGCCTTGACTCTTCTGGTAAGCGGCAAGTTCTTGACTCAAGTAAGGCAGTACGACCTTGCTTACGCTGCTCTGACCAAGGCAATTCGTACAGCACAGTCAGCGGAAGACCGAAGGGCCGCAGCAGTCGGCGTTATCGGGCTGGGCTGGCTGCTCCTGCGTCAAGATCGTTTTACCGACTGCTACAACCTCGCCGTGCGCGCAGCGGAAGAGATGGAACCCCGAATCTCAGACACCGACCCTGCTCGGGTCGGTATGTGGGGTGAGCTCTGGATGCGAGCGGCAGCAGCCGCAGTGCGGGACAACCGTCCGCAGGAGGCTAAAGCGGCTCGCCGGATGGTTGCGCGTGCGGCGGCGGGGCTCTCAGTAGAGGGGGCCGCCTTCCCGATGACATGGGGCGGGTTCGGTCCGGTCACCGCGTCTGTCAAGTCCGTAGAGGATTACTTGATTAGGGGGGACGGACGCGCAGAGGCGCGCGCAGTGCTCCGGTTGTCGGAGCGCGGGGTTCTCCGCCGCGATGCCCGTAAGCGGTCGGGGAATACCACCGCTGTCAACTGGGGCAGACATCGTCTAGACGTAGCGCACGCTCATGTACTGCTTGGGGCGCATCAAGCCGGGATGGAGGTGCTTACAGCCGTCAAGACAGCCCAACCTGAGTGGATCAAGCACCAGCCCATGGCGCGCCGGACCATGAGCGACATCCTTCGGACCCGCAAGCGAACTCTCACGGTTGAGATGCGGGACATGGCTGCCCACCTCGGAATCTCCGGCTAAGTCTCACGCTACGTACTAGTTCGATAGCGGCACGGAGTGTGATCGGCGCAACAGCGCCCGTGGTCCGGTGGAGTGCCCCTATCTACGGTTCCTGTGTCTGGCCTCACACCCCCCGGAGGCAGCCATGACACAACGAACCGAAGCGGACCGGACACGTCGCCGCACTCTGCATGACGCATCGGCCGGACTGCTCACCTCGCCGGCGCCCCCGCCTGCCAACCCGCCCGTGCTCGGCACGCTGCTGCACGACACGGCGCGGGACCTGGTGGGCGAGTTCCGGGGAGTCTCCAACGACCGTTGGACGCTCCGCCCCTCGGGCGGGGGAGAGAACTGGTCCGTCCTCCCTGAACACACCGAGCCCGCCGATACCGTCGCGCAGCTCCGGGCCCGTACTCGGGCTGACGAGATCACTCGTCGGGCGTACCGCCGATGAACGGGCCGTACCTGGCCGAGGTGACCGCCGAGGGGCCCGCAAATGGCAAGCTGGTCTGCGTCAAACTCGGATCGACCTCGGCCCCCTCACCCCGCCTTGCGCTGCGCTGGTTACGAGATCGAGCGCGCAGCCTCGCCGATGGCATGGACCCGGACCCGGCTGCCCCGTGGTTCCGGGCCACCCCGGGCGCACTGTTCCAGTTGCCCGAGCCGGGCAACGACGCGCCCACCGACCTACGGCGATGGTGTGCGGACGAGAAAGCTCAAGCGGACGCCTTATCGGCCCTCGCCTCCGGGTATCCCGTCATGCGCACGGTGACCGACGACGGGTGTAGTTACACCTTTGCGATATGGCCCGTGTTGGGCGGGACGTTCCACGCGGACCACCGTCCCGAGTCGAGCACGGCCGGCATGTCCCGCGCGAGTCCGTGACGCGTGTGTTCTCCGTTTGTCCACCACACGCACTCACCTTGGACCCGCTATGCCCGAGCCTCACCCTGCTTCCCTTCTGACCGATCTTCGGAACTCCCTGGACACGTTGGCCGTGTGGGAGTCGTACCCGTGGCCCGATGTGGCGATGATCGCGCGCCGAGTCGGCCCCCTGGTACTCGATGCCGTAGCGGTTCACGGTCTGTGGGATCAGTTCACGGCGCACGACCAGGCCGCCGCGCACTGGACCATGGCGGACAGTCGTCGCATCCACCACAGGTGGACGGGTGGGAACTCTTCCGAGTACGGAAAAGTGCTCCACCGGTTCGCCGCGGAAGCTGCGTACTTCGCCTTCAAGTGCGAGCCGACACAGGCCGAGCGGTGGCCCGAGACCAGCCCCGCGCGCACGGTCAGGGGGCGGAGCGCCGTATTTCTTTGGCGCGCGTTCGAGGGGCTGCCCGAACCGTGGCAAGCGTGTGTCCTGCGGCAGTGCGCGGCACCGGAACCGGTGCTGACGCTTCCCGGGCGGGCACCCGAGCCCGAACCCGAGCGGCCCACCCTCACAACGGCTCTTGCCCTCGCTGCTGCGAAAGCCGAGCGAGGCACGGAACCCCCCGCGGCGCCCCCGTTCGACAACCGAGCTGGCGCGTCCCCCGAGCTGGTGTCCCGCCTTGCGCGGCTGCCCGAAGCATGGCGCGTGGAAGCGCTGCGCCGTGTCGCCGACGGAGACGACCCCGCACAGGTGGTCTCCGACGCAGCGCAAGCTATCAACGTGCTACGTCCGGTTGGGATCCTGATCGGCTGGAACGCTCCGGACCCCCTCACCGGGTAACTCGACTTCGTAAACGCCGCCCTCGGCAACGGCCCCGTATTGCGCCGCGGGATGTTCCAGCCGAGGGCGGACCACACACCCGCTTCGCGCGACAGCGCTCGCTATCAAGCGCTGTGAAGGAGACGCGCGAACGCGGGCAAGGGGCGGGGTTAAGGTGCCCCGCCCCCGGCTTCGGTCGTCCCCGTCCCCCGCAGGACGGCCGGAGCCGCACCCCCTTGGAGAGGCCATGTTCACCATTGATCAGCTCACCGCAGAGCAACCCGGCCCGCCCGCCCCCGACCGGTGCGACTGGTGCTTTCTGCTCCGTGGGCTGATGAACGAACGGGCACAGGCCGCAGACATCACGGGTGTCTACCGCGCTCGGGAACTCCGTGCGCTCCACGAAAACCGGGCGCATCCGGGCCGACGAAAGCAGGTACCGCAGGCACGGCAGGAACCGCGCGGAACGGACGTTCGGAAGTCTCCGCAGCCGCGTCGATCCAGCCTCACCCCAGCCATGAAGAGGGCCCTAGCCGATCAAGAACGCATCGTGGAGCGGTACTTGATGGGAGCCGTACTCACCAGGCTTGCCAGCGAGTACGGAGTGTCCTGGGGCTGGCTCGCTGCGCGGCTTGACGGTTGGGGCATTGCTCGACGCGGCTACGTCGAAGCGAACCGGGTCCGTCTCGCCTCTGCGGCCCCGCCTAAATCCGTCCCTCGGTCTGCTGTCACTCCGAACGGCGGAGATGGACGACAGCCAAAGGGCTCAACACCAACCGAGTAGGAGCATGTGATGTCCGAGGAACCGCGCGACGAGGCGGTAAACACGATCGCAGCCATGGGAGCAGCCGCCGCAGCAGCACGTGACACCACTCTGCCCCCGGAAATCCGGGCGGTAGCGAAAAACTCCGCCACGATCGCGGCGAACAAGCTGGCTGACGAACACCGCAGGGACTAGCCCTACTCCTCAACAGCACGCGGAAAGGACCGACGCATGACCACGCTCGTAGACCCACCCACCCACTTCCCGGTTGCCGGTATCCAGACCCTTGAACTGGAGATCACCGGCAAGTGCCAACTCACGTGCTCTCACTGCCTGTCCGCGTCGAGCCCGCAGGCGACGCACGGCACGATGACCCCCGCCGACTGGCGACAGGTGATCACTGACGCTGCCGCACTCGGCATCCCGCGTGTTCAGCTCATTGGGGGCGAGCCGACCGTTCACCCGCAGTGGCGCAGCTTCACCGATCACGCGCTCTCGCTCGGGCTCGGCGTTCAGGTGTATTCGAACCTGTTCAACGTCGCATGGTCCTGGTGGGAGACGTTCGAGCGGGACGGGGTGACTCTCGCAACCAGCTACTACAGCGATACCCCCGCCGAACACGACGAGATCACGGGCAAGCCCGGGTCGTACCTCCGCACCCGCGGCAACATCGAGGAGGCGTTACGCCGCGGAATCCCGCTATACGTCGGCATCGTGGACGTGCTCGACGGGCAGCGCGTCACGGAAGCGCGTGCCGAGCTGAACCGCATCGGCGTAACGCACATCAACACCGACCGGGTACGCGCCGTTGGCCGTGCGATGCTCCCCGGGCAGTCTCCGACGCTGGATGAAATGTGCGGCCGGTGCACCCGTGGACGTGCTGCCGTACTCCCGAACGGGGATCTCGCCGGCTGCGTGCTCGCCCGGAACTTCCCGTGTGGCAACGTCCGGGAAACCAGGCTCGCCGAGCTGTTCAACGGGAAGGAGTGGTCATCCCTCAGCGCGAGCATCCCGCCCCCCCGCGTTGGTGCGTGCCCG
Source organism: Streptomyces sp. NPDC047315 (assembly GCF_040643215.1). NCBI lineage: Bacteria > Bacillati > Actinomycetota > Actinomycetes > Kitasatosporales > Streptomycetaceae > Streptomyces > Streptomyces sp. NPDC047315. The sequence goes on along the minus strand of NZ_JBEYTZ010000004.1, from coordinate 198,700 downwards.
CCCGACGACTCGGGCGACTGCGACCCTGCCAACACGGAAGCTTGTGATCCCGCTTACTGAAAGGGCCGCCATGGATTGGGAAGCAAGAGCGGAAGCACTCGCCGACAAGGTGACCGACCCTGACTCGCGGTGGCTCGCGCCGGTCGCAAGAGTGCCCCGGCACGAGTTGGTCCCACGTTGGTGGGAAAGGGAACCCGCGGGCGGATGGACTCTGCGCGACGGTGCGTCGGACCTCACCGCGTGGATGGATGCGGCCTACTCGGATCGGTCGCTGATTACCCGAGTCGGAGCGCTGCACGCAGACCACGCCGAGCCGGGCGACCAGGCCGAGGGGTTGCCTACGTCCTCGGCAACGCTGCCAAGTTTGGTCGTTCGGATGCTGCGCCATGGACGGCTCGGGGCCGGGCTCAGTCTGCTTGACCTCGGGACCGGGGCAGGCGGGCTCACTGCGTACGCCGCGTGCCGGCTCGGCAGCGACCACGTGACCAGCGTGGACGTGGACCCGTATCTGACCAGTGCGGCAGCCGAACGTCTGGCCCCGATGGGGTTCCGGCCCCGGTTCCTTGCGCTGGATGCCACAGTCGAGATTCCGGGGACGTATGACCGGATCGTTGCCACCGTGGGATTGCCACCCGGTCCGGGACTTCGACCCGTGCTCGGCGCGCTCCGCGAGGGCGGACGGCTCGCAACAACCCTCGGCCGCACGTCCCTGATCCTCACCGGGTGGAAGCGCGCCAACGGGGACGTGGTCGGCGTGGTTGAGCGGGACATGGCCGGGTTCATGCTCACCCGGTCCGGCGACGACTACCCGTCCGAGCTTGCCGAGGTGTTCGCCCTCGCTCGGGAAGCGGACGGGGACGAGATCAGCACGGGGCGATATCCCGTGGTGGACGTGTCCGCAGCGTGGGAAGTGCGCTCCATGCTGGAAGTCACCACGCCCGGTGTGGAAACCGGGTATGAGACCAGCGGACGGACGCGCACCGCCTATCTCGTCCACCCGGACGGTTCATGGGCCCGCGCTTCAGCCGAGTGGACCGCCCCGCCGGAAGTCCACCAGAACGGGCCGCAACGTCTCTGGTCCGAACTGGAGCGCATCCGGAATCGGCTCAATGCCGAGGGCGGGTTACCCCTGTACGGCGCTCAGGCACGCATCACACCGGATGGTGTCGTTCATCTGTCCCGTGGCCGGTGGAAGGCGACCATGGGGGCATGAAAGCCCCGGCACGGCGAACGGCATGACCGTTCGAAAGCTCACCGTGCCGGACCGTGGCACTCCCGATCGGACCAGCCCCGAGCACGGGTAGACGTGCCCGATCTGAGCCGACGGGCTCAGGCTCTCGCCCCGATCCGCCCCCGTACGCGGGGTGCCGCTCCACGGAGCGGTGAGAGTGCCACCAAGGCCCCGTCCGTGTGCTGCCCCCGTGGCGCATGGGCGGGGCTCCAACTGCCTAGTGTGCAGCCGGCTACGCGTCGCCCTGGTCGTCCTCGGTAGACCGAACGAAGGTCCCAAGGTTCGGCACCGTCAAGATCAGCCCAGCATCCCTCAACGCTGCTGTGGCCTTACGAATTGTGTCTCGGTTCACGCCGAACTCAGCCGCAAGCCTCACCTCTGAGAGCTGGAAGCGCTCCGGGTACTGCCCGCTCTTGATCCGTCGCGTGATCTCTTCCGCGATCTGCTGCCACTTCGGGCGCGTTGGGTCGAACTCCACACCTTGACGCTACCGAGGGGGCCACCGTGGCGCACTTCCATCCACGTCCACCCATCGGGGTGGACAGGGGTGGACAGGTTGCCTAGGTTCTCAACTGAAAGCGCCCCGACAGACCGCGTAGGACCGGTCTATCGGGGCTCCGCCGATCAGCTTTCTGAGGAGCTGAAGCGACATGCGAGACCCTATCGTCCACGTCCTTACGTGGCTGCTGCGCCTACTCGTCCCCGCCCGGGGTCGTCACCGCGCCCCCTCCACGACGACTCGCCCCGCCCCGGTCGTCATCTGCGCGCCCCGCACGCCTATCCCCGTGCACGTCCTCGCCCGGACCATGCCGGCCCCACCCCGAACGTTCCGCATCCCCCCGTACATGGGCCCGTGGATCGAGAGGCAACAGCAGGCGCAGCGCCGTATAGCGGTCGCTCTGGCCCTCGCGGGCATCGATTACGCCTACGTGCCCGAGGGCATCACGGCGGTGGTCGCATGACCCGCGACTGGCTGCGCACGGAGACCGCCGAGCCGTTCACCGCGTGGTGCGTCCACTGCGAACGCGAAACCTCCGCACCTGTCGTCGTTGGCTTCATAGAGCGTGCGAGCGGAGCACCGGCGCTCCAGTACGCATGCCCCGAGGACGCAACGCAGTATGGCGCCGGACCGAGCCCAGACGACGTGATCAGGTAGCGCACCAGGTAGGCAGTGCCAGCCCCGTTCGGCCACGTGCCGGACGGGGCTTTCTGCGTTCCCACGTCGACCGGGCGCCCATCTGGCTACCGTGCTGCGCATGACCACCATCGACTACGGCGCGCTCGCCGTTGACCTCCTCCGCCGTACTGAAGCAGCCGTAGAAGCCGTTGCCCACTTGGCCGTTGATACCGGGATCACGTTCAAGATTGACGACATCGTGCAACGGGTCGAGGACGAGCTTCCCGACGACTACCCCAGCCCCACCACGGGGAACCAGAGCAGGCGGGATGTGGTCGCCGAGATGGCACGCGACATTCTCTCTGGCGAGGCGTACGACGACTGACCACCCCGCAGACACGACGCCCCGTTCGACCACGTGCCGGATGGGGCTCTCGTGTATCTGCGGTGCAGTCGACGTGATCAGTGTGTAATGAGCACGTGCAGTTAAGTGATCAGGGAGGGGACGCACGTGGAGCGGAAGACATGGTTCGTCGTGGGGGGCGCGGTGCTGGCGCTCGGAGCCGTCTTGTCACTGTTCGAGGACGACGACAAGAAGACTGACGACAAGCCCACAGCCAAGTCGTCCGCCGTAGCGTCATCAGAGCCAGGCAAGTCCGCTGCGGAGCCGTCAGCGCCCGTCGCAGGAAGCGGCGTACCAACACCGGACGCGCAGCAGCGTGCAGCCCTCATACAGGCTCTGGCAGCCGTAGACGCAGGCTTGGCTACCAAGGAGGAGCGCGCGGTCAGTAGAGCCCGCTCCGTGTGTCTGGACGTCAAGGAAGGCAAGGACGCAGCGACGGTTCAAAGCAATGCGAAGCAACGGTTCGAGGGTGGAACGGTGCCGAGCCTCAACGACGACCAGGCGGGGCGCATCGTGTCCGCGGTGAAGTCGTCGTTCTGCGTCTGACCCTGCAACAGAACGCCCCGTTCGGCCACGCGCCGGACGGGGCTTTTCTGCGTCTGACCTGGTGCTTTTCGAGTTGTAAGGGTGTAGGGTCTGCGCAGTTCCCCGCGCCCCTAAAACCTCTGCCCTCGGCCTGCAGACAAGTGACGGGGGCAGCGAAACAGGGGCGCGGGGAACTGCGCGAACAACCACGACGCACCCGCAGAGACCAAACCTGCCCGCAGGGCTACGGCGGGAATGTCAGGGGCGCGAGGAACTGCGCGACAAGCCACGGACGGGGCGCGGGCGGCACGCAAGCGCAGCACCCCGTGGCGGGAAGCCGTCAGCGCGCCCGGCCGCAGGGCACGGGCGCACCCCAACCACCCCCGAGCCCACAAGGACACGCACCGTGCTCGACGTCCGCCGCACCGTCGACGCAGTCTGGAAGCAGGAGTCCGCCCGGATCGTCGCCGGGCTCACGCGACTGGTCCGCGACGTCGGCCTCGCCGAGGAGTTGGCCCAGGACGCACTCGTGTCAGCCCTGGAACAGTGGCCGCAGTCGGGCGTCCCGGAGAACCCGGGCGCCTGGCTGACTGCCGTCGCCAAGCGGCGCGCGGTCGACGAGATCCGGCGCGCGCGGACCCGGGAGCGGGCCGCGGACGTGCTGGCGCACGAGGCCCGCGAGGAGGCCCGGCAGCAAGCCGACGCCGACGGCGACGGCGACGGCGACGGCCAAGACGACGTCCTGCGGCTGATGTTCGTCTCCTGCCACCCCGTCCTGTCCACCGACGCCCGCGCCGCCCTCACCCTGCGCCTGCTCGGCGGGCTGACGGCCGCCGAGATCGCCCGCGCCTTCCTCACCACCGAGACGACGATCGCCCGCCGCATCGCCGACGCCAAGCGCACCCTCGCCGGCGAGCGCGTCCCCTTCGAACTGCCCGACGCCGCAGCCCTCGCCGACCGGCTGTCCGCAGTCCTGGAGGTCGTGTACCTGATCTTCAACGAGGGGTACTCGGCCACCAGCGGCGACGACCTGATGCGCCCCGGCCTCACCCTCGAAGCGCTCCGGCTCGGCCGGCTGCTCGCCCGACTGGCCCCCGCCGAGCCCGAAGTCCACGGCCTGGTCGCCCTGATGGAGATCCAGGAGTCCCGCTCGGCCGCCCGCACGGGCCCCGCCGGAGAGCCGGTCCCGCTCCACGAGCAGAACCGCGGACGTTGGGACCGCCTGCTGATCCGCCGCGGCGTCGCCGCCATGCTGCGCGCCCGCGACGCCGCCCGGGCCGCGGGCGGCGCGCCGCCGGGACCGTACGTCCTCCAGGCCGCCATCGCGATCACCCATGCCCAGGCGCCCTCCGCGGCCGACACCGACTGGGCGGGCATCGCGGGGCTGTACGAGGCGCTGGAGCGGCTGGTGCCCACCCCGGTCGTACGGCTCAACCGGGCCGTGGCCGTCGGCCACGCGCTCGGCCCGGAGGCCGGCCTCGCCCTCGTGGCCGACCTCGACGCCGACCCCGCCCTGCGCGACTACCACCTGCTGCCCGGCGTCCGCGGCGACCTGCTCGTCCGGATCGGCCGGTACGAAGAGGCCCGTAGGGACTTCGAACGGGCCGCCGGGCTGACGGCGAACGCGGCCGAGCGGGCGTTCCTGCGCCGCAGGGCGGACGCCGCAGCCCTCGCGTCCGCGCACACCGAGCCGTCGGCGCAGCGCCCGGACGGGGTCGCGCTCGGCGCCGCCGCGGCCGAATTCCTCGCCCGCGACGACCTGGACGCCGCCAGCGTCCGCTCGTACGGCCAGACGTTGGGGCGGCTGCGCCGCTCCCTCGGGGACGCCTTCCCGCTGTCGGCGCTCACCGCGCAGACCGTCGACCGGGTGTTCACCACGGCGTGGTCGCGGGCCGCGCCCGCCACCTGGAACCGCCACCGCTCGGCGTTCCGCTCCTTCGCCTCCTGGGCCGGGCTCGACGCGTCGGTGGCCGCGGGCCCCGAGCGGAGGGCCGGGGCGTCGGCGCCCACCCGCCCGCTCGCCCCGGCGGACCTCGACGCCCTCTTCGCCCGGGACGACGTACCGCTGCGGGAACGCGCCCTGTGGCGGCTGCTCCACGAGTCGGGCGCACCGGTGACGGCCGTGCTCGCGCTGAACGTGACGGACCTGGACGCGGCGGCCCTGGAGGACCGCAGGGTCCGGGCGGGGGAGCGCTGGATCACCTGGCGCGCGGGCACCGCCCGACTGCTGCCGGAGCTGATCGCGGGCCGCCGGGGCGGGCCCCTCTTCCTCACCGACCGCCGCCCGGGCCCGGCCCGCCGCCGTGCGTCGGCCGCCGACGTCTGCCCCGACTCGGGCCGCGCCCGGCTGAGTTACGAACGGGCCGAACACCTCTTCAAGCAGTCGACGAAGCCGCTGGACGCGGACGGCGCGGGGTGGACGCTGCGGCAGCTCAGGGCAGGGTGACGCATCAGGCGCGGCGGAGCGCCGGCGCCGGGACCGTACGGCGGTATATCTGGCGGGAGCCGCCCTCGGGGCCGGGTTCGGTGGGCTCGCCGGGGGCGAAGCCGAGTCCTTCGTAGAAGGTCCGTGCCCCGCTGGTGACGGCGCCGGGGTGGTCCGCGCCGAAGGTGACCACCTCGATGGTGCCGGGGCCGCGCACGTACCGGTCGACGGCTTCGGCCATCAGCGCCCGGCCGACTCCCCGGCCCCGGGCCCGCTGCGCGACCACGAGCCAGTCGACGTGGTGCAGCGGTGCGTGGGCGTGGTCGAAGAGGAGACCGCCCAGCAACGTCCCTTCGGAGGCGGGGTCTTCGAACACGAGCGCCGTGCCGCGGCGGACGTGCTCCGCGAGCGCCCCGTGGAACCCCGGCTCCTCGACCATCGGGCCGAACCAGTGCTCGACCTCGGCCGCGAGGTCGAGGAGGCCGGACACGTCGTGCTCGTTCGCGAGTCGGATCGTCATCCGGCCAGTCTCGCAGCGCCCGCCCGGTGCCGAGCACGCCCCGGGGCCGGCGCCAACGGCGGCCGGCCCCTCCTGCTTCAGCGCCGGGCCGTCAGCACTGTACGGACGACGCGGTGTCGTTCTCGCTCGCGAGCACGTTGACCCGGTAGCGGTTGTACATGACGTGGGAGTCGCCGCCCCGGTAGGCGTGCGTCCACCACCAACAGGTCACGCCGGTGTCGTTGGACCACGACGACATCTGGTCGTTGAAGCCGTAGTCGCCGAGGAAGCCGACGTAATCACCGGCCTTGATGGCGACGCCCCCACCGGTGAAGTTGTAGTCCCGGTAGAGGCAGAGACTGTTGGATGGGCAGTTCGACCCGGAGAAGTGGGTGACGGCTGCCGCGGCACGCTCGGTGGCTGTGGGCGCCGCGGGCGCCGCGGGCGTGGCGGCGGACGGCGCGGCGGCGAGACCGGCGGTTAGGGCGGCAGCGGCGGCGAGCAGAGCGATCCGACGCATGGTGGAACCTCCTGGTTTGGGGTGGATGCACCGGGTTATCCCGGTGTAGTGGGGAGGTTGTCCACGCCCGGATGCCCCCAATCCGGCCCCTCACCCGGATGGCCAGGGCGCACGGTGGTGCGGGCGGCAGCGCGCGACGACGACGGGGCGCGGCGGTCCCGTGGTCGGAACTGCCGTGCCCCGAAGCGCTGTTGGGGAAGCCGGCTCAGCCGGCGCCGACCGTCTGTTTCTGCGGCAGCACCCGGGCGAGCAGATGGGAGCGCCCGGCCGCCAGCGGACCGAGGACCGCCAGGATCAGCACGTATCCCGCGATGAAGGGGGAGAGCCGGTCGTCCAGTCCGGCGGACGCGGCCATCGTCGCGAGGATCAGGGCGAACTCGCCGCGCGCCAACAGGGTGGTGGAGATGTTCGCGGCGGGCTCGGAGCCGAAGTCGTACAGCCGCGCGGCGGCGAGGCCGGCCAGTACGTTCATCGCCAGGGTCACGGCGACGGCGGCGAGCACCGGCCACAGGACGGTCGGCAGGTCGCCCGGGTCGATGGAGAGCCCGAAGGCGAAGAAGAAGATCGCGCCGAAGGCGTCCCGCAGGGGGTGGACCAGCTTGCGGATCCGGTCGCCGGAGGCGGTGGAGCCGAGCATCAGGCCGACCATGAACGCGCCGATGGCGTCGGCGACTCCGAACCACTCGGAGACGCCGGCGAGGAAGACGGCGGCGCCGAGGAAGGAGATGACGAGGAGCTCGTCGTCGCGGGTGTTGATGAGCCGGCCGATGACCTTGGTGCCGAACCGGGCGACCAGCGCCAGCGCCAGCAGGAAGCCGAACGCCTTGCCGGCGTCCATCACCGCGGCTGCCAGGCTGTCCGCGCCGGAGAGGATGGGCTGCAGGGCGGCCAGGTAGAGCGCGAGGAAGATGTCCTCGACGACGATGATGCCGAGGATCGGCTTGGTCTCGGCGTTGCCGATCCGGTTGAGGTCGACGAGGACCTTCGTCACGATCGCGGACGACGAGATGCCGAGCACACCGGCGAGCACCAGCGCCTCGGAGGTGCCCCAGCCGAGCGCGAAGCCGAAGCCGAGGCCGGCGCCGACGTTCAGCAGCAGGTAGACGCCGCCGGCGATGGCCATGCGGCGGCCACCGGCTTTGAGGTCGTCGAGGTGGAATTCGAGACCCAGGTAGAACAGGAGCAGGACCAGGCCGAGGGCGGAGAGCATCTCCAACTCGTGCGGGTCCGAGACGAGCACGAAGCCGGGGGTGTGCGGCCCCAGCAGGATGCCGGCCAGGATGAAGAGGGGGATCGTGGGCAGACCTATGCGTCCGCCGACCCGGGCGAGAAAGGCGGCTGCCAGGAAGGCGCCGCCCATGGCTATGAGGGTGTCTGCGTGTCCGATGGCTCAATCCTTCGGCTGTTGGGTCGACCGGGCGGCGTCCCGTGCAGGACTGCGGACGACTGGGGACGAGTCAAAAGGGTCTTGCTGAGTCAAAAGGGCGTCAAGGAACCGTCAGTAATTAGTTTACCAAATGATTGATGTCCGCAACTATGTGATCGGGGGGCCGCCGGCCCGTGGTGGGGTTCTCCCCACCCCCGATCCGCCAGCAGCCGCCATGGTCACCCCGCCCCCGCGATCCGTAGCGTCAACAGTGTTGACCTGCACGGACGTGAATGGGGTGGCGGAGAAGATGAAGGACGTCGCAGCGGTGGAACTCCGCGGCGTACGACGCCGGTACGGACGCGGCGCGAGCGCGGTGCACGCCCTGCGCGGCATCGACCTGACCCTGCCGCACGGCACCTTCACCGCCGTGATGGGCCCGTCCGGCTCCGGCAAGTCCACCTTCCTCCAGTGCGCCGCCGGACTGGACCGCCCCACCGAGGGGTCCGTACGCCTCGCCGGCACCGAGATCACCGGGCTGAACGAGCAGAAGCTGACCGTGCTGCGCCGCACCCGGCTCGGCTTCGTCTTCCAGGCGTTCAACCTGCTGCCGTCCCTCACCGTCGAGCAGAACGTGCTGCTGCCGCTGCGGCTCGCCGGGCGCCGCCCGGACCGCGCCCGCGCCGCGGACGTCCTGGCCCGCGTCGGCCTCGCCGACAAGGCGCGCCGTCGCCCCACCGAGCTCTCCGGCGGCCAGCAGCAGCGCGTCGCCCTCGCCCGCGCCCTGGTCACCCGGCCCGACGTGGTCTTCGCCGACGAGCCGACGGGCGCCCTGGACACCACCACGGCGGGCGAAGTGCTCGCCCTGCTGCGCTCCGCCGTGGACGACCTCGGCGCCACCGTCGTCATGGTCACCCACGACCCCGCCGCCGCCGTCCACGCGGACCAGGTCCTCTTCCTCGCCGACGGCGCGATCAGCACCAGCCTCGCCGGCGCCGACGCCGTCACGATCGCCGCCCGCATGGCGTCCCTCACCCGGGGCACCGCGCGCACCGACGGCCCGCGCCCCGGCCGTGCGACGGCGGCGGCCTGATGTTCGCCCCCAACGGCCTCGCCCGCGCCGCCGTCCGCTTCCGCCCCTCCGCCTTCGCCGGCACCTTCGTCGCCCTGCTGTTCACCGCCGCGATCGTGTCCGCCTGCGGCATCATGCTGGAGACCGGTCTGCGGATCTCCCTGCCCGCGCAGCGGTACGCGGGCGCGCCCGTCGTCGTGGCGCCCGACCCGCTCGCCCGGCTCACCGTCGGCAGCGGAGACGAGAGCTACGACAGCGGCAGCCAGGTCCCCGGCACCCCGCGCCTGGACCGCTCCTTCGTCGAGCGCACCGCGGCCGTGCCGGGCGTCGCGTCCGCCGTCGGCGACGTCAGCTATCCCGTACGCCTCGACGGCGCCACGCTGACCGCCCAGGGCTACGGCGCGGCCCGGTTCACCGGGGTCACGCTCACCGCCGGCCGGGCGCCCGGCGCCGACGGCGTGGTCGTCGGCGGCCCCGGCGCCCTGCCGCGCCCCGGCGAGCGGATCACCCTCGAAACCCCCGCAGGACCGCGCGCCCTCACCGTCTCCGGACGCACCGACACCCCCGGCGCCTGGCTCGCCGACCCCACCGCCGTCGCCCTGTCGGGCCACCCCGAGCAGGTCGACGCGATCGCCGTCCAGCCCGCCCCCGGCACCACCGCCGCCCAGCTCAAGAAGCAGCTCGCCGCGGTGTACGGAAAGGGCGACGGCGCGCCCCGGGTCCTCACCGGCGACGCCCGGCGCACCGCCGAGGACGCCTCGATCGCCGATGCCCGTGAGGTGCTCGAAGGCATCGGTGCCTCCTTCGGCGGCGTCGCCACCCTCGTCGCCGTCTTCACCGCCTCCGCGACGGTCGCCCTCTCCGTCGGGCTGCGCCGCCGGGAGTTCGCCCTGCTCCGCGCGATCGGCGCCACCCCGCGGCAGATCCGGCGCAGCATCGCCACCGAGGCCATGCTCGTCGCCCCGCTCGCCGGCGCCCTCGGCTGCCTGCCCGGAGTCGCCCTCGCCACCTGGTGGTTCGGCCAGCTCCGCGACCGGGGCGCCGTCCCCGGCGGCCTGGAGCTGACCGTCTCCGCCGTGCCGCTCGGCATCGCCGCCGGCACCGCCGTCGTCACCGCCCTGATCGCCGGGTACGCCGCCGCCCGCCGCCCCTCGAAGATCGCCCCCGGGCAGGCGCTCGCCGACGCCTCCGTGGAGCGCCTGGGCTTCGGCTGGATCCGTACGCCACTGGGCCTCGGCGTGCTCGCCGGCGGTGTGGCCCTCTCCTCCGTGGCCGCCCGCGAGTCCGGCGAGAACGCGGCGAACGCCGCACTCGGCGTCGTGATGCTCTTCCTGCTCGCGGTCGCCTTCCTCGGCCCCCACCTGGCCAAGGGCTGCGCCGCCCTGGTCGGCCTGCCGCTGCGCGCCGGCGGCGCCGCCGCGTCCCTGGCCGCCGCCAACGCCCTCGCCAACGCCCGGCGCATGGCCTCCGCCATCACCCCCATCACGCTCGCGATCGCCTTCTCCTCCGTCCTGGTCTTCCTGCACAGCAGCACCGACCGGGCCACGGAGAACCAACAACGCGCCGGCGTCCTGGCCGACTTCGTCGTCACCGGCGGCGACGGGGGAGTGCTCCCCGCCGACGCCACGGAGCGCGCCGCCGCCGTCCCCGGTGTCTCCGCCGCCGTGTCCCTGCTGCGCACCTCCGTGCTGGTGCCGCTCCACTCCGACGGCCCGTACCTGTCCAGCGCGACCGCGCAGGGCGTCGACGGCAGCCCCGCCGACCTGAGCCGGGTGCAGGACCTCGGGGTACGGGAGGGCTCGCTCGCCGCCCTCGCCCCCGGCACCGTCGCCGTGGACGCCATGCTGGCCGACTCGGCGCGGCGCGGCCTCGGTGAGGAGTTGGCGTACCGCCTGCCCGACGGCACCCCGGCCACCGCCCGGATCGTCGCCGTCTACGAACGCGGGCTCGGCCTCTCGCAGGTGACGCTGCCCGCCGCCGCCCTGCGGGCGCACGCCCCCACCGCGTACCCTTCGGAGCTGTTGGTGCGCGCCGAGTCGGGCGCGGCCGGCCCCCTCGGGGCCCTCGGCGCCGTCCGGGACCGCGCCGGCTACGCCACCGCGCAGGACCTCGACCGCGAGCTGAACGCCTGGGCGAACACCACGATGGCCGCCGTCCTCGGCGGGTTCGCCGCGGTGGCCGCCGCGAACACCCTGGTGATGACCGTGCTGGACCGCCGCCGCGAGCTGCGGATGCTCCAGCTGATCGGCTCCACCCGCAGCCAGGTGCTGCGGATGATCCGCTGGGAGGCCCTGCTGGTAACCGGCATCGGCATCGCCCTGGGCACCGCCATCGCCCTGGTCACGCTGATACCCATGGTCAGGGGATTGACCGGCGAGTCCCCGCACGTCCCGCCCCTGGTGTACGGCTCCTTCGTGGCCGGCGCGGTGCTGCTGGGCCTGGCGGCCACCGGGCTGCCCGCCCGCGCCGCCCTGCCCCGCGGCCCGGGCGCCGTCAGCCCCCGTCGGCCGGCTGTCCTCCGTCCGCTGCGTCGACGCGGTGCGTACGACTGAAGACGTGCGCCTCCCGCATCCGTCCGTCCGGCGCGAAGCGCCCGAAGAAGTGCACGTCGCTCACGGTGTCCGCCTTCCGGCCGGTCACGTGCAGGGTGTAGCGCGCGGCGAGCAGGTCGCCGTCCACCAGGGCGTCGTGCACCTCCATCCGGCTGGCGAGGGCGTTCTTGCGCACCGGCCGCAGATGCGCGGTCAGCTTCTCCCTGTCGATGACGTTGCCGTCGGCGACCTGGACGAAGCCGGGCTCGTGGAAGCGATCGACGATGGCGCCCGGGTCGTCCCCGCTGTGCAGGATCTCCTCCGTGAAGGAGGTGTAGAAGTCGGCGATGAACTTCTTCGGGTCGTCCTGGAGGTCTTGGACGTTTCGGAAGGGGGGCATCACGGCTCCTGTCGTCACGGGGACGCCGGTGGTCCCGCGGCGGGGGTAAGGTAGGCAGCCCGCCAGAACTTTGACAAGGCTGTAAGAGATGACGGAATCCCCCCGGGCGGCACACCGCCCACCGATGCAGGGCGCCGTGCGCACCACGGCGCGCGCCGCGGCGCCCGCGGGTGTTCGGCCCCGGCGCGCGGACGCCCGGCGCAGCAGGGCGGCCGTACTGGACGCGGCGGTGCGGGTGCTCGGCGAGCGCCCCGAGGCCGGCCTCGGGGCCGTCGCCGCCGCCGCGGGGGTCACCCGGCAGACGATCTACGCCCACTTCGCCTCGCGCGACGGCCTGCTCACCGCCGTCGTCGACCACATCACCGACCGGGCCGTCGCCGCCATGGACGCCGTCGACCTCGACGCGGGGCCGGCCGCCGACGCGCTGCTGCGGCTGCTGGACGCCGCAGCCCGCGCCACCGGACGCCACCCGGAGCTGGTCCGCGTGATCAACTCCCTGCCGGCGAGCCCCGAGGAGGACCGCGGTCGGCACGTCCCCGTCGTCGACCGGATCGCCCGGGTCGTCAAGCGCGGACAGGACGGCGGGGAGTTCACCGCCGACCTGCCGGCCGAATGGCTCACCACCGTCGTGGTCGCCGTGGCCCACGCCGCCCACGGGGAAGCGGAGGGCGGCGGGATGTCGGCGGACGAGGCGAACGCCGCCCTGCACACCACGGTGCTCCGCGCCCTCGGCGCAGGACACAACTCCCCACCCCGTTCCCCTTCTTCGTCGAGCAAGCGGCCCAACCCTGCCTGAAAGGTAATCGGATGGCTTGATTCCGCTTCCGCTCAGATCTCAGCAGGCGGCATACACGGCGCCGTTGGTGGCACGATGTCCCTGAGGCGGAGGCGTGCGTTCCGGTACGGCCCGAGCCGGCAAGGCGGACCGACCGAGGGTGTGATCAGTTGTGGCCATTTCGCTGTCCGTGGTGCTCCTGTTGGGCATCGTGCTGGTGGTGCTGATGAAGTCGGGCGCCCTGCGGGCGGGACCGGCCGTCACCGCGGTCCTCTTCGGCTTCTTCCTCGCCTCCACCGGCATGGCCCCGTCGATACAGCGCTTCCTGGACTCCCTGGCGAACAGCATCAACGGAATCCAGTTCTGAGCACCGACGGCGCCGAGGGCGCGGAGAGAGCACGCAGAACGGCCCGGGGCCCGGCTCGCGATCTGCGAGCCGGGCCCCGGGCCGTTCTTCCATGGAGCGGGCGACGGGAATCGAACCCGCGTAGCTAGTTTGGAAGACTAGGGCTCTACCATTGAGCTACGCCCGCAAGCACCGCGCACGGTGCGAGGTGCCGCAGGTCCGCGGCACGAAGAGCATCGTAGCGGGTCGCAGCCGGCGGACGCACACCCGATTCCCGTACACCCGAGCGCCCATCCGTGCGCCCGCCCCGTGTGCCCGTTAACCGGCAGCCGTACTGCCTGCGAACATGTACCCTACGTGTCGCACCGACGGGGTGTGGCGCAGCTTGGTAGCGCGTCCGCTTTGGGAGCGGAAGGTCGTCGGTTCGAATCCGGCCACCCCGACCACCGTCCTCATCGCCCCACAAGATCGCGTTGTGGGGCGCATCCTGCTTACAGCTACTATGCAAGCTGCGTGCCCGCGTGTCCGCGCACAGAAGAGCGGCCTAGGCGCCCTAGCCGACGGGGCAGGACGTGAAGCGGGCCGATCGGCCGGCCCGCGCCTGCGTGCGGGAACGCAGCATGACCCCAGTATTCAGCCACCAAGGAGACCGAACCGTGAAGAGCGCCGTGGAGACCCTGAACCCGACCCGGGTTCGGCTCACTGTCGAGGTGCCCTTCGAGGAGCTCAAGGACAGCCTCGACGCGGCGTACAAGAAGATCAACCAGCAGGTCACGGTCAAGGGCTTCCGCAAGGGCAAGATCCCGGCCCGCGTGATCGACCAGCGGTTCGGCCGTGGTGCGGTGCTGGAGGAGGCCGTCAACGACGCGCTGCCGAAGTTCTACACCGAGGCGATCAACGAGGCGGAGATCAACCCGCTCGGTCAGCCCGAGGTCGACATCACGGAGCTGAAGGACGGCGAGACGCTGAACTTCACCGCCGAGGTCGACGTCCGCCCCGAGATCGAGATCCCGGACTACTCCGGCATCGAGGTCGAGGTCGACGCGGTCACGGTCAGCGACGAGGACGTCGACAAGTCGGTCGAGCAGCTGCGTGAGCGGTTCGTCACCACCAGCCCGGTCGAGCGCGCCGCCGAAGACGGCGACGTCGTCACCGTCGACCTGGAGGCCAAGGTCGAGGGCGAGGTCCTGGAGGACGGCGTCGCCGACGGCGTCTCCTACACCATCGGCTCCGGCGAGCTGCTCGACGGCATCGACGAGGCCGTGAAGGGCCTGGAGGCCGGTGGCGAGGCCACCTTCACCTCCCAGCTCAAGGGCGGCTCCGCCGCGGGCAAGGACGCCGAGGTCACCGTGAAGGTCACCGCGGTCGCCGCCCGCGAGCTCCCCGAGCTGGACGACGACTTCGCACAGCTCGCCAGCGAGTTCGACACCTTCGAGGAGCTGCGCGCCGACAGCCGCAAGCGCCTGGAGAACATGAAGTCGTACGACCAGGCGACCCAGGCGCAGGAGCGCGTCCTGGAGGAGCTGCTGAAGCTGGTCGAGATCCCGATCCCCGAGAAGCTCCTCGAGGACGAGGTCAACACCCGCAAGCACAACCTGGAGCACCACCAGCTCGGCCAGATGGGCCTCGACCTCGCGAAGTACCTGGAGATCCAGGGCAAGACCGAGGAGGAGTTCGACGCCGAGACCCGCGAGCAGGCGGTCAAGGGCATCAAGACCCAGTTCGTCCTCGACGAGCTGGTCAACAAGGAGAAGCTGAACGTCAACCAGGAGGAGCTCACCGAGCACCTCATGCGGCGCGCCGCCTCCTCCGGCATGAGCCCGGACCAGTTCGCGAAGGCCGTCGTCGAGGGCAACCAGGTCCCGATGCTGGTCGGCGAGGTCGCCCGCGGCAAGGCGCTGGCCCTGGTCGTCGAGGCCGCGAAGGTCCTCGACACCAACGGTGAGGTCGTCGACCTCGACGACGCCGACGACGAGGCCGCCGAGGGCGAGACCGTCGAGGCCGCCGCCGAGGACAAGGCTGACGAGAAGGCCGCCGACAAGGCCGACGAGAAGCCCGAGGCGTAAGGCACCGAGGCCGGCCCCGGGCCGGCCCGACCCACGCCCGCGAAGGCCCGGACGCACCCGCGTCCGGGCCTTCGCCGTACCCGAACACCCGTCGTGACCTTGCGCTCCGAGCGAACAGTTCGGGAACCGGGATGGCGTTGTCCGACCTGCGCGTTAGGGTCCATGAGTACGAGGGCAGGGGAGTACCCACCCCCGGCTACGAAGACGCTGAGACGGCGGGCAGCCGTCAGAGACGAGCAGGTGGACACGTGACGAATCTGATGCCTCAAGCCGCCAGTGAGCCGTCCCTCGGTGGCCTTGGTGACCATGTCTACAACCGGCTGCTCGGTGAGCGGATCATCTACCTCGGCCAGCAGGTCGACGATGACATCGCCAACAAGATCACCGCGCAGATGCTGCTTCTCGCCGCCGACCCGGAGAAGGACATCTACCTCTACATCAACAGCCCCGGCGGCTCGGTGACCGCCGGCATGGCGGTGTACGACACGATGCAGTTCATCCCGAACGACGTCGTCACCATCGGCATGGGCATGGCCGCCTCGATGGGCCAGTTCCTGCTCACCGGCGGCACCGCCGGCAAGCGCTTCGCCCTGCCGAACACCGACATCCTCATGCACCAGGGCTCCGCCGGCCTCGGCGGCACCGCGTCCGACATCAAGATCCAGGCCGAGTACCTGCTCCGCACCAAGCAGCGCATGGCGGAGATCACCGCCCGCCACTCCGGCCAGTCCGTCGAGGCGATCCTCCGCGACGGCGACCGCGACCGCTGGTTCACCGCGGAGGAGGCCAAGGACTACGGCCTCATCGACGACATCATGTCGTCCGCGTCGCACGTCCCCGGCGGCGGCGGCACCGGCGCCTGAGCTCCCCCGAGCTCCCCGGCCCGCAGGGCCCCGAGACGGCCCACCCCGACAGCGAACCGTTGTGCAGTACGCCACCAGGATGGTGAACACCCCAATGACCGACTTCTCCGCCAGCGGCCTCTACACGGGCCCGCAGCCGGACAACCGCTACGTCGTCCCGCGCTTCGTCGAGCGCACCTCCCAGGGCGTGCGCGAGTACGACCCGTACGCCAAGCTCTTCGAGGAGCGCGTGATCTTCCTCGGCGTGCAGATCGACGACGCCTCGGCCAACGACGTCATGGCGCAGCTGCTGTGCCTGGAGTCGATGGACCCCGACCGGGACATCTCGATCTACATCAACAGCCCCGGCGGCTCCTTCACGGCGCTGACCGCGATCTACGACACGATGCAGTTCGTGAAGCCCGACATCCAGACGGTCTGCATGGGCCAGGCGGCCTCCGCCGCCGCCGTGCTGCTCGCCGCCGGCACCCCCGGCAAGCGGATGGCCCTGCCGCACGCCCGCGTCCTGATCCACCAGCCCTCCTCGCAGACCGGCCGCGAGCAGCTGTCGGACCTGGAGATCGCGGCCAACGAGATCCTGCGCATGCGCCAGCAGCTTGAGGAGATGCTGGCCAAGCACTCCACCACTCCGCTGGACAAGGTCCGCGACGACATCGAGCGCGACAAGATCCTCACCGCGGAAGACGCCCTGCAGTACGGTCTGATCGACCAGATCGTTTCCACCCGCAAGAGCACGGCGGCAGCTGCCGCCTGACCCGGTGCCGCCCGACTTGGCGCGGTCCACGACAATGTGAACCGCGCCAAGAGGGGCCCGAACGAGGGCTCCGGCAAGGTACCGTCGGATATGAGGCACCAGGAGCAGCTGCACCAAGCCGCTCCCAGGCGAAGGGGAAGCACCTCGTGGCACGCATCGGTGATGGCGGCGATCTGCTCAAGTGCTCGTTCTGCGGAAAGAGCCAGAAGCAGGTGAAGAAGCTCATCGCAGGCCCCGGTGTGTACATCTGCGACGAGTGCATCGAGCTCTGTAACGAGATCATCGAGGAGGAGCTCGCGGAGACCTCCGAGGTGCGCTGGGAAGAACTTCCCAAGCCCCGCGAGATCTACGAGTTCCTGGAGGGCTACGTCGTCGGGCAGGAGCCCGCGAAGAAGGCCCTCTCCGTCGCGGTCTACAACCACTACAAGCGCGTCCAGGCCGGCGAGAACGGCGGGGCGCAGGGCCGGGACGACGCCATCGAGCTGGCGAAGTCGAACATCCTCCTGCTCGGCCCGACCGGCTCCGGCAAGACCCTGCTCGCGCAGACCCTCGCCCGGATGCTGAACGTCCCGTTCGCGATCGCCGACGCCACGGCGCTGACCGAGGCCGGGTACGTCGGCGAGGACGTCGAGAACATCCTGCTGAAGCTGATTCAGGCGGCCGACTACGACGTCAAGAAGGCCGAGACCGGGATCATCTACATCGACGAGATCGACAAGGTCGCCCGTAAGAGCGAAAACCCGTCGATCACCCGTGACGTCAGCGGCGAGGGCGTCCAGCAGGCGCTGTTGAAGATCCTGGAGGGCACCACCGCGTCGGTGCCGCCGCAGGGCGGACGCAAGCACCCGCACCAGGAGTTCATCCAGATCGACACGACGAACGTGCTGTTCATCGTGGGCGGTGCGTTCGCCGGCCTGGAGAAGATCATCGAGTCCCGCGCCGGCGCCAAGGGCATCGGCTTCGGGGCCACGATCCGCTCCAAGCGGGAGATCGAGGCGAGCGACCAGTTCCAGGAGGTCATGCCGGAGGACCTGGTGAAGTTCGGGATGATCCCCGAGTTCATCGGTCGGCTCCCGGTCATCACCTCCGTGCACAACCTCGACCGCGAGGCGCTGCTGAAGATCCTGGTCGAGCCGCGCAACGCCCTGGTCAAGCAGTACCAGCGGCTGTTCGAACTCGACGGCGTGGAGCTGGACTTCGACCGCCCCGCCCTGGAGGCCATCGCCGACCAGGCGATCCTGCGCGGGACCGGCGCGCGCGGGCTGCGCGCCATCATGGAGGAGGTCCTCCAGTCGGTGATGTACGAGGTCCCGTCCCGCAAGGACGTGGCCCGCGTCGTCATCACCGCGGACGTGGTCCGCGACAACGTGAACCCGACCCTGGTGCCCCGGATCGTGAAGAACGACGGCCGGCACGAGAAGTCGGCGTAGGACGACGCCGGTCGGCCGTACGGCCGTTACGGCAAGAAGGAGGGGGCGCCCCGCACGGGGCGCCCCCTCCTTCTCTTGTGCACCCGGGGTCAGGACACCTTGGTGCGCGAGGTGTTGTAGAGCTTCGCGGCCAGGTCGGCGACCTTGTCCTGGGCCAGCGGCGCGCCGGGCTTCTCGCCGCCCTCCAACTGCGAGATCGCGGCCATGTCCATGTGCATCACGACCACCAGGGTGCTGTAGTCGGCCCACACGCACATCGGGACCTCGAAGGGCTCCTTCTCCGAGGTGTCCTTGGCGTTCTGACACTTCATGACCGCGCCCTTGAAGCCCGCGGGCTTGTACGACTTGGCGCTGCCCAGCAGCTGCACGTCGTCCTCGCCGCCGTTGCTGGCTTCCTTGCGCACGATGTCGAAGAAGCCGTCGACGGCCTTCTCCGGGTTCTCGACCTCGCCCCAGAAGCCGGTCATCACGAGCGTCTTGCCGGTGCTCGGGTCGTCCCCGCTGCGGTAGGCGGCGCCGGCCTGGTTGGGGTTCTTGATCCCCATGGCCTCGGCGTCCTTCTTGTCGCTCTCCTTCATGTCCTTGGAGTCCGACTCGCCGCCCATGCGCTTGAAGTCGCCCACGGAGGCGGGCGGCGTCAGCTTGTAGCCCTTGGTGCTGTCGGCGACGCCGGAGCTGTCGTCGTCGCTGCCGAGCAGCAGGTAGCCGCCGGTGGCTATGACCGCGAGGGCGACCACCGCGGCACCGATGATCAGGCCCGTCTTCTTCTTCGACCCGCCGGGCGGCGGGGGCGGCACCTGGCCGGGGTAGGACGGCTGCTGGCCGTACGGGCCCGGCTGCTGGGGCTGTCCCCACTGGCCCGGCTGCTGCGGCTGACCGGCCGGGGGGTAGCCCGGCTGCTGCCCGGGCTGCGGCGGCTGCCCGGGCTGCGGCGGCTGGCCGTACGGACCGGGCTGCTGGCCCGGCTGTCCCTGCTGCGGGAAGCCGTACCCGGGGGCTCCCTGGGGGTCCGCCTGCGGGTACCCGTAACCCGGGGCACCCTGCTGTCCGGGCTGTCCGGGCGGCTGCTGCGGGAAGCCGTAGCCGGGCTGCGGCTGCTGACCAGGCTGCGGCGGCTGCCCGTAAGGACCCGGCTGCTGTCCGTACGGTCCGGGCTGCTGGGGCTGCCCGTCGTACGGGCCCGGCTGGTTGTGGCTCATTCCTCAGTTCCCCCTTGAAGGCTTTATCTGGCTCTGACATCCTCACCCACGCCCCCGCGCGGCGGGGCGACGGGGGTCACACCGTTACCGAACCTTCCCGTTTCAGTGCGGGCCCGTGACACCCCTAAACTGAGGCGCGTGACCGAGAACACTCAGCAGCAGACAGCCACCACCCCCGAACTGCCGACCCAGTACGCGCCGGCCGAGGTAGAGGGGAAGCTGTACGAGCGCTGGGTAGAGCGCGGTTACTTCGAGGCGGACGCGAAGAGCGAGAAGCCGGCGTACACCGTCGTCATCCCGCCGCCGAACGTCACGGGCTCGCTCCACATGGGCCACGCCTTCGAGCACACCCTGATCGACGCCCTCACCCGCCGCAAGCGCATGCAGGGCTTCGAGACGCTGTGGCAGCCCGGCATGGACCACGCCGGCATCGCCACCCAGAACGTCGTCGAGCGCGAACTCGCCAAGGAGGGCAAGTCCCGCCACGACCTCGGGCGCGAGGCGTTCGTCGAGCGCGTGTGGCAGTGGAAGGCGGAGTCCGGCGGCCAGATCCAGGGCCAGATGCGGCGCCTGGGCGAGGGCGTCGCGTGGAACCGCGACCGCTTCACCATGGACGAGGGCCTGTCCCGCGCCGTGCAGACCGTCTTCAAGCGGATGTACGACGAGGGGCTGATCTACCGCGCCGAGCGCATCATCAACTGGTGCCCGCGCTGTCTGACCGCCATCTCGGACATCGAGGTCGACTACCAGGACGACGAGGGCGAGCTCGTCTCGCTGAAGTACGGCGACGGCGACGAGACCCTGGTCGTGGCCACCACCCGCGCCGAGACGATGCTCGGTGACACCGCGGTCGCGGTCCACCCCGACGACGAGCGGTACGCGCACCTGATCGGCAAGCGGATCAAGCTCCCGCTGACGGACCGTTCCATCCCGGTCGTCGCCGACACCCACGTCGACCCCGAGTTCGGCACCGGCGCGGTCAAGGTGACCCCCGCCCACGACCCGAACGACTTCGCCATCGGCCAGCGCCACGGCCTGGAGTCGATCGAGGTCCTGAACGAGCGCGGCATCATCACCGTGCACGGCCCCTTCGAGGGCCTGGACCGCTTCGAGGCGCGCTCCGCGATCGTCGCCGCGCTGCGCGCCGAGGGCCGCATCGTCGCCGAGAAGCGTCCGTACACCCACTCCGTCGGCCACTGCTCGCGCTGCCGCACCACGCTGGAGCCGCGCGTGTCGCTCCAGTGGTGGGTGAAGGTCGCCCCGCTGGCGAAGGCGGCGGGCGACGCGGTCCGCGACGGGCGGGTCGCCATCCACCCCGCCGACATGACCCAGCGCTACTACGACTGGGTCGACAACATGCACGACTGGTGCATCTCGCGGCAGCTGTGGTGGGGCCACCGCATCCCGGTCTGGCACGGCCCGAACGGCGAGATGGTCGCCGTCGGCCCGGACGAGGAGCCCCCGAGCGGCGACGGCTGGTCGCAGGACCCCGACGTCCTCGACACCTGGTTCTCCTCCGGCCTGTGGCCCTTCTCCACCCTCGGCTGGCCCGAGCAGACCCCGGACCTGGCGAAGTTCTACTCCACGGACGCCCTCGTCACCGGCTACGACCTGATGTTCTTCTGGGTCGCCCGGATGATGATGTTCGGCCTCTACACCATGGACGGCCAGCCGCCGTTCCGCACGGTCGCCTTCCACGGCATGGTCCGCGACGAGTTCGGCAAGAAGATGTCGAAGTCGGCCGGCAACACCGTCAACCCGCTCGACTGGATGGACGCGTACGGCTCCGACGCCGTCCGCTTCACCCTGGCGCGCGGCGCCAACCCGGGCACGGACGTGCCGATCGGCGAGGACTGGGTCCAGGCGTCCCGCAACTTCGCCAACAAGATCTGGAACGCCACCCGCTTCGCGCTGATGAACGGCGCGACGGTGGCGGGCGAGCTGCCGGCGCCCGAGCAGCTCACGGCGGCGGACCGGTGGATCCTGTCCCGGCTGAACAAGACCGTGGCCGAGGTCGACGCGCACTACGACGACTACCAGTTCGCGAAGCTCTCGGACGCGCTGTACCACTTCGCGTGGGACGAGGTCTTCGACTGGTACGTCGAGCTGTCCAAGACGACGTACTTCGCCGGCGGCGAGCAGGCGAAGGTCTCCGCGCGCGTCCTCGGTGAGGTGCTGGACGTGACCCTGCGGCTGCTGCACCCGGTGATGCCGTTCGTCACCGAGGAGCTGTGGACGACGCTCACCGGGCGCGAGTCCGTGGTCGTCACCGAGTGGCCCGCGGACAGCGGCTTCCGCGACGAGGCGGCGGAGCGCGAGATCGAGCTGGTCCAGCGGGTCGTCACCGAGGTCCGTCGGTTCCGCTCCGACCAGGGGCTCCAGCCGGGCCAGAAGGTCCCGGCGCGCCTCGACCTGACGGGTACGGCCCTGGCGCCGCACGAGCCGGCGATCCGTCAGCTCCTGCGGCTCCAGCCGGCGGGCGACGGCTTCCAGGCGACGGCGACGCTGCCGGTCGCGGGGGCGAGCGTGGCGCTCGACCTCTCCGGCGCGATCGACGTGGCGGCGGAGCGGAAGAGGCTGGCGAAGGACCTGGCTGCGGCGGAGAAGGAGAAGGCGCAGGCGGAGGCGAAGCTGGGCAACGAGGCGTTCTTGGCGAAGGCGCCGGAGCCGGTGGTGGCGAAGATCCGCGCGCGCCTGTCCGCGGCGGAGTCCGACATCACCCGCATCTCGGGCCAGCTGACGACCCTGCCGCCGGCGTAGCCCCTGCGGGCCGCGCCGCGAAGTCCCTACCCGCCGTAGCGCCAGGGCAGCGTCGGCCCCTGCGGGTTGCGCTGTGATGGACCTACTCGCCGTTTCCCGCGCGGGAGCGTTGGTCTCTGCGGTCCGGTGGGGCTTGTTCGCGCAGTTCCGCCCCCTACGCCCAGAGGGCGTGGGGGGACCCCCAGCGCCCCTAGAACCTCCGCCCTCGGCCCGCAGACAAAGGCTGGGGGCAGCGAAACAGGGGCGCGGGGAACTGCGCGACAAGCCACCCACCGGGCCGCGGAGACCGATGCTCCCGCAGGGTCACGGCGAGATTGTCAGGGGCGCGGGGAACTGCGCGACAAGCCACGACGCACCCGCAGGGACCGATGCTCCCGCAGGGGAACGGCGGGTGTGTCAGGGGCGCGGGGGAACTACGCGGGCAACCCGCAGGGGCAAGCGCACCCGCAGGGGGACGGCGAGGGCGTCTCGGGTGCGGGGCACCGCAGTAGGTGGTCCGCGTCGACCCCGGCTCGGCCCGCCCGGAGGGCCCCCGCATCATGGGGGGATGCTCGCGCCCGCACGGTACGCCGTACTCCGCCTCGTCACGGCGGCGCGCCAGCGCACCCGCACCTGGCCCGGCTCACCGCGCGCCCTCGACGCCATCGCCGCGCTGAGCTGCTTCTCACTCATGGTGCTCGACGTGCCCGGGCTCGCCGACGCCGACAACTCGCTCACCGGGCTGACCGCCACCCTCGTGCTCGCCGCCGGCGCGGCCACGCTCGTGGCGCGGCGGCGGGCGCCCTGGGTGCCGTACGCCGTCGCGCTCGTCCTCCTCGGCTGGCTGCACGAGCTGACCCTGATCCAGTTCGCGCTGTACTCCCTGGGCCGCTTCCGCGGACGCGCGGCCGGTGTCGTCGCGACCGTCGGGTACGTCGCCTGGTCGTACGCGATGTTCCACCTGCCGGGCTGGCCCGAGCACCGCGCCGACAACCTCAGCAGCTTCCTGGGGCTGATCGTCCCCATCGGGGTGCTCGCCGCCGCCGTCGGCATCGCCGCCTACCGCCAGGACCTGGTGCGCGAACTCGCCGCGCAGCGCGCCCGCGCCGCCGTGTTCCAGGCCGTGCAGGAGGAGCGGATCTCGGTGGCGCGCGACGTGCACGACCTCGTCGGGCGGGAGCTGACCGTGCTCGCGGTCCGCGCGGAGGTGCTCGCCGCGAGGGCCCGCGGCGGCCCCCACCTCAAGGACTTCGAGGAGCTCGCGGACACCGCCCGCCGGGCCCATCTGATGCTGAACGACACCATCGTGCACCGCGCCGACGAGCGCACCGCGACCCCGGGCCTCGAAGGGCTGACCGCGCTCGCCGCCGAGAGCGAGCGGATGGGCAGCCCGGTGACGCTGGAGATCTGCCCGGCCGCGCACCACCTCTCGCCGCTGCGGCAGACCGCGGTGTACCGGGTGGTGCAGGAGTGCCTGACGAACGCCGCCAAGCACGCCCCGGGCGAGCGCGTCACCGTCGCGATCGGCCTCGACGGCGCCCGGCTGCGGGTGGCCGTCCGCAACGCGCTGCCCGCCGCGGCCCCGGTGACGGAACCGGTCTCCAGCGGCACCGGCACCTCCTCGATGCGGGAGCGGGTCACCGCCATGGGCGGCACGCTGACCGCCGGCGCGCACGAGGGCGCGTACGAGGTCGTCGCCCACCTCCCCGCAGGCCGCCTCCCGACCCGACCGTGAGCCCCCGGGCGCCCACCGCGGCCCGGACTCTAGACTGTCTCCGTGAGTGAGCACCCCGCCGAGCCGAACGGGCCCGAACCCGAGCCGCACGAGCGTGACGTCGTTGACGAGTTCCACGAGATCGTCGACGCCGAGACCGACCGCGACCCCGACCTGGCGGTGATCGAGGCCGGGAGCCGTACGCTGCGCACCCAGGGCGGCCCGCCGCAGGCCGACTCCCTGCCCGCCCGCCCCGCCGACCCCGAGGTCGACGCGGCGCTGCGCGCGGTGGAGGAGGACCTGGCGACGAGGTGGGGCGAGACCAAACTGGAGCCCTCGGTGCGGCGCATCGCCGCGCTGATGGACGTGTTGGGCGAGCCCCAGCGGGCGTACCCTTCCATCCACATCACCGGCACCAACGGCAAGACGTCCACGGCCCGCATGATCGAGGCCCTGCTGTCCGCCTTCGAGCTGCGCACCGGCCGCTACACCTCGCCGCACGTGCAGTCGATCACCGAGCGCATCAGCCTGGACGGCGCGCCGATCTCCGCCGAGCGCTTCGTCTCGACGTACGAGGACGTCAAGCCGTACGTCGAGATGGTGGACGCGGCCGAGGAGTTCCGGCTGTCCTTCTTCGAGGTGCTGACGGGCATGGCGTACGCCGCCTTTGCGGACGCGCCCGTGGACGTCGCCGTCGTCGAGGTCGGCATGGGCGGCGAGTGGGACGCGACGAACGTCATCGACGCGTCCGTCGCCGTGGTCACCCCGATAGACCTGGACCACACCGACCGCCTCGGCACCACTCCCGGCGCGATCGCCACCGAGAAGGCGGGGATCGTCAAGCAGGGCGCGACGGTGATCCTGGCCCAGCAGCCGGTGGACGCCGCGCAGGTGATGCTGAAGAAGGCCGTGGAGGTGGACGCCACGGTGGCCCGCGAGGGCATGGAGTTCGGCGTCGTCTCCCGCGAGGTCGCGGTCGGCGGCCAGATGGTGACCCTGCGCGGACTCGGCGGCGAGTACCCGGACGTCTTCCTCCCGCTGCACGGCGCCCACCAGGCGCACAACGCGGCCGTGGCGCTGGCCGCGGTGGAGGCGTTCTTCGGCGTCGGCGCGGAGCACGCGCGCGTGCTGGACGTGGACGCGATCCGTTCGGCGTTCGCCGCGGTCACCACCCCGGGACGGCTGGAAGTGGTCCGCCGCAGCCCGACGATCGTGCTGGACGCGGCGCACAACCCGGCCGGCGCGCGGGCGACCGCGGAGGCGGTCACGGAGGCGTTCGGCTTCACCCGGTTGATCGGGGTGGTGAGCACCAGCGCCGACAAGGACGTGCGCGGGGTGCTGGAGGCGTTCGAGCCGGTCTTTGCGGAGATCGTCGTCACCCAGAACTCGCAGCCCCGCGCGATGGACGTCGACGCGCTCGCCGCGCTCGCGGTGGAGGTCTTCGGCGACGACCGCGTGGTGGTCGAGCCGCGGCTGGACGGCGCGCTGGAGGCGGCGGTCACCCTCGCGGAGGAGGAGGCCGAGTACGCGGGCGCCGGTGTCCTGGTGACGGGCTCGGTGTTCACCGTCGGCGACGCCCGCCTGCTGTTGAGGAAAGGCCAGAACTGATGCGTACGCTCGCGGCTTCCACCCTGATCGGTGAGTTCTTCGTCATCGGCTTCGCCGGTCTGGTGGCGATGAAGGACGACTCCCTGACGGTGGGCACCGTCTGGACGGTCTGCGGGGTCGCGATGGTGCTGTCCCTGCTGCTGTGCGGCATGCTCTCCCGGCCCGGCGGCGTCCAGCTGGGCTGGGCGCTCCAGATCGGGCTGGTCATCAGCGGCTTCTTCGTCCCGATGATGTTCTTCCTGGGCGCCTGCTTCGCCGGCCTGTGGTGGGCGTCGATCCACTACGGGCGCAAGATCGACGAGGCCAAGGCCCGCTGGGCGGCGCAGGCGGAGGCCGAGCCCGAGCCCTCGTAGCGCGGGCACGCGCGGCACCCGGCCGGTCCGGGTGCCGCCGTGCGGGTGACGGCCTGTAACCTCACACCACCGCATTCGAATGCCTTGCAAGGAGCCGTACACATGACCCAGCGCACGCTCGTTCTCTTGAAGCCGGACGCGGTCCGCCGCAAGCTGGTCGGCGAGATCGTCGGCCGCATCGAGGCCAAGGCGGGCTGGACCATCTCGGCGCTGGAGCTGCGGCAGCTCGACCGGGAGACCCTGGAGCAGCACTACGCCGAGCACGTGGGCAAGCCGTTCTACGAGCCGCTGGTGGAGTTCATGCTCTCCGGGCCGGTCGTCGCGCTCGTGGTCGACGGCGAGCGGGTCATCGAAGGCGTACGCCGACTGGCGGGTCCCACCGACCCGATCGCCGCGGAGCCGGGCTCCATCCGGGGGGACTTCGGCACCATCGTCCGGGAGAACCTGATTCACGCCTCGGACTCCGAGGAGTCCGCCATTCGAGAGCTGAAGATTTTCTTCCCCGGTCTTTCCTGACCTGTCGTCAGCCAATCAGCGCCAAACGACGTGCGTGACCTGGGGCGACCGATGGAATTCGGTCGCCCTCCGGCATATGCGGACACTTTTCGGGAACGGATCGCAGCGACACGACGTCACCTATACAGAGGCGGTCCACCGCGCCGCCGAGTCAACGGCGGCACTACGATGGAAGCCGCCACGCCACAGAATCCACCACCGCGCCTTCCTGAAAAGCCGTCATAGCTCCATTCGGGAAGGGCGGACACATCCTCTTGGGGAAGAACATGTCGTTCATCGGCCGTGATATGGCTGTCGACCTCGGGACCGCCAACACGCTGGTGTACGTCAGGGGTCGGGGGATCGTTCTCAACGAACCGTCCGTCGTCGCCATCAACACCAACACGGGCGGCATTCTCGCCGTCGGCGCCGAGGCGAAGAAGATGATCGGGCGGACGCCGGGCAACATCGTCGCCGTCCGACCCCTGAAGGACGGCGTCATCGCCGACTTCGAGATCACCGAGCGGATGCTCCGCTACTTCATCCTGAAGATCCACAAGCGGCGGTACCTGGCCCGCCCGCGCGTCGTCGTCTGCGTGCCCTCGGGCATCACCGGCGTCGAGCGCCGCGCCGTCATCGAGGCGTCCACCCAGGCCGGCGCCCGCCAGGTGCACATCATCGAGGAGCCCATGGCCGCGGCCATCGGCTCCGGCCTCCCGGTCCACGAGGCCACCGGCAACATGGTCGTGGACATCGGCGGCGGCACCACCGAAGTCGCCGTGATCTCCCTCGGCGGAATCGTCACGGCACAGTCCATCAGGGTCGCGGGCGACGAGTTGGACAACGCGATCATCCAGCACATCAAGAAGGAGTACTCCCTCCTCCTCGGCGAGCGGACCGCGGAATCCATCAAGCTCACGATCGGCTCCGCCTACGACCTCGAACAGGACGAGCACACCGAAATCCGCGGCCGTGACCTGGTCTCCGGACTGCCGAAGACCGTCGTCATCTCCGCCGCCGAGGTCCGCAAGGCGATCGAAGAGCCGGTCAACGCCATCGTCGACGCCGTGAAGACCACCCTCGACAAGTGCCCGCCGGAGCTGTCCGGCGACGTCATGGACCGGGGCATCGTCCTCACCG
The DNA here is from genome assembly GCF_040643215.1 of Streptomyces sp. NPDC047315. NCBI lineage: Bacteria > Bacillati > Actinomycetota > Actinomycetes > Kitasatosporales > Streptomycetaceae > Streptomyces > Streptomyces sp. NPDC047315. The sequence continues at coordinate 171,129 of NZ_JBEYTZ010000004.1, read as the reverse complement.
GCGGCGGGGCACTGCTGCGCGGCCTGGACGAGCGGCTGCGCCGGGAGACCGGCATGCCGATCCACATCGCCGAGGATCCACTGGACTCCGTGGCGCTGGGCTCCGGCAAGTGCGTGGAGGAGTTCGAGGCGCTCCAGCAGGTCCTGGACGCCCAGCCCCGCCGCTAGCGCCCCCGCGCCGCCAGCGACTCCGCGCCGGATCCGTTCCCGTACGGGTGCCTGCCGACCCGTACGGCCGAGTCGTTCACACAACTGAGATCACAACAGAGATGTCGACATTCCTACGAGGAAGGCACGGCCGCCGCACGTGAGGGACACACGAGAGAGCCGGCTGCTCTTGGTGCTGCTGATCGCCATCGCGTTCGCACTGATCACGGTGGACATCCGCGGCGGGGAGGACTCACCGGTCGACGGCGCCCGGCAGGCCGCCGCCACCGTCTTCGGCCCGATCCAGAACGGCGTCGCCACCGCCGTAGACCCGGTCGGCAACGCCATCGGCGCGGTGCGCGACTCTGGCGAGCGCCACGACCGGATCAGCGTGCTGGAGCGGGAGAACGCAGAGCTGAAGGCGCGGCTCGGCAGCGACGACCGCAACCGCAGCAGGGCGCGCGAGCTGGACAAGATGCTCAAGACCGCCGGCGCCGGCCAGTACGGCGTCAAGGGCGCCCAGGTCATCGCCATAGGAGCGGCCCAGGGCTTCTCCTGGACCGTCACCATCGACGTCGGCTCGCGCGACGGCATCAAGCGGGACATGACCGTGCTCAACGGCGACGGGCTGGTCGGCCGGGTCACCACCGTCGGCCCCGGCACCTCCACCGTGCTGCTCGCCAACGACCCCGACTTCACCGTGGGCACGCGCATGGAGAAGACCGACGAACTGGGCTTCGCCACCGGCCAGGGCGACCGCCCGCTCTCCGTCCAACTCCTCAACGGAAAGTCCAAGGTGAAGGCGGGGGACCGACTGGTCACCTTCGGCTCGCAGGCGTCCCGGCCCTTCGTCGCCGGCGTGCCGATCGGCGAAGTGGTCCGCGTCGACCCCGCCCGCGGCGACCTGACCCGCACCATCTACGTCCGGCCTTACGTCGGCTTCAGCCGGCTCGACATCGTCGGCGTCGTCGTCCAGGCGCCCAGGACCGATCCGCGCGACGCCGTGCTGCCGCCCAAGCCGAAGCCGGTGCCCACGCCCACGGTGACCGTCACGGTGACCCCGTCCGCGCCCGCGGGCGAGCAGGCCCAGGGCGACAGCCAGGAGCTGGACCAGGGCGCGGCCCCGGACCCGGGCCAGACGCCCGACCCCGGCCAGCCCCCGAACCCGCCTCCGAACCAGCCCCCGCCCCAGGGCGCCGCCACCCCCGCGGCCCCCGGCGGTCGCACCGACGAGCAGCAGTAGGAGCTGATCCGTACATGCGTGTCAACCGGATCCTTCTCTCCACGGCCCTGGTCGTGGTCGCGCTCGTGATCCAGGTCTCCGTCCTCGCCCGGCTCCAGCTCCCGGGCGCCGTGCCCGATCTAATGCTGCTGACCGTCCTCGGACTGGCCTTCGTCTACGGGCACCTGGCCGGCGCCTTCATCGGCTTCGGCGCCGGCCTGCTGGCGGACCTCGCGCCGCCCGCCGACCACGCCCTGGGCCGGTACGCCCTGGTGCTCTGCGTCATCGGCTACCTCGCCGGCCTCGCCCGCCCCCAGGACGGCAAGCTGCGCTCCGCCACCGGCCCGATGGCCGTGGTGGTCGCCGCCGCGATCGGCTCCACGCTGCTGTACGCGGGGGTGGGCGCCCTCGTCGGCGACACCGCCGCCCGCCACGTGGGCCTGGGCGGACTGCTGTTCACCGCGGCGGTCTACGACCTGCTGCTGGCGCCGTTCACGGTGCCGTTCATCATGGCCCTCGCCCGCAAGACGGACCACGATCCGCTCGCCGAGTCCCAAAGCGGCGGCGACGTGGCCTCCGGCTGGCTCGCCTCCGGCACCGGTCTGCGGATCGGCAGCCAGCGCGGCGGGCTACGGGTGAAGACGGCGCGGACCCGGGCGAACCGCGCCGGCCGCATCAAGGGCGTCAAGCGACTGTGAGCGAGGGAGGGGAACGAGCAGCATGAGCAACATCCCGGAGACCGGGCGGACCCCCCGGGTCCAGATCCGGCTCGTCATCATCCAGATCCTGGTCTTCTCCCTCCTGCTCACCCTCGGCGGGCGCCTGTGGTACCTCCAGATCCGCAACGGTCAGGAGTACACCGACGAGGCGAAGAACAACGGCGTCCAGCGCGTCGTCCAACCCGCCGTGCGCGGTTCCATCCTGGACGCCCGCGGAGTGGCCCTCGCCGACAACGAGACCCGGCTCGTGGTCTCGGCCTCGCGCACCGAGCTGATGAAGATGCCCGACGACGGCAAGGCCGTCCTGACCCGGCTCGCCGAAGTCCTCGGCATGCAGCCGAAGGAGGTCATGGACAAGGTCCGGCTGTGCGACGCGAAGACGCCCAAGCCCTGCTGGAACGGCTCGCCCTACCAGCCGATCCCGGTCACCGACGAGGCCACCACCCAGCAGGCGCTGCAGATCCGCGAGCGCGCCGAGGACTTCGTCGGCATCACCGCCGAGCCCACCGCCGTACGCCGCTACACCGCGCCCGGCAAGGCCAACACCGCCCAGGTGCTCGGCTACCTCTCGCCCGTCACGGACGGCGAGATCGAGAAGGCCAAGGACTCCGAATCGCCCTACCTCCGCTCCGACCAGGTCGGCCGCTCGGGTCTGGAACGCACGTACGACAAGGCGCTGCGCGGCAAGGCCGGCGTGACCCGCTACGAGGTGGACAACCTGGGCCGGGTCATCGGCGAGTCCGACCGCGACGAGGCGCAGGCCGGCTCGAACCTGGTCACCTCCATCGACGCCCGGGTGCAGGCCGTCGCCGAGTACGAGCTGAACTGGGCGATGAAGGAGGCCCGCAAGACGTTCGACCGCAACACCCAGCGCACCTACAAGGCCGACGCGGGCGCGGTCGTCGTCATGGAGAACAAGACGGGCCGGGTCGTCGCCATGGCCTCGCAGCCCACGTACGACCCCAACGCCTGGGTCGGCGGCATCTCGGCCAAGGACTACGCCGCGCTGACCAGCACCGAGTCCAACTTTCCGCTGCTGAACCGGGTGATCCAGGGCCAGGCGGCCCCCGGCTCCATCTTCAAGGTGGTCTCCTCGACCGCCGCGGTCCGCGCGGGCTACGAGTTCGACGGCAACTACCCCTGCCCGTCGTCCCTGAGCTTCGGTGGCCGCGAGTTCAAGAACTTCGAGTCCAAGGGGTACGGCTCCATCAGCCTGGGCCGTGCGCTGGAGGTCTCCTGCGACACCGTCTACTACGGCCTCGCGTACAACGAGTGGCAGAAGGACGGCGGCATCAAGCCGAAGAAGGACAGCAAGGACTGGTTCTACCGGACCGCGCACGACTTCGGCCTCGGCAAGGAGACCGGGATCGACCTGCCCAACGAGGTCAAGGGCCGGGTTCCGGACCGCGAGTGGAAGCAGAAGTTCTGGGAGGCCAACAAGGAGTCCTGGTGCAAGACCGGGAAGAAGGGCGGGGACTACGCCGAGCAGGTCGCGTACGAGAACTGCCTCGAAGGCAACCAGATGCGCGCCGGTGACTCCGTCAACTACTCCATCGGGCAGGGCGACATCCTCGTCACGCCGATACAGATGGCGACGATCTACAGCGCCATCGCCAACGGCGGCACCCTCTACGACCCCACCATCGGCAAGGCGGTCATCAGCCCGGACGGCAAGTCCGTGCAGGAGATCAAGCCCAAGTCGCACGGCAAGCTGCCGATGGACCGCAAGACCAGGGACAAGATAGACAAGGCCCTCGCGGGAGTCGTGACCAACGGTTCGGCCGCCTGGCGGTTCCAGGGCTGGCCGCACGACAAGATCCCGATGCACGCCAAGACGGGCACCGCCGAGGTCTTCGGCAAGCAGACGACCTCCTGGTTCACCACGTACACCGACGACTTCACGATCGTGATGACGATCTCCCAGGGCGGTACGGGCTCCGGCGCGTCGGGACCGGCCGTCCGCAACATCTACGAGGCGATGTACGGCCTCAACGAGAAGGGCGAGCAGGACCTCAAGCGGGCGCTGCTGCCCAAGCCGCAGACGTCGCTGCCCAAGGTCGAGCCGGACGGCACCATCGAGGCGCCGGAGGTCAAGCCGTACGAGCCGCCGAAGCCGGAGGAAGAGGCCGGCGAGCCGCTGGGCGACCAGCAGAACCAGAACCAGCAGAACCAGAACCAACAGGATCAAGACCAGAACCAGAACCAGAACCAGAACCAACAGGACCAGCAGCAGGACCGAGACACCGACCAGCTCGCGGGCCCGCCCGCTCGGAGGGACTAAACGGCATGGCCAGCACCAATGGCTTCTCCGTCTCCGGATACGGCCCCAAGCGCGGCGGCCTGTGGGCCCAGTTCAGCTCCCGGGACTCGATGGTCCGGCGACTGGACTGGCCGCTGCTCTTCTCCGCCCTCGCGCTCTCCGCCATCGGCTCCCTGCTGGTCTGGTCGGCCACGCGCAACCGCACCGAGCTGAACCAGGGCGACCCGTACTACTTCCTCTTCCGCCACGTCCTCAACACCGGCATCGGGCTCGCCCTGATGGTCGGCACCATCTGGCTCGGCCACCGCACCCTGCGCGGTGCCGTGCCGGTGCTGTACGGGATCTCGATCCTGCTGATCCTGCTGGTGCTGACCCCCGTCGGCGCCACCATCAACGGTGCCCACGCCTGGATCGTGATCGGCGGCGGCTTCTCCATCCAGCCGTCCGAGTTCGTGAAGATCACCATCATCCTCGGGATGGCGATGCTGCTGGCGGCCCGGGTGGACGCCGGCGACACCCTCCACCCCGACCACCGCACCGTCGCCAAGTCGCTGGTGCTCGCCGCCGTGCCGATGGCCATCGTGATGCTGATGCCCGACCTCGGCTCCGTGATGGTCATGGTGGTGATCGTGCTCGGGGTGCTGCTGGCCTCGGGCGCCCCCAACCGCTGGATCCTCGGTCTGATCGGCAGCGGAGTGGTCGGCGCGGTCCTCGTGGCCGCTCTCGGACTGCTCGACGAGTATCAGATCAACCGCTTCGCGGCCTTCGCCAACCCGGCGCTGGACCCCGCGGGCGTCGGCTACAACACCAACCAGGCCCGGATCGCGATCGGCTCCGGCGGACTGACCGGCACCGGCCTGTTCAAGGGCTCCCAGACCACCGGTCAGTTCGTCCCCGAGCAGCAGACCGACTTCGTCTTCACCGTCGCCGGCGAGGAGCTGGGCTTCCTGGGCGCGGCGCTGATACTGCTCCTGCTCGGTGTGGTGCTCTGGCGCGCCTGCCGCATCGCCCGGGAGACCACCGAGCTGTACGGCACGATCGTCGCCGCCGGCATCATCGCCTGGTTCGCCTTCCAGTCCTTCGAGAACATCGGCATGACGCTCGGCATCATGCCGGTGGCCGGGCTGCCGCTGCCCTTCGTGTCCTACGGCGGATCCTCGATGTTCGCCGTCTGGGTGGCGATCGGACTGCTCCAGTCGATCAGGGTCCAGCGGCCCATGAGCGCGTGAAACGGCGGCCGGCCCCGACCGGGGCCGGCCGCCGGAGTGACACCGGTGCCGTTCTCGCACTGCCGTGGTGAATCATCCCGAACTAGATTCGATACATGGCGGACACTAAGCGCGAGATCGAGCGGAAGTACGAAGCCACCCCCGAGACCCGACTGCCGGACCTGACCCGGGTGGGCGGGGTCTCGACCGTCCACGACCTGGGCGTCCAGGAACTCGACGCCGTCTACTACGACACCACCGACCTGCGGCTGGCCGCCGCGTCCATCACCCTGCGCCGGCGCACCGGCGGCGACGACGCCGGCTGGCACCTCAAACTGCCGGTCGCACCGGGAGTGCGGGACGAGATCCGGGCGGCCCTGTCGCCGGCCTTGCCGCGCCGTCTGAAAGCGCTGGCCAGGGCCCGCACCCGGGACGCCGAGCTGGTCCCCGTCGTACGACTGCGCTCCTCCCGGCAGGTCACGCAGCTGCTGGCCGAGGACGGCACCCCACTGGCGGAACTGAGCCGGGACGCCGTACGGGCCGAGCGCCTGGACGACGGCCGCACCGCCGCCTGGGACGAGATCGAGGTCGAGCTGGCAGACGACGGCGACCCCGCACTGCTCGCCAAGGTCGACAAGAAGTTCCGCAAGGCCGGCATCCCGGCCTCCGCGTCGCCGTCGAAGCTCGCCCGCGCCCTGGACGAGACCGGGCTGAGCGTGCCGCCGCAGGCCACGGCGCCGGCCGACGCACCGCAGGACGAAGCGCCCGGCGACGCGGGCGAGCACGTCCTGGTCTATCTGCGCGAGCAGGTGGCGGCCCTGCTGGCGTACGACCCGGGGGTACGGCGCGACCTGCCCGACGCCGTCCACCAGATGCGGGTCGCCACCCGCCGGCTGCGCAGTGCGTTCCGCACGTACCGCAAGGTCCTGGACCGGGACGTCACCGACCCGGTGGGCGAGGAGCTGAAGTGGCTCGCCGGCGAGCTGGGCGTGGCCCGGGACACCGAGGTGCTGGCCGAGCGGCTGCGCGCCCGGATCGACGCCCTGCCCAGGGTCCTGCTGCTCGGGCCGGTGCGCGGACGGCTGCGCAGATGGACCGCGGCCCGCGGCTCCGGCTCGCGCCGCCGCGCCGTCGCCGCCCTCGACGGCAAGCGCTACCTCGCCCTGCTGGGCTCCCTGGACGCCCTGCTCGCCGACCCGCCGCGGCTCAAGCAGGCCGGCGGCGCCCCCGACGTCGTCCTGCCGCGGGCGGTGATCAAGGACTACGAGCGGCTGGCGGGCCGCGTCGAGCACGCCTTGGCGCTGCCCCCGGGCCACGAGCGGGACCTCGCCATGCACGACGCCCGCAAGGCGGCCAAGCGGGCCCGGTACGCCGGCGAGGCGGCCACCGCGGCGCTGGGCCGGCCCGCGCGCCGGTTCGCCAAGCGGATGAAGGCCGTGCAGTCCCTGCTGGGCGACCACCAGGACAGCGTGGTGGCCCGCGACACCCTGCGCGACCTGGGAATCCAGGCGCACGCCTCGGGGGAGTCGGCGTTCACCTGGGGCCTGCTGTACGGGCAGGAGCAGCGGGCCGCGGCCGACCGCGAGCGGGAGTTGCCGCAGGTCTGGGCGGACGCCGCGGACGAGAACCTGCGCGCGGCCCTCAGCGGCTAGGAGTTCGCAACCGGCCCGCCCGCAACGGGCGGGCCCGGTGGGGGCTGAGGGGCCGGCTTCCGTCGGTTAGGCTGGATGGTCACCCCCGCCAGCTCACGAAAGCTCTGAGATCCCTGAGATGTCTGCTGCCGAGTCGGTCTTCCCACAGCTCGAAGCACTGCTCCCGCACGTGCAGAAGCCGATCCAGTACGTCGGCGGAGAGCTGAACTCCACCGTCAAGCCGTGGGAGTCGTGTGACGTCCGCTGGGCGCTGATGTACCCGGACGCGTACGAGGTCGGACTGCCCAACCAGGGCGTCATGATCCTCTACGAGGTGCTGAACGAGCGCGAGGGCGTGCTCGCCGAGCGCACCTACAGCGTGTGGCCCGACATGGAGGAGCTGATGCGCGAGCACGGCGTCCCCCAGTTCACCGTGGACTCCCACCGCCCCGTCGGCGCCTTCGACGTCCTCGGCATGAGCTTCTCCACCGAGCTCGGCTACACCAACATGCTCACCGCCCTGGACCTCGCGGGCATTCCGCTGGAGGCCAAGGACCGCGGCGTGGACCACCCGATCGTGCTCGCCGGCGGCCATGCCGCCTTCAACCCCGAGCCGATCGCCGACTTCGTCGACTGCGCCGTCATCGGCGACGGCGAGCAGGCCGTCCTCGACATCACCGAGATCATCCGCGCCTGGAAGGCGGACGGCCGGCCCGGTGGCCGCGAAGAGCTGCTGCTGCGCCTGGCGAAGACCGGCGGGGTGTACGTCCCGCGCTTCTACGACGTCGAGTACCTGCCCGACGGTCGCATCGGCCGCGTCGTGCCCAACCGCTCCGGCGTGCCGTGGCGGGTGTCGAAGCACACCGTCATGGACCTCGACGAGTGGCCGTACCCGAAGCAGCCGCTGGTCCCGCTCGCCGAGACCGTGCACGAGCGGATGTCGGTGGAGATCTTCCGCGGCTGCACCCGCGGCTGTCGCTTCTGCCAGGCCGGCATGATCACCCGCCCGGTGCGCGAGCGCAGCATCACCGGCATCGGCGAGATGGTCGACAAGGGCCTGAAGGCGACCGGCTTCGAGGAGGTCGGCCTGCTGTCGCTGTCCAGCGCCGACCACTCCGAGATCGGGGAGGTCGCCAAGGGCCTCGCCGACCGGTACACCGAGGACAAGATCGGGCTGTCGCTCCCGTCCACCCGCGTCGACGCCTTCAACGTCGACCTGGCGAACGAACTCACCCGCAACGGCCGCCGCTCCGGCCTCACCTTCGCCCCAGAGGGCGGCTCCGAGCGGATGCGCAAGGTCATCAACAAGATGGTCTCGGAGGAGGACCTGATCCGCACGGTCGCCACCGCCTACGGCAACGGCTGGCGCCAGGTGAAGCTGTACTTCATGTGCGGTCTGCCCACCGAGACCGACGAGGACGTCCTCCAGATCGGCGACATGGCGGTCAACGTCATCGCCAAGGGCCGCGAGGTCTCCCGCTCCAACGACATCCGCTGCACGGTCTCCATCGGCGGTTTCGTGCCCAAGCCGCACACCCCCTTCCAGTGGGCCCCGCAGCTGTCCGCCGAGGCCACCGACGCGCGGCTGGAGAAGCTGCGCGACAAGATCCGCGGGGACAAGAAGTACGGCCGCTCCATCGGCTTCCGCTACCACGACGGCAAGCCCGGCATCGTCGAGGGCCTGCTCTCGCGCGGCGACCGCCGCGTGGGCGCCGTCATCCGCGCCGTCTACGAGGACGGCGGACGCTTCGACGGCTGGCGCGAGCACTTCTCGTACGACCGCTGGATGGCGTGCGCGGACAAGGCGCTGCCCGAGCTCGGCGTGGACGTCGACTGGTACACCACGCGGGAGCGCACCTACGAGGAGGTCCTGCCCTGGGACCACCTGGACTCCGGTCTGGACAAGGACTGGCTCTGGGAGGACTGGCAGGACGCGCTCGACGAGACCGAGGTCGAGGACTGCCGGTGGACTCCGTGCTTCGACTGCGGGGTCTGCCCGCAGATGGGCACCGAGATCCAGATCGGCCCCACGGGCAAGAAGCTGCTCCCGCTGACGGTCGTCAAGTAGCTGCGCCGGCGCGGTCCCGCCGTAATGAGTGTGCGTGATGGCGTCTGCGGCCCCGTGGCTGGTCGCACACGCCATCACTGCTCAGCCGGCACGGCGGGACCGCGCCCGCCGAAGTGAACCGCCGCGGAACCGGGGGAACCGGTTGTGGTCGCTGCGCGTACTCTGGGTAGGAGAACGACTGTCGCCCGAGCGGCGGCCGGGCCCGAGGTCTCCCCGCGCACGCGGGTGCGAGCCGGGCCGGCCCCTCCACGCGACACCCGCATTCCGAGGGCGGCGCCCACCCGCGCCCGCCCCGCACCGAGGAGAAGAACCACTGGGCAAGCGACAGCCCGAAGGCCCGCCGCCCGCACCCGCGGTCCAGCGCATCCGCCTGCGCTACACCAAGCGCGGTCGCCTCCGGTTCACCAGTCACCGCGACTTCCAGCGCGCTTTCGAGCGCGCGCTGCGCCGGGCCGAAGTGCCCATGGCGTACTCCGCGGGCTTCACCCCGCACCCCAAGGTCTCGTACGCCAACGCCGCACCCACCGGTACGGGCAGCGAGGCCGAGTACCTGGAGATCGCCCTCGTCGAGCAGCGCGATCCCGACGCCCTGCGCGAGCTGCTGGACGAATCGCTGCCGGGCGGGCTCGACGTCGTCGACGCCGTCGAGGTGCGGACCTCCGGGTTCGCCGACCGGCTCACCGCCTCCGAGTGGGAGCTGCGGCTCGACGGGGTCGCGGTCGAGGACGCGGAGAAGGCCGTCGCGGCCTTCCTCGCGGCCGACGCCGTCGAGGTCGAGCGGCGCACGAAGAACGGCATGCGCGCCTTCGACGCCCGCGGCCCCGTCGCCGGGCTCGAAGCGCACGCACCGCTGCCTGATAGGCCGACGCAGGGGCCCTGTGCGATACTGCGGCTGGTGGTACGGCACGTGACACCTGCCGTACGACCCGACGACGTCCTGTCCGGTCTCCGCGCTGTGGCCGACCTGGCGCCGCCGGTCCCCGCAGCGGTGACCAGGCTGGCGCAGGGGCTCTTCGACGAGGAGTCCGGCACGGTGACCGACCCGCTCGCGCTCGACCGCGAGGCAGCTCCGACCGCTTGACCCAAGGCCGTCGGGGCCGCCGCCCCCCAGTAACGCCGGGGGAGTTCGCGACGGCGCCCGAAGGTCCCGCCGCTCAGGCAGTCGTCGCAGCGCGGCCCTCGTACCAGGAAGCCACCTGGGTCGGGCCGCGGCACCACCACAAGACTTTCGCCAGGCCGTACGCACCAGGCGTACGGAACCGGCGAGCCAGACACAACAGCTCCCGTGCGGCGGCCCCGCCCCGGACGGCAACACCGCGCACAGCGCGGACGAAGGCCGGACCGCGAGCGCGTCCGCCCGGGAGCGTGACGGGAGAACCGCCCGCATGCACGAGTCGAACGAACCCGGCACCGCCGGGGACAACAACACCAACGAGTCCCGCACCCCGAGCGACACGCTGCCCCCGCGCCGTCGGCGCGCCGCGTCCCGCCCGGCGGGACCGCCGGCCGCAGCGTCCGCCGAGGTCGCCGAAGCCGCCGAGACGGCTGAGGCGCCGGCGCCGCGGACGCGTCGTCGCGCCACGCGCAAGACGACGGCAGCCGAGCCGGTCGCCGAGGCGACGGCCGCCGAGAGCGCCCCGGTGGCGGAGGCCGCCGAGGAAGCCGCTCCCGCGCCGCGCACCCGTCGTCGGGCGACGCGCGCCGCCGCAGCTCCCGAGCCGGTGGCGGCTGAGGTTGCCGAAGCCGATGAGGCGCCGGCGCCGCGCACCCGTCGTCGCGCCACGCGTACGGCGAGCGCCCCGGAGGCCGTGGCCCCGGAGGCCGCCGAAGCCACTGAGGTCGCCGAGACCACTGACACCGCCGGAGACACCACTGAGGCTGCCGCGCCGCGCAAGCGTCGTCGTGCGACCCGGGCCGCTGCGGCTCCGGAGCCGGTGGCGGCTGAGGTCGCTGAGGTTGCCGAAGCCGCTGAGACTGCTGAGGCTCCGGCACCGCGTGCCCGTCGTCGCGCCACGCGTGCCGCGAGCGCCCCCGAGGCCGCGGCCCCGGAAGCCGTCGAGAGCGTCGAGACCACTGACACCGCCGAGGCCCCGGCGCCGCGGACGCGTCGTCGTGCCACGCGCAAGGCGTCGGCCGCCGAGCCGGTCGCCAACGACACCGACGGCAACAACGCCGGCGTGCGGGGCGAGAGCCTGCCGCAGAACTCCGTCGCCGTGATCACCGCCCACGAGGAGCAGGTCACCGCCGCCGAGCAGGCCGCCTCCCGCGGCCGTGCGCGCCGCCGCGTGGTGGCGCCCCAGTTCACCGCAGAGGCCGCCGGCGGGCGCGCGAAGGCCGCCCAGCCGACCGCTGCCGCCGCCGCCGACGAGGCCGAGGCCGAAGCCGCCGAGAAGCCGGGACGCCGCCGGCCGCGCCCCTCCGTCGCCGTCTTCCAGGCCCCCGTCTTCGCGGAGCCGATGTTCCAGACCCCGGAGACGGCCGCCGCTGCCGCCGCCGCGGCCCACTCCGTCAACGAGGAGGCCGAGGACGTCGAGGAGGAGGAGCCGGAGGAGACCGAGCCGGTCGTCGTCGAGGCCGCCCCCGAGCCCACCGGCCGCCGTCGCCGCCGTCGCCGCGGGGAGTCCGCCGAGCGCGTCGAGGCGGAAGCGCCCGCGGAGGAGGTCGAGCAGGCCGCCGAGGAGCCCGTCGAGGCCGCGGAGGACGTCGAGTCCGACGACCACGACGAGCACGACGAGCACGAGGACCGTCCCTCGCGCCGGCGCCGCCGCGGCGGTCGCCGCCGTCGTCGGGGCGAGGCCGTCGACGAGGGCACGGACCGGGCCGACGGCGAAGCCGCGGACGGCACCGAGGCCCAGGAGGCCGACGAGCACCACGCCGAGTCCGTCGAGGACGAGGGCGACGACGAGGCCGACGACGAGGGCACGGCGTCCGCCGGTTCCTCCAGCAGCCGTCGCCGTCGCCGTCGGCGTCGCCGCAGCGGCGACGCCGACGAAGTGGGCACCGCGACCGGCGACCCCGAGCGCACCGTCGTCAAGATCCGCGAGCCGCGTCCGGCGCGCACCCGCGAGGAGCCCTCGGACGAGGTGCAGTCCATCAAGGGCTCCACGCGCCTGGAGGCGAAGAAGCAGCGCCGCCGCGAAGGCCGCGAGCAGGGCCGCCGCCGCGTCCCGATCATCACCGAGGCCGAGTTCCTGGCGCGCCGCGAGGCCGTCGAGCGCGTGATGGTCGTCCGGCAGAGCGGCGAGCGGACCCAGATCGGCGTGCTGGAGGACAACGTCCTCGTCGAGCACTACGTCAACAAGGAGCAGTCGACCTCGTACGTCGGCAACGTCTACCTGGGCAAGGTCCAGAACGTCCTGCCGTCGATGGAGGCCGCGTTCGTCGACATCGGCAAGGGTCGCAACGCCGTCCTGTACGCGGGCGAGGTCAACTTCGAGGCGCTGGGCATGGCCAACGGCCCCCGCCGCATCGAGGCCGCCCTCAAGTCCGGCCAGTCCGTCCTCGTCCAGGTCACCAAGGACCCGATCGGCCACAAGGGCGCCCGGCTCACCAGCCAGGTGTCCCTGCCCGGCCGCTACCTGGTGTACGTGCCCGAGGGCTCGATGACCGGCATCAGCCGCAAGCTGCCCGACACCGAGCGCGCCCGGCTGAAGTCCATCCTCAAGAAGATCGTTCCCGAGGACGCGGGCGTCATCGTGCGCACCGCGGCGGAGGGCGCCAGCGAGGACGAGCTGCGCCGTGACGTCGAACGGCTCCAGGCGCAATGGGAGGACATCCAGACGAAGGCGAAGAGCGGCGGCGCGCCCACGCTGCTGTACGGCGAGCCGGACATGACCGTCCGGGTCGTGCGCGACATCTTCAACGAGGACTTCTCGAAGGTCATCGTCAGCGGTGACGAGGCGTGGGAGACCGTCCACGGCTACGTGTCGCACGTCGCCCCGGACCTCGCGGACCGGCTCCAGCGGTGGACGAGCGAGGTCGACGTCTTCGCCACGTACCGCATCGACGAGCAGCTGATGAAGGCGCTGGACCGCAAGGTCTGGCTGCCCAGCGGCGGCTCGCTGGTGATCGACAAGACCGAGGCGATGGTCGTGGTCGACGTCAACACCGGCAAGTTCACCGGCCAGGGCGGCAACCTGGAGGAGACCGTCACCAGGAACAACCTGGAGGCGGCCGAGGAGATCGTGCGTCAGCTGCGGCTGCGCGACCTCGGCGGCATCGTCGTCGTCGACTTCATCGACATGGTCCTGGAGTCCAACCGGGACCTGGTCATGCGCCGGCTGCTGGAGTGCCTGGGCCGGGACCGCACCAAGCACCAGGTGGCCGAGGTCACCTCGCTCGGCCTGGTCCAGATGACCCGCAAGCGGGTCGGCCAGGGCCTGCTGGAGTCCTTCTCCGAGACCTGTGTGCACTGCAACGGCCGCGGCGTGATCGTCCACATGGAGCAGCCGACCTCCGTCGGCGGCGGTGGCGGCGGCAAGCGCGCCAAGAAGCGGGGGCGCGGCGCCGATGCGCACGCTCCCGAGGCGCACGCCGTGCACGAGCACGAGCCCAGCAAGGAAGAGCAGGTCGAGACGGCGGCGGAGGTGGCCGCCGAGGTCGCCGAGCCGGTCGCGCTCGCCGAGCCCGCGTTCGTCCCCGACGAGGAGCTGTACAGCAGCGCCGCCGAGGCGGAGGCCGCGGCCCGGCGCGGCCGGGGTCGCCGTCGGGTGACGCGTCGGGTGTCCGCGCCCGGCGGAGCGCCCAAGGCCGCCGAGCCGCAGCCGGTGGTGGTGCAGGAGCGGGCCCCCGAGCCCGAGGCCGCGCCGGTGGCGGAGGCCGCGGAGGTCGAGGCTCCGGCGGTCGAGGCCCCCGCGCCGCGCACCCGTCGTCGCGCCACCCGTAAGGCGACGGCCCCGGCCGGTGCGCCGCAGCCGGCCGAAGAGCCGGTGACGGAGCACGTCGAGGTCGAGCAGCCGGCGGCCGTCGAGCAGGCCGTGGTCGAGGCTCCGGCGGTCGAGGCCCCCGCGCCGCGCACCCGTCGTCGCGCCACGCGCAAGGCGACGGCCCCGGCCGGCTCGCCGGTGGCGGAGACCGCGGAGACCGAAGTGATCATCGCGGCGAAGTCGGAGCCGTCGGCCGAGGCAGCGGCTCCCGAGGCGCCGGCCGCCGAGCCCGAGCCGGTCGCCGAAGCCGCCGCGCCCCGTGCGCGCCGTCGGGTGGTCCGCAAGGTCACCGCCCCCGCGGGCGCCCCGGCCGGCGGCGAGGACGCCGCGGTCGTCGTGGTCGCGTCGGCTCCGGCCGGCGACGCGTCCGCCGACGCCGCCGACGAGGCGGAGCCGACGGAGCAGGCCCCGGCCAGGAAGGCGGCCCGCAAGACCGCCAAGAAGGTCACCGCGAAGAAGGCCGCCACCAAGAAGACGGCGGCCAAGAAGAGCGCGGCGAAGAAGACGACGGCGAAGAAGGCCGCCGCGAAGAAGACGGTGAAGACCGCGAAGAAGGCGGCGGCCGAGCAGTAGCCACCGCCCGGCGACGGCGGTCGCGTAACGACCGCCCGACCCACCGTCGACACCCCGGCGTGTCCCGTCCCACACCTGTGGGACGGGACACGCTGTTTGACACCCAATTGATGCGCGACGGGCCGCTGAACCCCCGAATTGGGCTAGGAAATCCCTGATAATGTGACGGGCGGTCGCTACCGGGAAAGGACCAGCCCGGACACTACGGTGGGTGACCGACCCGGTTCGCCCGAACAGGGCCCGGTCCTCGATCCTCGGTAGGGCGTCGGCTTGTGCCGGATGGGGTGTGCGCGGCCTCGTGAGACGTCCGCAGCACTCCAGACCTCCTGCCACAGACAGCTCTTGGTGTTCTAGGAGGACGACCATGACGAGCAGCAGCAACAGGCAGCCCATCCCCGCTGCCCGCCCGGTCATCGGCGAGGAGGAGATCGAGGCCGCGGTACGCGTACTGCGCAGCGGCCTGGTCGTGCAGGGCCCCGAGGTGGCCGCCTTCGAAGAGGGCTTCTCCGAGCTGGTCGCCGGCCGGCACTGCGTCGCGGTGAACTCCGGCACCTCCGCGCTCCACCTGCTCCTGCTGGCACTGGAGATCGGCCCCGGCGACGAGGTCATCGTCCCGTCCTTCTCGTTCGCCGCGAGCGCCAACGCGGTCCGACTGGTCGGCGCCGACGTCGTGTTCGTCGACATCGAGCCCGACTCGTACTGTCTGGACCCGGCGGCCGTCGAAGCCGCGATCACCCCGCGCACCGCCGCGATCATGCCGGTCCACCTCTACGGCCACCCCGCCGCTATGGACCGCATCACCGCCATCGCCGCCAAGCACAAGCTGGCCGTGGTCGAGGACGCCTGCCAGGCCCACGCCGCGGCCCTGAACGGCACCCCGGTCGGCGCCTTCGGAGCCGGCGGCACCTTCAGCTTCTACCCGACGAAGAACATGCACTCCCTCGAAGGCGGCATGATCTCCACCGGCGACGCCGAGCTGGCCCGCACGCTGCGCCTGCTGCGCAACCAGGGCATGGAGAAGCGATACGCCAACGAGATCGTCGGCTGCAACATGCGGATGACGGACGTCGCCGCCGCCGTCGGCCGCGTCCAGCTCGGCAAGCTGAACGGCTGGACCGAGCAGCGCATCGCCAACGCCGCGTACCTCAGCGAGCACATCACCGCGCCGAACGTGACCACTCCGGTCGTCGCCGACGGCGCCCGCCACATCTACCACCAGTACACGATCCGAGTGGCCGGGGGAGCCGAGGCCCGCGACGCCGCCATGGCGAAGCTCACCGAAGCCGGCGTCGGCAACGCCGTCTACTACCCGACCCCGATCCACCGACTGAAGCCGTTCTGGGAGCCCGACCAGAAGGCCGGCCGCACCTGGGACCTGCCCGAGACCGAGCGCGCCGCCGCCGAGGTCGTCTCGATCCCGGTACACCCGTCGCTCTCCGGGGAAGACCTGGAGCGTATCGCCGCCGCCGTGAACGAGCTTGGAGAGAATCTGTGACCACCGTCCAGGGCGCCCAGCAGCTGCGGGCCGGGCTGATCGGCCTCGGCTCCATGGGCCGCCACCACGCCCGCGTCCTCGCGGGCCTCGACGGCGTGTCCTTCGTGGGCGTCGTCGACCCCATGGGGGACAAGAACGGCTGGGCGCAGGGCGCGCCCGTGCTGTCCGAGGTCGAGCAGCTGATCGACCTGGGCATCGACTACGCGGTGGTGGCCTGCCCCACCGCCCTGCACGAGCAGGTCGGGCTGAAGCTGGCCGAGGCCGGCGTCGGGGCGCTCGTCGAGAAGCCGGTCGCGGACACCGTCGAGGGCGCGCGCCGCCTCGTCGAGGCGTTCGAGTCCCGCGGCCTGGTCGCGGGCGTCGGCCACATCGAGCGGTGCAACCCCGCGCTGCGCTCGCTGCGCCAGCGCCTGGAGTCCGGCGAACTCGGCGACGTCTACCAGGTCGTCACCCGTCGTCAGGGCCCCTTCCCGCACCGCATCGCCGACGTCGGCGTGGTCAAGGACCTCGCCACCCACGACATCGACCTCACCGGGTGGGTCACCGGCCAGACGTACACCTCCATCTCCGCGCGCACCGTCTCCAAGTCGGGGCGTCCGCACGAGGACATGGTCTCCGCGGTCGGCCAGCTCTCCGACGGCACCATGGTCAATCACCTGGTGAACTGGCTCTCCCCGCTGAAGGAGCGATTCACCTCCGTCACCGGTGAGAAGGGCTGCTTCATCGCCGACACCCTCACCGCCGACCTCACCTTCCACTCCAACGCCGCCCAGGCCACCGAGTGGGAGGCGCTGCAGGCGTTCCGCGGCGTCGCCGAGGGCGACATGATCCGCTACGCCATCCCCAAGCGCGAGCCGCTGCTGGTCGAGCACGAGCTCTTCCGCGACGCCGTGCTGGGCACCAGCCACGACATCTGCACGCTGCGACAGGGGTTGCGGACGGTCGAAGTGGCCGCTGCGGTCCTCGAATCCGCGGCGAGCGGGACCACGATCGACCTCGCGGACCAGGAGCGCTAGGGACATGCCGACCGACGGCACGCAGCACCACGCCACCCCACGGCGTGCACGGGAGGCGTCCGGTGGGTAGCAAGAACAACCGGGCCGGTGCGCCCGACGTCAGCGTCGTCATCGCCGTCTACAACACGATGCCGTACCTGACCGACTGCCTGAACTCCCTGATCAAGCAGTCCATAGGGACGGGCCGCCTGGAGATCGTGGCGGTGAACGACGGCTCGACCGACGACAGCGGACGCGAGCTCGACCGGTTCGCCCGGGAACACCCGGGCACGGTCAAGGTCATCCACCAGGAGAACTCAGGCGGCCCGGCAGCCCCCAGCAACCGCGCGCTGGAGGTCGTGACCGGCCGGTACGTCTACTTCATGGGCTCCGACGACCACCTGGGCAAGGAAGCCCTGGAGCGCATGGTCGACTACGGCGACCGGCACGGCTCGGACGTCGTCGTCGGCAAGATGGTCGGCACCAACGGCCGCTACGTGCACCAGGCGTTGTACAAGAAGAACGACCCGGACGTCAGCCTGTACGACTCCGCGCTGCCGTTCACCCTGGCCAACACCAAGCTGTTCCGCCGGGAGCTGGTCGACCGGCACAAGCTGCGCTTCCCTGAGGACATGCCGGTCGGCTCCGACCAGCCCTTCACCATCGAAGCTCTGGTCCGCGCCAAGAAGATCTCGGTGCTCGCCGACTACGTCTGCTACTACGCGGTCAAGCGCGGCGACGCCTCCAACATCACCTACCGCGCCAACCACCTGGCGCGACTGCGCTGCGCCGCCGACATCATGCGGCACGCGGCCGGGCTGGTGGAGGCCGGCCCCCGCCGCGACGCGCTCTTCAAGCGCCACTTCACCTGGGAGCTCGCCAAGCTCGTCCAGGAGGACTTCCCCGCGCTGGAGCCGGAGACGCGGCGCGACGTCTGCGCCGGCATCGCCGCCCTCGCGGACCTGTACTTCACGGACGCCGTGCGCGACTCCGTGGACGTCAAGCGCCGGGTGCGCATCGGGCTCGCCCAGGCGGGCGCGCTCGACGAACTCGTCGGGGCGATCGCCGGCGGCCCGGTGGACTTCCTCGTCGAGGACGGCCGCGTCTACGCCCGCTACCCCGGCTTCCGCGATCCGCGCCTCGGCCTGCCCGACCGGCTCTTCGAGGTCCTCGACGGAGAGGGGCTGCCCACGCTGCTCGCCGACGGCACCTCGCTCGTCGACGCCGAGTGGGACCAGACCGGCGAGCACGGCGAGGACATGGCGGTCGCCCTGGCCGTCCGCACCCCGTTCGTCGGCGACCTCGGCTCCCTCACGCTCGCGCTCTCCCCGAAGGAGCTGCCGAAGGGCGCCCAGAAGGTCGGCGCGCGCCGGCTGCCGCAGGGCACGACCCCCCCGGTCACCGAGGGGGAACGATCCAGCGAGCCCGCCCCCGACGGCGTGGGCACGGTGCTGCGCGCCCGCTTCCCGCTGCCGGCCCGGCGCGCCGCCCAGGGGGTGCGCGCCTATGTGACCATGGTGGGCGGTACGTACGAGATCGCCGTACGCATCCAGGACCGGCCGTTGCCGCTGGCCCGTCGCTGGCGGGAGAAGGTCCCCTTCCGGGTCTCCGCCACCGGCGACCGCAAGGGCCGTCTCGTGATCACCACGGCCCCCCTGTGGACGCCGTCTCCCGGCGCGCGCAAGCGACTGCGCCACCAGCTGTCCCGTGTGAAGAGGAAACTGACTCGATGAATATCTGTGTAGTCGCTCTCGGCAAGATCGGCCTTCCGCTCGCCGTGCAGTTCGCCACCAAGGGCCACAAGGTCATCGGTGCGGACGTCAACGAGAAGGTCGTCGAGCTGGTCAACGCCGGCACCGAGCCCTTCCCGGGTGAGCACGACCTCGACGTCAAGCTCAAGCAGACCGTGGATGCCGGCCTGTTGAGCGCCACCACCGACACCGCGGCTGCGGTCGCCCAGTCCGACGCCGTCGTGGTCGTCGTCCCGCTCTTCGTGGACGCCGAGGGCACCCCCGACTTCGGCTGGATGGACTCCGCCACCCGCGCCATCGCCAAGGGCCTGAAGCCCGGCACCCTCGTCTCGTACGAGACGACCCTGCCGGTCGGCACCACCCGCACCCGCTGGGCCCCGATGCTCCAGGAGGGCTCCGGCCTCACCCCCGGCGAGGACTTCCACCTGGTCTTCTCCCCGGAGCGGGTCCTCACCGGCCGCGTCTTCGCCGACCTGCGCCGCTACCCGAAGCTGGTCGGCGGCATCGACGAGGCGTCCGCCCGGCACGGCGTCGAGTTCTACGAGAAGGTCCTCGACTTCGACGTCCGCGACGACCTGCCGCGCCCCAACGGCGTGTGGGACCTCGGCACCGCCGAGGCGTCCGAGCTGGCGAAGCTCGCCGAGACCACCTACCGCGACGTCAACATCGGCCTGGCGAACCAGTTCGCCCGGTTCGCCGACAAGAACGGCATCGACGTCAAGAAGGTCATCGAAGCCTGCAACTCGCAGCCCTACAGCCACATCCACCAGCCCGGCATCGCCGTCGGCGGCCACTGCATCCCGATCTACCCGCGGATGTACCTGTGGAACGACCCGGAGGCGACCGTGGTGCGCTCGGCCCGCGAGGCCAACGCCGCGATGCCGGAGTACGCCGTCGACCTGCTCGCCGCGGCGTACGGCGATCTGACGGGCGTGAACGTGCTGGTCCTCGGCGCGGCGTACCGCGGCGGCGTCAAGGAGACCGCGTTCTCCGGCGTCTTCGGCACCGTCGAGTCCCTGAAGGCGCGCGGCGCCGTGCCGTACGTGTCCGACCCGATGTACACGGCGGAGGAGCTGGCCGCGCACGGGCTGACCCCGCACCAGGGCGAGAAGGTCACCGCGGCGGTCCTCCAGGCCGACCACGCGGAGTACCGCGAGCTGGCGGCGTCGGACCTGCCGGACGTGACGGTCCTGGTCGACGGCCGCCGTACGACGGACCCGGCGAACTGGGAGGGCGTCCGCCGCGTCGTCATCGGCGGCTGACCCCAGGAAGGCCCCGGCCGCGCCAGCGGCCGGGGCCTTCCCATGCCCGAAGGGGGAAACGACGCCCCGCCAGGGGCGTCCAACGTTGCGGAACTCACGAGCACCCGCGCGCCGCGCAACCTAGTGCCGCGGTGTCTCACGAGCGGCCGTGCGCCGGCAACCCAGGCCCGCCGATCCTCACGAGCGGCCTTCGGCAGGGCAACCTAGGGCGCTGGGGGACCCCCAGCGCCCTAGATGCCTCGGCCGACCGAGCTAGAAAGCGGCTCGGCCAGCCGAGGGAGGTCCGTCAGATGGGCGGGGCGTCAGGTGGTGGACGCGTCCAGGACGGGGAGGTGCTGGAACGGCTCGCGGGTCATCGTGTTCGTGACCTTCAGGTGCGGATGCGCCTGAGCCATCCGCCACGCCACCGACGTCGCGTTCGTGTCGCACACGAACACGTACTCCGTCTCCTCAAGCCGCAGCTGCGGCACCGCCTCCCGCTCCGCGATCTTCGCGAGGATCCGGGGCCGCAGCACCCGGTACCCGCGCTGGAAGACCTTCTTGTGGAAGCCGTGCGCGACCTTGTTGTGGGCGCGCTTGGCGACCTGCACCGCGAACTCCGGCCCCATCTTGTCGCGCTGGTTCTGCGCGATCCGGTCCGCCCTGCGCAGCACCGCCCGCGGCGCGCGGTACACGACGAAGCGCTCACCGCGCGGGATGACCAGCTTCTGCTCCCACGCCTCGATGTTGTGCACCTCGATCCGGTCGTCCAGGGTGGTGCGCGTCCACGCGCCCTCCCTGGCCGTGACCAGGTCGACCGAGACGCCCCGCTCGGCGAGGTAGTTCACGAAGCTCGACACCCGGCGCGGCCGGCCCGGGGTGAGGGCCAGCACGACCACCCGGCCGGGGGCCGCGGGCACCAGCTCGGACGAGGCAGCAGGCTCGCCCGAGGCCGCAACCGCAACCGCAGCCGGCGCGGCGGCAACGGCTTCCGCCATCGCCTCCGCCTTCGGCGGATCCGGCTCGATCTCGCCTGCGCGGTCCTCGTACACCTCGATCAGCTGGTCACGGATCACGCCGCGGCTGAACCGCGCGTACAGCTCCGTCCGCGCCTTCTCCAGGTCCAGCTCGTGGAACCGCTCCCGTAGACCCCAGTAGGCGTCCACTATCACCTGCGGGTCGTCGCTCACCTCCATGAGCGCGCCCGCGAGGTGGTCGATGCCGTCCAGCGACTCCTCGGGACCGTTGCAGCGGGTCACGAGGACGGGCAGGCCCGCCGCGTTCGCCTCGACGACCGTCATGCCGAACGTCTCGGAGTGGCTCGCGTGCACCAGCAGGTCGTACTGGTGCATCAGTGCGTTGACCTCCTCCGGCGGCACGGCCGGCAGGATCGTGAAGCGGTCGGCGAGCCCCAGTTCCTCGGCCCGCTCCTGCAGCTCCGCCTTCAGGGGGCCCGAGCCGACCATGGTCAGCGTGGCCTCGGGCTCCTTCTCCGCGACCTGCGCGAAGGCCTCGAAGAGGGTGGTGACGCCCTTGAGCGGGATCAGCCGGCCCAGGTACAGCCACTTGAGGAGCTTCTCCGAGGGCTGGGCCTCGGCGCTGAACTGCTCGAAGTTGATCACGTTGGGGACGACCCGGATCTTCCCCTCGTACTGCGGGAACTCCCGGACGACCTGGTCGCGCAGGTGGCGGCTGACGCACATGAACTCGTCGGCGCGCTCCAGCACCTCCGCGTACAGCTTGCGGCTGGCGGGCTGGCGGAAGATCTTCTCCAGGAAGCTGGAGTGCTCCGTGACCACGAGCCGTGCGTCCGGCCGGCCCAGGCGCGTCGCCAGGTAGCCGCCGTAGATGCCGGTGTGGGCGTGGATGACCGGCGCCTCGATGCGTCCCGTCGGCAGCGCCTTGCGCAGCGCGGCTTCCTGGAGGGTCACCCAGGTCGCGTAGTGGCGACGGGTGGTCAGCGGAACGGGGACGCGGGTGACCGCGCCCTCTGGGGCGTCCAGCACCGGGATCAGCTCGGGCCGGTCCTGGAACCGGTCGGCGGTGACCCGGATGGCGTCTTCGAGGAGGGCGTCCGCGCTGCCCGCCCAGTCCTCCGTGTGCAGGATCGACACCCGGTCGAAGTGGTCGGCGACGGACTCCGCCGCGGCCTGCACGAAGGACCCCGCGAAGGGGTTGTTCGGCGAGGGGTACCAGGGCGTGACGATCGCCAGGTCAGCCGGCTCGGTGCCGCGGCCCGCGGTGTCGTACGGCTCCAGCTGGAATGGCAGCTTGTTGCGCCGGCGCAGCGCGGCCCAGGCCACCGGCAGTGACTGGGCGTCGCCCGCGATCAGCAGCTCGGCGTCCTTCAGCGGACCCTTGCGGGCCAGGACCAGGTTCCGTGCGGCGCGCCACACGGAGCCCTTCTTGTTCTCCTTGACCTTGATGACGCGGACGCCGGGCAGCTCCGGCAGGTCGGCCCACTCGTCGACGTCGGGGATCACCAGCACGACGCTGCGGCCGTCGGCGGCCAGCCGCTCGACGTGGGCGCGGTTGCCGCGCACCCGGTACTTGCCGAGCGCGAGGTAGAGCACGTGCTTGCCCGCGGTCGTGGTCGTGGTGCTCATCGACGGCCCTCCACCAGCTTGCGCATACGCTGTTCCAACGGTCCCAGGGTCGCCGCCCGGGTGTACGAGTGGGCGTGCTTCACGGCCAGCTCGTGCTGGGTCCGGTCCATCCCGCGCGCCGCTTCGGCCGCGGCGATGAAGGACTTGGCGACGGCCTCGCCGTTCAGCTCCTCGCCGCGGAACCAGTGCGGGTAGCCGTCGAGGACCTCGGTGGCCGCGATGTCGGGCCGGTGCGCCGAAACGATCGGCTTGCCGGACGCCATGTACTCGAAGATCTTGCCCGAGGTGACGTAGCGGGCGCCGGGCACGCAGAAGACGAGCGCGTCGGTCTCGGCGTACACGGCCTTCGCCTCGGCCTTGCCGAAGGCGCCGTGGTAGCGCACGCCGACGTTCTCCTCCAGCGGCAGCCGCTCCATCAGGGGCGCCCGGTCGTTGGGGAAGAAGCCGAGGTGGCCGTGGATGTTCAGCTCGGCGTCCCGCAGCAGCGGGTGGGCGCGGGCGATCCGCCAGCCCTCGAAGAGGTCTTCCAGCGGCAGGTACGACGTGACGGTGCCCAGGTAGCCGAAGCGCAGGGGGCGGTCCGGGTCCGGCGGGGTGAAGGGGCTGTCCCCGAGCAGTTCGGGCTCCCAGCCGTTGGGCACCACGGTCATCCGCTCGGCGGCGTGCGGGTAGCGGTCGATGTGCCACTGCCGCATGCCGTCGTTCACGAAGACGACCTCGGAGGCGTCGCGGAGGACCTTCTCCTCCCACTCGAACGCCTTGCTGTCCTCCTTGAACTTCAACTGTTCGGTGAACTGGTTGAAGGTCCAGGCGTCGCGGTAGTCGACCACGTACGGGATCTTCAGCAGCTTGCTGAGCATCCGCGCGGCGGCGAAGGAACAGAAAGGGTTCCCGGTGGCGAGGATGACGTCGAACTTGTCCTTGAAATGCGCCTTGACGGCCTCGGAGATGACGCCCGGGATCCAGGAGAGGTAGTGCTCGGGGAACACCTTGTCCTGGAAGAGCTTGTAAAGGCTGCCGGCCACCGTGGGAAAGTTGCGGCGCAGCTTCCCGAATTGGCGGATGTCCCGCTCCCACGCGTAATACGTCATGCGCGGGCGGACCACCTTGACCCGGGGGTCGACGGTCTCCTCCAGCGACGGATCGCAGGCGTCGTGGAGGTACGTCTCGAAGAATTCGCGCGGGGCGGTGTGGACGGTGACGTCCCACCCCGCCTCGGCCAGGTGGTTCGCCGTGGCGCGACCGCGGAACACACCGCTCGCTCGGCTGGGCGGGAAGAAGAACGCGAGATAGAGAACGCGCGGTGGGCGTCCGCGTGACCCGAGCGGCATGACGGTGGGATGACCCTTCCTCAAGACAAATCGGAATCCATCGTAGCGGGGGAGTCCGCACGGACCGCTCGGCGAGGGCCCCGTCCCGACACCCCGCGCGTGACCGGTGCAGACGGCAATCGATCGGGGTGATCGGCCGCCCGTCGGGCCATGTTCGGTGGGGGCTGGTCCAGTTGAGTATACGCGGGGTGCCGGAACTCGCCCTGGACGCAACGGTTCGTCCCGGCCACTCGACGCCACTCCGACTTCAGGGAAAAGGATCACGTCAGGGCCGTAAGAGAGCCGTAAGGGAGGGCGAAGGGAGCGAGAAGGGGACGCGAAGAGAAGGGGCGGTGGAGAAGAAGTGGGGGAGCGGAAGGCTCAGGCCGAGCGCTCGGCCAGTTCGCCGTCCTTCTCCTCGTACACCTCGCCCGTCTGCGGGCACTCCCAGGTCCCCGGCTCGCCGTCCCGCTCCACCAGGCGTACGCCCGCGCGTCCGACCCACCCGACCCGTCGGGCCGGCACGCCTACGACGAGGGCGAAGTCCGGCACGTCCTTGGTGACCACGGCGCCCGCGGCGACCATCGCCCAGCGGCCGATCTCCAGCGGGGCCACGCACACCGAGCGGGCGCCGATGGAGGCGCCGTCGGCGATCTTCACGCCCACGGCCTGCCAGTCGCCGCCGCGCTTCTGCCGGCCCTCGGGGTCGACGGAGCGGGGGTTGTGGTCGTTGGTGAGGACCACCGCGGGGCCGATGAAGACGCCGTCGCCCAGCTCGGCCGGCTCGTACACCAGCGCGTAGTTCTGGAGCTTGCAGTTGTCGCCCATGCGCACGCCGGTGCCGACGTACGCCCCGCGGCCGACCACGCAGCCCTGGCCGAGCCGGGCGCCCTCGCGGATCTGGGCGAGCTCCCAGACGCTGCTGCCGTCGCCGATCTCGGCGGTCTCGTCGACCTGGGCGGAGGGCTGGACCCTGTAGTTCACTGTGCTGCCTTCCGGGAACGCGGGCGTACGGTGCGAGAGGAGGCGCCGGCCTCCCCTGGCGGGGTGACGGCGGCATCGCTCAGGCGAGCGAGCATACGCGCAGGGCCCGGTTTGACCCCTCCCGAGGGCGCCCCGTACCCTTGACCGTCGGCGTGTCTGTACGCACGCCAGCTCCTGAGCACCTTCCTCCGGTGGCCGCCCCCGGTCGCCGCCCGGAGAGGCCGCTCATCCATTCCGGTACGTCGCGGGCTCCGGCCCGTGCGAGCGGCTGGCATCAGGGGCTTCCGTTCCGAGCGAGAGTGAGTTCCGCGTGTACGCCATCGTGCGCAGCGGCGGTCGCCAGCACAAGGTTGCTGTTGGTGACATCGTCGAGGTCGACAAGATTTCCACCGCCCAGGTTGGCGACACGGTAGAGCTCTCTACCCTGCTCGTTGTCGACGGCGACGCTGTGACCAGCGACCCGTGGGTGTTGGCCGGGATCAAGGTCGAGGCCGAGGTCGTGGACCACCACAAGGGCGCCAAGATCGACATCCTGCGCTACAAGAACAAGACCGGTTACCGCCGTCGCCAGGGCCACCGCCAGCAGTACACGGCGATCAAGGTCACCAGCATCCCCACGGCTGCGAAGTAAGGGACTGAGGAGAGATGGCACACAAGAAGGGCGCATCGTCCACCCGGAACGGTCGCGACTCCAACGCTCAGCGGCTCGGCGTGAAGCGCTTCGGCGGTCAGGTCGTCAACGCCGGTGAGATCCTGGTCCGCCAGCGCGGCACCCACTTCCACCCCGGCAAGGGCGTCGGCCGCGGCGGCGACGACACCCTGTTCGCGCTGCAGCCGGGTGCGGTCGAGTTCGGCCGTTTCCGTGGCCGCAAGGTCGTGAACATCGTTCCGGTCGCCTGATCCGATCTTTCTGATCGAGGCGCCGTAACACGGTTCTCTTCGCGAGGGCGGACCTCACTTCCCGTACCGGGCCCGGGTATCCCGGAACCGTAGGGGAAGCGGGTCCGCCCTTCGCGTGTTACGAGTAAGCAGATCCGGCAGCGAGCGGTGCGACCGCCCCTGCCCCCGAAACCGGCAGTGACCCTGGAGGACATCCCATGACCACCTTCGTGGACCGCGTCGAGCTGCACGTCGCCGCGGGTAACGGAGGCCACGGCTGTGCCTCCGTCCACCGTGAGAAGTTCAAGCCGCTCGGCGGGCCCGACGGCGGCAACGGCGGGCGCGGCGGCGACGTGATCCTCGTCGTCGACCAGTCCGTGACGACGCTGCTCGACTACCACCACAGCCCCCACCGCAAGGCCACCAACGGCCAGCCCGGCGAGGGCGGCAACCGCTCCGGCAAGGACGGCCAGGACCTGGTCCTGCCGGTGCCGGACGGCACGGTGGTGCTGGACGGGCAGGGCAACGTCCTCGCCGACCTCGTCGGCCACGGCACCACCTTCGTCGCCGGCCAGGGCGGTCGCGGCGGCCTCGGCAACGCGGCGCTGTCCTCCGCCCGCCGCAAGGCCCCCGGCTTCGCGCTGCTCGGCGAGCCCGGCGAGAGCCGCGACGTGGTCATGGAGCTCAAGACCGTCGCGGACGTGGCCCTCGTCGGCTACCCCTCCGCCGGGAAGTCCTCGCTGATCTCGGTGCTCTCCGCGGCCAAGCCGAAGATCGCGGACTACCCCTTCACCACCCTCGTGCCGAACCTCGGCGTGGTGACCGCCGGCTCCACCGTCTACACCATCGCCGACGTCCCCGGGCTGATCCCCGGCGCCAGCCGCGGCAAGGGCCTCGGCCTGGAGTTCCTGCGGCACGTGGAGCGCTGCTCCGTCCTCGTCCACGTACTGGACACCGCCACCCTGGAGTCCGACCGCGACCCGCTCTCCGACCTCGACGTCATCGAGGAGGAGCTGCGGCAGTACGGCGGTCTGGACGACCGGCCGCGGCTGGTGGTGCTCAACAAGATCGACATCCCGGACGGCCAGGACCTCGCCGACCTGGTCCGCGCCGACCTCGAAGCCCGTGGCTACCAGGTCTTCGAGGCGTCCGCGGTGGCCCGCACGGGGCTGAAGGAGCTGTCGTACGCGCTCGCCGACATCGTCGCCAAGGCGCGCGCCGCCAAGCCCAAGGAGGAGGCGACCCGGATCGTCATCCGGCCGAAGGCCGTGGACGACGCGGGCTTCTCGGTCACCCGCGAGGACGGGGACCTGTTCCGGGTGCGCGGCGAGAAGCCGGAGCGCTGGGTGCGGCAGACCGACTTCAACAACGACGAGGCCGTCGGCTACCTGGCGGACCGGCTGGCCCGCCTTGGGGTCGAGGAGGAGCTGATGAAGGCCGGGGCCCGCGCGGGCGACGGCGTCGCCATCGGCCCCGAGGAGAACGCGGTCGTCTTCGACTGGGAGCCCACCGTCATGGCGGGCGCCGAGATGCTCGGCCGACGCGGCGAGGACCACCGCTTCGACGCCCCGCGGCCGTCCGCGCAGCGGCGCCGGGACCGCGACGCGGAGCGGGACGAGGCGCAGCAGGCGTACGACGACTTCGACCCCTTCCAGTAGTCCGCCACCGTCGCGCAGCCAGTAGGCTGCGGATGGCCGCGACGCCCGGTGGGCGCGCGACGACCGTCGGTGAGTTCCCGGGTCGGACGGCGACCGTCCGACCCGGGTGCCCAACGGGCACCGAGCCCGTTCCGTGACCGGCGGGCGAAAACTCCTCGCCCGGAACGGAAACTCTGAGTGTCCGACGAGCGTCTTACAATCAGGTCTCGAATCGTCGGCGGACGTTGTGATTCCGGGGTGTCGGCCGTGAGACAGTGCCGCTTCACCGCCCCTGGAAACCGAACGGAGCCTTGATGAAGATCTCCTTCCTCATACATACGGTCTACGGCATCGGCGGCACCATCCGCACCACGGTGAACCTCGCCGAGGAGCTGGCCGTCCGGCATGAGGTGGAGATCGTCTCGGCGTTCCGACACCGCGACGTCCCGTTGTTCCCGATCGACCCGCGGGTCAAGCTGTCGTACCTGGTCGACACCCGCCCCAAGTCGCCGACGTACGAGAAGGGCCACCCCGACCACCAGCAGCCCGCCGAGCACTTCCCCCGGCACGAGGCCCGCTACAAGGAGTACAGCAAGCTCACCGACGAGCGGGTGCGCGCCCACTACGCCGACTCGGACGCCGACGTGGTCATCGGCACCCGCCCCGGCCTCGTCGCCTACCTCGCCCAGTTCGCCCCTCAGAACGCGGTGCTCATCGGTCAGGAGCACATGACGTTCAACCACCACAAGGCGGCGCTGAAGGAAGAGCTGCGTCCGCACCTGGAGGCGATGGACGCCTTCGTGACCGTCTCCGAGGGCGACGCCGCGGTGTGGCGCGAGCAGATGCCGCTGCCCGACACCCGGCTGCTCTGCATCCCCAACAGCGTCCCCGGGCCCCTCCTCGCCCCCGCCGACCTCTCGCAGAAGCTGGTCGTCGCCGCCGGTCGGCTGTCCAAGGAGAAGCAGTACGACGTGCTGCTGAAGGCGTTCGCCAAGGTCGTCGCCGTCCACCCCGACTGGTCCCTGCGGATCTGCGGCTGGGGCCCGGACCGGGACCGGATCCGCCGCGTCCTGCACCGGCTGCGGCTGCACAACAGCGTCCAGCTCATGGGCCCCCGCTCACCGATCGAGCCCGAGTGGGTCAAGGGCTCCATCGCCGTCTCCACCTCCCGCCAGGAGTCCTTCGGCATGACGCTCGTCGAGGCGATGCGCTGCGGACTGCCCCTGATCAGCACCGACTGCGACTACGGCCCCCGCGAGATCGTCAAGGACGGCGAGGACGGCCTGCTGGTCCCCGTCGGCGACGTCAACGCCGTCGCCGCCTCCCTGCTGAAGCTGATCGAGGACGAGCCCCTGCGCCGCACCATGGCCGAGGCCGCCCTGCGCAACTCCCGCCGTTACGACCCCGCCGCCGTCGCCAAGCAGTACGCGGACCTCTTCGCCGAGCTCGGCGCCGGGTCCGCCCAGCGCAGCCGCTCCTTCCTCTCCTCGACCGCGAGCGCCCCGGAGCCGTCCCCGACCCCGGTCGCGGACTGCGTCGCCGAGGCGGACGGCTCCCTGACCGTCACCGTCGTCTCGCCCGAAGCCGCCGCGCTCAAGCACCCCGGGCTCCAGCTCGTGTGGACGCACAGCGAGGGAGCGGCCGACGAGCGGGCGTACGCCCTCGCGCCGAACGGCACCTCCGTCGTCCCGGCCGGCGAGGACTTCGCGGACGGCCTGTGGGTGTGCCACACCGACAGCCCGGTCACCGGCCGTCGCACCGAGGTGATCGCCCGCTCCGTCGACCAGCGCGGCGCGATGAACGTCGCCGAGCGGATGCGCACCGACTGCGGCGTGCGGCACGTCGTTCCGTACCGCCAGCAGTTCGAGCACCGGCTGGTGCTGCGCTCCTGGGTCCGCCCGGTGCACGTGGAGTCCGGTGACGTCACGGTCCTGGAGCGCCGGCTGAGCACCGTCGTCGAGCGCCGGCTGGCGCTGACCGGGCGCATCGTCGGGCCCGTCGAGCCGTCCGGCGAGCCCACCCTGGTGCTGCGCCGCGCCGGCACCGGCAGACCTGCGGCCACCGCGGACACGGCGCCGGACGCCACCGCCACCACCACCGTCTCCGGCGACGAGATCACCTTCCACGGCACCCGCGAGGGCACCCGCGGCTTCTCGGCGATCATCGACTGCGAGTCCGTCGCGGCCCTCCAGCGCACCGGCGACGAGCGGTGGGAGCTGTGGTTGCGCTTCGCCCCCGACCACGAGCCCGTGCAGCTCGCCCGGCTCCTTGACGACGTAGTCCAGAAGAGTGATGTCCGGGTCTATCCCGAAGTGCTGGTGCACAAGCAGCGCCCCCTGCTCTTCGCCCGACGGGTGATCCGACGGCTGCGCAGGCAGGACCAGCGCCTGGTGAAGCTGCGACTCGCCTTCGACGACACGAACCACCTCGTGCTGCGGGTGCAGGACCGATGACCAGCCCCGCCCCGCTCCACCCCCCGCTCCACCCTCACCGTCACTCTCCGTGCGCCCCGACTTCACGACCCCTCCACGAAAATCGTGGCGTAGTTGTACACAGTGTGAAATCACAGTGTCTTCATAGTGTTTGGCAGGCCGTACCCACCTTGCGAGACGGTCACGCAGAGTGCGACCATCGCCCCGTTCCCCACTTCCTCCAAGGTAGGTCTCCCTGTGTCCGCACCGCGTGAAGCCAAGCCCCGTACCACGGCAGTCGTGCTCGCGGGTGGCACCGGCCAAAGAGTGGGACTCGCGATCCCGAAGCAGCTGCTGAAGATCGCGGGCAAGGCCGTCATCGAGCACACGCTGACCACCTTCGAGCAGGCCGACTCCGTCGACGAGGTGATCGTCCTGATGGCGCCCGGCTTCGTGCCGGACGTCGAGCGGATCGTCGCCAAGGCCGGGCTCACCAAGGTCCGCCGGGTCATCGAGGGCGGCGCGACGCGCAACGAGACCACCCGCCGCGCGATCGCCGCCATCGGCGAGGGGCTCGCGGACGGCGAGGACCCGAACGTCCTCTTCCACGACGCCGTCCGACCGCTGCTGTCCCAGCGGGTCATCCAGGACTGCGTCGACGCGCTCGACCGCTACCAGGCCGTGGACGTGGCGATCCCGTCCGCGGACACCATCATCGTCACCCGCACCCACGGCGAGGACGGCGAGTTCATCACCGACGTGCCGGACCGCTCCCGGCTGCGCCGCGGCCAGACCCCGCAGGCGTTCAAGCTCTCCACCATCCGCCGGGCGTACGAGGTCGCCGCCGGCGACCCCAACTTCCAGGCCACCGACGACTGCTCCGTGGTGCTGAAGTACCTGCCGGACGTGCCGATCCACGTCGTCGCCGGCGACGAGTACAACATGAAGGTCACCCAGCCGGTCGACGTCTTCATCGCCGACAAGCTCTTCCAGCTCGCCTCCACCGCCGCCCCCCGTCAGGCCGACGAGGCCGCGTACCGCGAGCTGCTCGACGGCCGCACGCTGGTCGTCTTCGGCGGCTCGTACGGCATCGGCGCGGACATCGCCGCACTGGCCGAGACGTACGGCGCGAAGGTGTACGCCCTCGGCCGCTCCACCACCGGCACCCACGTGGAGAACCCGGAGCACATCGACGACGCCCTCTCCCGCGCCTACGCGGAGACCGGCCGCATCGACTACGTCATCAACACCGCGGGCGTCCTGCGCATCGGCAAGCTGGCCGAGACCGACAACAGCACCATCCAAGAAGCCCTCCAGGTCAACTACCTGGCGCCGGTCCAGATCGCCCGGGCCTCCTACAAGTACCTGGCGGAGACCAAGGGGCAGCTGCTCCTGTACACCTCCTCCAGCTACACCCGCGGTCGCGCCGAGTACAGCCTGTACTCCTCCACCAAGGCCGCCATGGTGAACCTCACCCAGGCCCTCGCCGACGAGTGGGCCGGCGACGGCATCCGGGTCAACTGCGTCAACCCCGAGCGGACCGCGACCCCGATGCGCACCAAGGCGTTCGGCACCGAGCCCGCGGGCTCCCTGCTCTCCTCCGAGGCCGTCGCCCGGACCTCCCTCGACGTCCTGCTGTCGGAGCTGACCGGCCACGTCATCGACGTGCGCCAGCAGGACCCGACCCGCGGTGCGAGCGAAGCGTCCGACTTCGAGCAGGCGCTCGCCGCGGTCCTCGATCGCGAGGGGGACATGTGACGCCCTGACCGCGTCCCCCGCCCTGCCCGTCCCACCCCAGCCCTTCCGTCCCGTCCTCCGCCTCATTTGCTTGTGCTCGTGTGAGATCGACCCGCACCGTTTGGAGCAGGTTCCCCGTGATTTCGACCGTCATTCGTCTGGTACGCGTCGGCAGCAAGTCCGAGTTGGTCGCAGCCCTCCTCATCGGACTCGGCTACCCCGCCGCCATGCTCGGTGCGCTCCTGCCGAGCATCCCGGTCTTCGTGGGCTCGGCCGCCGTGACCTACGCGGCGGACGCTTACCTGCACCACAGAGGCAGCTATCTGCTCAACCGCCTCAACAAGGTCCGGGTCGGCCTCCCGATCCGCTTCCTGCTGCGCCAGCTCCTGGTCGTGCTGCTGCTCGCCCGCGAAGGGCTCGCCGAGACCTCGCTCTTCTACACCGCGGTCGCCGGGTTC
The DNA here is from genome assembly GCF_040643215.1 of Streptomyces sp. NPDC047315. Taxonomy (NCBI): domain Bacteria; kingdom Bacillati; phylum Actinomycetota; class Actinomycetes; order Kitasatosporales; family Streptomycetaceae; genus Streptomyces; species Streptomyces sp. NPDC047315. The sequence continues at coordinate 138,873 of NZ_JBEYTZ010000004.1, read as the reverse complement.
CTCGTCTTCTACGGCCTCCAGGCCCCGCACGGCGCGCTGACGACCCTGATCCGGCTGCGCCGCACCCTGCCGGTGGTCACCCGCAACGTGGACCTGCACGGCGTACGGATCCCGGACGCCCCGCCGCGGCTGCTGATGCGCCGCTCCGCAGAGAAGATGCTCCACCTCGACCTGCCCGCCATGGCCGGCGTCCTGGTCGCCGCCGCCACCGGCACGTACGCCCTCGGATACGCCGGCGTCGCCGTCAGCGTCGCCCTCGGGCTGCTCTACACCGCGGTCCTGGTGCCCTGTCTGCGCAACCGCCGGGTGCCGGCCGCCGCCGCCGTGCTGAAGGCCGTGAACACCTGGCTGCGCGAGTACCGGCCCACCGTCGTCCTGTACTTCTCGGGCGGCAGCGAGTCGGCGTACCAGGTCAACATGTGGCTGGAGACCATGGAGCAGGTCGACGGCCGCCCGCTGATCCTGATGCGCGAGCGCGACCTGGTGTCCAAGCTCAACGTGACCACCGTGCCCGTGCTGTGCGTCCCCGGCGGCACCCACACCATGAACCTGGACCTGTCCACGGTCCGCGTCGCGCTCTACCCCGCCAACGTCGGCAAGAACATCCACATGCTGCGCCAGCCCGGCATGAAGCACGTCTTCATCGGCCACGGCGACAGCGACAAGCTCGCCAGCGTCAACCCGTTCAGCAAGGCGTACGACGAGGTGTGGACGGCCGGCCGGGCGGGTCGCGACCGGTACGCCCTCGCGGACGTCGGGGTGCGCGACGAGGACGTCGTCGAGGTCGGACGCCCCCAGCTCGCCCCCATCCAGACCTGGACGGGCACCCCGAAGAACCCCGTTCCGACGGTCCTGTACGCGCCCACCTGGGAGGGCTGGGACGACAACCCGGGCAACACCTCCCTGCTGCTCGCCGGCGAGAACATCGTCCGTCGACTGCTGACCGCCGAGCAGCCGGTCCGCCTCGTCTACAAGCCGCACCCCTTCACCGGCATCCGCAAGAAGGAGGCCAAGGCCGTCCACGAGCGGATCGTCGCCATGGTGAAGAAGGCCGCGGCCGAGCGCGGCAGCGACCCGCGCTGGGCCGCAGAGGTCGCCGCTTCGGCGTCGGACCGCGAGAAGGCGCGCGGCGAGCTGGCCGCGATCGAGGCGGAGCTCGCGGCGCTGACCAAGCCGGGGCGCGCCGGCGGCGACGAGGCCGAGCAGTCCCGGGTGTCGCTGGCCGACCCGGTGAAGCTGGAGCGCATCGCGACGCTGCGGGCCGGGTGGAACGACGCGTACTGGCGCTCGGTCGGCTGGTGGGAGCACCGGATCGTGACCGGTCCGGAGCCGCGCCTCTACGACTGCTTCAACGAGTCCGACGCCATGGTCTCCGACATCTCCAGCGTCGTCTCGGACTTCATGGCCAGCGGCAAGCCCTACGCCGTGACGGACTCCGCGGGCGTCGGCGCCGACGAGTTCCAGCGGCAGAACACCGCGGCACGGGCCGCCGTCGTCCTCACCAACGACGCGCAGGACCTGGACCGGCTGCTGGCCGCGGTCGCCTCCCCGGACCGGGACGTGCTCGCGGGCGCCCGGCGCGAGCTGAAGCAGTACCTCCTCGGGCCGGACCGCCCCACCTCGATGGAGCGCTTCAACGCGGCCGTACGGACCCTCCAGACCGTCGCCGAGGCCCGCAACCGGCGCGTGGAGCAGCGCATCGGCGAGCAGGCGGGCGCGCCGCTGCTGCCGGGCTCCGCCGGCCGGGCACCGCACGGCACGGCCACCGGCGCCGGAGCCGAGCGCGGCGAGGGAGCCGAGGGCAGCGACACCGACGAGACCAACGGCACGGAGGCGCGACTGGCGCGCTGAGGCGCGGTCGTACGGAGGTGCCCGGGGCCCGTGGGGGAGTCGTCCCCCACGGGCCCCGGGCTTTCCCGTACGCGTCCGGTCGCGGTGTGCTGCCGGACCCGGCGGTGTCCAGCGGAGCCAGGGGGTCCAGCGGTGTCCAGCGGATGAAATGCCGGGGCGCCGGGACCGTGCCCTGGCATAGATTCGGTCCGTGACAGTGGCTAGACAGCAGGTAGTGCAGGCCCGCAGGATCGTCGTCAAGGTCGGTTCGTCCTCCCTGACCACCGCTTCGGGCGGACTCGACGCCGACCGGGTGGACGCCCTGGTCGACGTCCTCGCCAAGGTCCGCAGCGGCGGGGAGAAGGAGATCGTGCTGGTCTCCTCCGGGGCGATCGCCGCCGGGCTCGCCCCGCTCGGCCTCGCCCGCCGCCCCAAGGACCTCGCCCGCCAGCAGGCCGCCGCCAGCGTCGGCCAGGGCCTGCTGGTGGCCCGCTACACCGCGTCCTTCGCCCGGTACGGCGTACGCGTCGGCCAGGTGCTGCTCACCAGCGACGACACCAGCCGCCGGGCCCACTACCGCAACGCCTACCGGACCCTGGACCAGCTCCTCACCATGGGCGCGCTCCCGGTGATCAACGAGAACGACACCGTGGCCACCGACGAGATCAGGTTCGGCGACAACGACCGGCTCGCGTCCCTGGTCGCCCATCTCGTCCGCGCCGACCTGCTCGTCCTGCTTTCGGACGTGGACGGGCTCTACGACGGGGACCCGGCGAAGCCGGGCGCCACCCGGGTCGACGAGGTGCGCGGCCCCGCTGACATCGAGCACGTCCAGATCGGCAGCGCGGGCCGGGCGGGCGTCGGCACCGGCGGCATGGTCACCAAGGTCGAGGCCGCCCGGATCGCCACCGCCGCCGGGGTGCCCGTGGTCCTCACCTCCGCCGTCAGCGTTGCCGACGCCCTCGCCGGCCGCGCCACCGGCACGTACTTCCACAGCACCGGCCGGCGCTCCGCCGACCGGCTGCTGTGGCTCGCCCACGCCTCCACGCCGCGCGGCGCCCTGGTCCTCGACGACGGCGCGGTGCGGGCGGTGGTGGAGGGCCGCAAGTCGCTGCTGCCGGCCGGAATCGCGGCCGTCGAGGGCGAGTTCACCGCGGGGGACCCGGTCGAGCTGCGCGACACGGCGGGCCGTCCGGTGGCCCGCGGGCTGGTGAACTTCGACGCCAGGGAACTCCCGCGACTCCTCGGCCGCTCCACCCGCGACCTCGCACAGGAACTCGGTCCGGCATACGAGAGAGAAGTCGTACACAGGGACGATCTGGTCGTCCTGCACCCCTGAATCGGCTGAAACTGCCGTCAACCAACAGGGACCTTTACTAAAACCGCCCCACGTCCCGTCCGGGACTGGTCAACTTTGTTGCGGGGGGTCGGACGGGGGTCCCGCCGCGCGCCGGGGCGCGGGCAGGGCAGAGCACCAGGACACATGCAAACAGGAGGCCGCTGGTGACACGAGCGCGCCCAGGGGACTTGTCCCGAGGGAACGATGGCGTCCCCCGTCTGCGCGGGTTGGCGGGCGGGGAGCGGTCCGCGGCCCTCGACGCCGCCGCGGCCACGGTCGCGGCCAGGGGCACGGCGACGGCCCGGTCCGAGCGGACCCTGACGAGCGTCGACGCGTCCGGGGGCGGCCCCCGCGACGGCCGGCGCGAGGACGGCGGTGCCGGCGGCGGGGACGAGGGCAGCCAGTCGAAGCTGTGGCACATCACGCTCAGCGTCTCCGGGGCGCAGGCGCCGCTCACGGAGGTCCGGCGGGGCCTGGAGCAGTTGGCGCACGACCATCCGTTCCTGCTGACCAGCCGGTACGCCAACGACCACGCCGAGATCCGGTACTGGGAAGAGGCCCGCGACCTGCACGACGCGGCAGCGGTGGCCCTGCGGCTGTGGGGCGAGCACCGCTCGTCGGCGAAGCTGCCGCCGTGGACGATCGTCGGCCTGGAGGTCATCGACCGCCAGACGTACCACCAGCGCATCGCGGAGGGGTACGGCCCGCCGCCGGCGTCCCCCGTCGGCATCCACCCGTTCTAGGTTCCGGGGCGGCGGGCGGGGCGTCTCGGAGTGCGGGATGTGGGAGGGGTCGTTCCGCCCGGCGCACTACCCTGCGGGTATGACGACGTCATCGCCGCTCTCGCCGTACGACAACCTCTCCCCGGTCGCCCGGGCCGCCTACCGTGCCCGAGCCGCTGCCGCCGACATCGCGCCCCTGCCGCGCTCGGCGAAGGACGACGCGCTGCTGGCGATCGCGGACGCCCTGGAGGTCCGTGCGAACGAGATCGTTTCAGCCAATGCCGAGGACGTCGCACGGGCCCGCGAGGCGGGCACCAGCGAGTCGATCGTCGACCGGCTGACCCTCACGCCCGAGCGGGTGCGGGCCATCGCGCACGACGTGCGGGACGTCGCGGCGCTGCCCGACCCGGTCGGCGAGGTGGTGCGCGGCTCGACCCTCCCGAACGGCATCGACCTGCGCCAGGTCCGCGTCCCCCTCGGCGTCGTCGGGATCATCTACGAGGCCCGGCCGAACGTCACGGTGGACGCCGCCGCGCTCTGCCTCAAGTCCGGCAACGCCGTCCTGCTCCGCGGCTCCTCCTCCGCGTACTCCTCCAACACCGCGCTGGTGCGGGTCATCCGCGACGCGGTCGGCGGCTCGGGGCTGCCGGCGGACGCGGTGCAGCTGGTGCCGGGCGAGTCCCGCGACTCCGTGCAGGAGCTGATGCGCGCCCGCGGTCTGGTGGACGTCCTGATCCCGCGCGGCGGCGCCGGGCTGATCCAGACCGTGGTGACCGAGTCCACCGTCCCGGTCATCGAGACCGGCACGGGCAACTGCCACGTGTACGTGGACGCGGACGCCGACCTCGACATGGCGGTGTCCATCCTGATCAACTCCAAGGCGCAGCGACCCAGCGTCTGCAACGCCGCGGAGTCCCTCCTGGTCCACCGGGACATCGCCGACGCCTTCCTGCCGCGGGCGCTGGACGCCCTGGCCGAGGCCGGGGTGACCGTCCACGGCGACGAGCGGGTGCTGGGGTACGCGGCCGACAGCAAGGCCACGGTGGTCGAGGCCACCCCGGACGACTGGGAGACGGAGTACCTGTCGTACGACATCGCCGCGGCCGTGGTGGACTCGCTGGACGCGGCGGTGGCCCACATCCGGCTGTGGTCCTCGGGCCACACCGAGGCGATCGTGACCTCCTCGCAGGCCGCGGCCCGACGGTTCACCCAATTGGTGGACTCGACCACGGTCGCCGTGAACGCCTCCACCCGCTTCACGGACGGCGGCCAGTTCGGCTTCGGTGCGGAGATCGGCATCTCCACGCAGAAGCTGCACGCCCGGGGGCCGATGGGGCTGCCGGAGCTGACCTCAACGAAGTACATCGTGACCGGCGACGGCCACACCCGCTGACGGCCCGCGCCGTCCCCGGGTGCATCAGGGGTGCACCTGGGGACGCTTCTGCCGGGGTCGCTTCGGCGGGGAGGGCGGGCGCCGGCAGCGGTGGGGAGTCGGCCACGCTCGCGGCGGACTTCTTCCGCCGTCTGCCCAAACCCACCGCCCAGGTCTACTCTGAAGGCGTGCCGGACGACGTGGGGGGCAGGCCGTTCCCGGACGGCTCGGAGCCTGACGACGACCGCGGAGGCGCGGACGAGGACTTCGCCTCCGTGGTGTTCGACGAGGACTTCGTCAGGGCGGCCGAGGTCCACGAGCCGACCGCCGTCGAGCGACTGCTGGCCGCGGCCCAGGCCAGGGCGGAGGCCGAGGCCGCCCGCGCCGGCGCGGGGATGGGCGCCCCGGACGACGACCCCTATCCAGACGGCTACGACGCGTACGGCCGCGACCGGCCCCGTGGCCCCGACGGCGCCCCCGACGACGGCTGGTCCGCCAACTACAGCCCCTACGACGGCGCCCTGCGGCCCTACCGCAGCACCGCACGCTGGCACCGGCCCGTCGCCTGGGTGCTGGCCCTGCTGATGGGGATCGGGATGGTCGCCCTCGCCTTCACCGCGGTCTACCGGGGCGCCGCCGGCAACCGCCAGGACCAGGTCCCGACGCCCGCGACGACCGGCGTGGACAGCACCCGGTCCACCCCCGGAGCCGGCGCCGGCACCCCCGGCCCGCCCGGCTCCGCCGCCGACCCGAACGCCCTGCGGGACCGCGTGGCCGTCTCGTCCGCGGCACCCGACCGCCCCGCCGCAGCGGTCCCGCCGGACCCGCACACCCCCTGACCTGTACCGCCCGGCCCGCACGCCGGCGCACCACTCGACACCGAGTGACGGCTCGTCAAACTTTGCCCTGCGCAGGGGCGTTTACTGAACGGCCGGCAGACCTACCCTGAAGGTATGGCTGGGCGCGGAGACCCGCCCGGGGAGACCCCCGGAGGGACACCCGAGGGGCCTCCCGGCGACGGGGAGGACGAGTACCGATCCGTCGTCTTCGACGAATCGTTCGTACGCGCTGCCCGGCTCCAGGAGTACTCGGCGCGGGAGCGCTACGGCAGCCCCGCCCGCGCCGTCCGCACCCTCCCGGCCTGGCACAACAGCCCCCGCCGAAGCGGCGGTGCCCTTTCCGCACTCGTCCTCGCACTGCTGATCGCCATCGCCTTCGGCACCGTGATCTACCTGGGCGTACGCCACCCCCACCGCTCCCCGGTCAGCCAGCGGGCCGACCCCCTGCGGATCTCGATGATCCCGCTCGTCCCCGCCGGCGCCGTGCCCGGTGGGACCCCCGAGGAGCTGTATCGCAACAGCCCAGCCGCCCAGCACCGCATCGGCGCCGCCGGCATCACCCTGCCCGGCGCCCGGCGCACCGGGAGCTTCTCCGAGAGCGACGTGCTGGCCGCGCTCACCATCGCCAAGAACTACCTCGTGGTCTCCTCGCTCTATCCGGAGGTGCTCACGGGCGGGGCCGTCCGCCCGGTGCGGGTCCTGCTCGACCCCGATCAGTTCGACCAGTTCGACCGGAGCATGGCCACCCCGGCGCCCGACGGCCGCCACGCGGCCACGGGTTGGCTGATCCGCTTCGACCCGGCGAAGGTCGCACTGGCGGACCCCGGGGTCCGGGTCCAGGGCACGCTCAGCTACTCGATGGCCGGGTCGGACGCCCTGGAGGTGACCTCCAACCACTCCTTCACCTACGCCCTGCGCCCCGTGGAGCCCCCGGGCGCGACCCCGGCACCCGGCCCGGCGACGACGGCCGACCCGACGACTCCGCCCGCTGGCTCGTGGCGGCAGGAAGGCTCGGCGGGCACCGACCAGCGGGTGGATCCGGCGGACCGGGGCGCCTCGCTCTTCGTCGTCCGTCGTGAGCTGCGGCTTCGCTTCGACCACGACGACCTGCCGCACCGCCGGGCCGAACTCGTCTCCAGCAACATCCAGGCGGGCCCTCAGAGCTGCACCCATGACGGCTCCGGCACCCTGCGGCCCCTGCTGGCCGGTCAGCGAGCGGCCCTCGGGGTCCCGGCCGGGACGGACCCGTACACCACGGCCGAGCCGACGACGGCGCTGTGCGGCTCGCTCTCCCCAGCGGCCCAACCGTCCCCCACCCGCTCCCGCCCCTGACGCCCCCGCCCTCGGCCTCCGCTCCGGCCCCGGCCCCGGTTCCGGGCCGGAACCGGGGCCGGACGCCACGGACCGGACCGGACGACGGGGAGGGTGGGGCGGGGTGTGGAGGCCGGAGCCGGGCCCGGGGCCAGGGAGGTGTCGTCAGCCTTCGCTGCCGGCGCTACCGCTGCCCGAGCCGCCGGTGTCCTTGCTGCCGGTGTCCGAGCCGCCGGCATCCTTGCCACCCGCGGACGAGCCGCCGCGGCTGCCGTTGCCCGCGAACTTGTCGCGGAGCTTGCCGCCGAGGTCGCCCGCGCCGCCGGCTATGTCGCCGACCAGCTTCATCAGGGGATCCTTGCTGGTGCGCACCGTGTCCGCGTAGTGGGAGGCGGACTCGCGGAAGGAGTCCGTCACCGAGGTGTCCTTGTCCTCGTCGCGCTTGGGGTAGTGGCCGTCCATGATGCGCTGGAAGTCGCGGCTTTCGGCCCACTTCTTCAGCTCCGCGGCGCGGACCGTGGTGAACGGGTGCGAGCGGGGCAGCACGTTCAGGATCTTCAGCACGGAGTCGCGCAGGTCGCCGCCGGCCTCGTACTCCTCGGCCTGCTTCAGGAAGGCGTCCACGTTCATCTCGTGGAGGTGGTTGCCACCGGCGATCTTCATCAGACCGCGCATGGACGCCTGGAGGTCCTGTCCCACCAACAGCCCCGCGCGGTCCGCGGACAGCTCCGACTTGCGGAACCACTCGCGCAGTGCCGTGACGATGGCCATGATCGCCACATTGCCCAGCGGCACCCAGGCGATCTTCAGCGCCAGGTTCGTCAGGAACAACAGGATCGTGCGGTAGACGGAGTGGCCCGACAGGGCGTGGCCCACCTCGTGGCCCACGACGGCCCGCATCTCCTCCTCGTCCAGGAGCTCCACCAGACCCGTGGTCACCACGATGATGGGCTCGTCCAGGCCGATGCACATGGCATTGGGGCGCGGGTCCTGCGTCACGTACATCGCAGGGACCTTCTCCAGGTCGAGGATGTAACAGGCGTCCCGCAACATGGCGTGCAGATGGGCGAACTGGGCGTCGCTCACCCGAACGGAATCGGAGAGGAAGAGGAGGCGCAGACTGCGCTCCGGCAGCAGTCCGCTCAGCGCCTTGAAGACGGTGTCGAAGCCGCTGAGCTTGCGCAGGGCGACCAGCGCCGAGCGGTCCGCGGGATGCTCGTACGCCCGGGAGGAGATGCCCGGGAAGCGGCGGCGCTGCCTGCTCGGCACGTTCTCTTGACTGCTTTCGGTCATTCCAGCCCCCTGTGTGAACCGATGGTGCATGTGATGGTGCTCATGTGCGTCTGTGCTCGTATGCGTCCGTACTCGTGTACGTCCGTGCGCATGCGACGGCTGTGCGAACGGACGGCTCGCCCCCCTGACGACCTCCAGCCTAGGCGCTGGCGTCCAGGTCCGCCGAAGCCTGTGGATAACTCCGGATCGCCGCTCGCCGAGGGGTGTTGGCCCCCGAAATCCACCGGTCGCCCCGTCCGTTCTCCACCCGCCGGCACCGCATGGACGGCACCGTGACAACGACAACGTCTGAGTCGGCGTGAGCGTGCCCGACCCGCCCGCATACGATGTGCCCGAAGTCTCTCCGCCCCGCAACCGATCGATTGGTCCCGCTGAAGATGAGCCTCACAAGCACTGCTGCCGACCTGGTCACCCTTGCCGAGGGTGGCGGTCACGAAAGCCTGAGCCCGCTCCTGATCGGCGCCTGCGCCCTCGCCGCGCTGCTCCTGTTGCTGTGGATCACGACCCGCTTCAACCGCGACCGCTGAGTCCCGACCGGGCGGTCCGCACGAACGTGCCAGTAGGCTCTGCACGCATGGGAGAGCAGGAAGTGGCCAATGGAGCCGGGCCCGGTGCCTCGGGCCCCGGCCCGGCCCGTCGTCGACTCGGCGTCATGGGCGGGACGTTCGACCCGATCCACCACGGCCACCTGGTGGCGGCCAGTGAGGTGGCCGCCCTGTTCCACCTCGACGAGGTGGTGTTCGTGCCGACGGGGCAGCCGTGGCAGAAGACCCACAAGACCGTGTCCCCGCCCGAGGACCGCTACTTGATGACGGTCATCGCCACGGCGTCCAACCCCCAGTTCTCGGTGAGCCGGATCGACATCGACCGGCCCGGCCCGACGTACACCATCGACACCCTGCGGGACCTGCACGCCCTCAACGCGGACTCCGACCTCTTCTTCATCACCGGAGCCGACGCGCTCTCCCAGATCCTCGGTTGGCGGGACGCCTCCGAGTTGTTCTCGCTCGCCCACTTCATCGGGGTGACGCGTCCGGGCCACGACCTGACGGACGACGGGCTCCCCGAGGGCAAGGTCTCCCTGGTGGAGGTCCCCGCGCTGGCGATCTCCTCGACCGACTGCCGGGCGAGGGTCGCCCAGGGGGATCCGGTCTGGTACCTGGTGCCGGACGGTGTCGTGCGCTACATCGACAAGCGCCAGTTGTACCGCGGCGACTGAGCCGCGGAGAGGGGCCCCGGTGAACGACCAGCAGCAGCCTCAGCCGTACGACCCGTATTACCCACCTCCGCAGATCATCGGTTACGACGAGTACGGGCAGCCGGTCTATCAGCAGCCCCAGCCCCAACAACACCAGCAGCACTCCGGGTACGACACGTACGCCTCACAGCAGTACGGCTACGACCCCTACGGGCAGCAACAGCCGCAGCAGCCCCACGACGCGCAGCCGGGCCAGGCTCAGGGTCAGGCCCCGGGGCATGCGTACGGCTACGACGCCCCCGCTCCCGCGACCCCAGACGCCTACGCTTCCGACCCCTACGCCACCGGGAGCTACGACGCCGGCGGCTATCCCACCGCCGGCTACGCCCCTGAGGCCCCCGCCGCGTATGACTACGACACCGGCCAGCAGCCCGCCGTCGACACCACCCAGCAGTGGAGCGTCCCCCCGCAGCAGGCCGCGCCCCACCAGCGCCCCGAGGCGTTCGAGGGGGCTGCGCCGGCCGAGAGCCCTCTTTCCGTGCCCGGCCAGCGCCGGGCGGGGGACGAGGGCGCGGAAGAGCGCGATTACCGCACCGAGCAGTTCTCCTTCATCGAGGAGAACGGCGAGTCCGAAGACGTCATCGACTGGCTGAAGTTCACCGAGAGCCGCTCCGAGCGGCGCGAGGAGGCCAGGCGCCGCGGTCGGTTCCGGGTCATCGCGCTCGCCGTCGTGCTCGCGCTCTTCGCCGTGGGCGGCGTCGGCTACCTCTGGGCCGCCGGCAAGCTGCCCGGCCTGTCCGACGACGGCGAGAAGAGCTCGGCCGGCGGCCCGCAGAAGCGCGACGTCATCGTGGTGCACCTGCACAACACCAAGAAGAAGGGCACGTCCACCGTGCTCCTCGTCGACAACGTCACCGCCGGCCGGGGCACCACGGTGCTGCTCCCGAACGCCCTCGGCGTCGCCGGCGAGGACGGCGCGGCCAGCACCCTGGGCAAGTCCGTCGAGGAGGACGGCTCGGCCGGCACCCGCGAGGCCGTCGGCGCCCTCCTCGGTGCGAAGATCAGCGGTACGTGGCGGCTCGACACCCCCTTCCTGGAGAACCTGGTCGAACTCGTCGGCTCCATCGACCTGACGACGGACACCGAGGTCCCCGGCGAGAAGAAGGGCGCCGCCCCGCTGGTGAGCAAGGGCGAGAACCAGACGCTGAACGGCCGCGCGGCCGTCGCGTACGCCACCCACCTCGGCCCCAAGGAGTCCGAGGCGCAGCAGCTCCAGCGCTTCGGCCAGGTCATGCTGGGCGTGCTGAAGAAGTTCCCGAGCGACGCGCAGTCCGCGACGGTCACCGTGGAGACCCTGGCGCAGATCCTTGACCCCTCGCTGACGGAGAAGGACCTCGGGGCCTCCCTCGCCAAGCTCGCCGACCACGCCAAGGGCGGCGACCACACCACGACGCTGCTGCCCGTCCAGCCGGACGGCACCCTCAGCGAGCAGGCGTCCGTCGATGTCGTCAAGAACGTCCTGGGCGGCTCCGTGACCGCCCCCGAACAGGGCGCGGCCGTCCGCGTCGGCATCAGGAACGCCACCGGGGAGGCCGCGGCCACCGAGAAGGCCCGGATCTCGCTGGTGAACGCCGGCTACGCGGTCGTCGACGGCGGCAAGGCGGACACCGCCGACGCATCCCAGGTCACCTACGGTGACGAGGGGCGGAAGGCGGAGGCGGCGGAGATCGCCAAGACGCTCGGCCTCCCGGCCGGCGCGGTGAAGCAGGGCAAGGCGCCCCCGAACGCCGACGTCAGCGTCGTCCTCGGCAAGGACTTCCGCACGGGGTGATCCACCGCACTCGCCGAGACGGCTGACCGACCGCGCCGACGGCCCCCTGTGGGCCCGGACCGGCCCTATTACGGGCCCGGCCCGGGCCTGCAAGGGGCCGTCAACAAAGGAGGCGGGGGTTGTCAGCCGTCCGTGAGACCCTTGGGTGGTATCCGACCGTCGAAGAAAGCCAGCTTTGTGACCGCTACGGACCGCTCCATCGAGCTCGTCAACACCGCCGCGCAAGCCGCGGCCGACCGGCTCGCGCACGACATCATCGCGTACGACGTCAGTGATGTGCTGTCCATCACGGACGCCTTCCTCATCGCCTCCGCGCCCAACGACCGCCAGGTCAAGTCGATCGTCGACGAGATCGAGGAGCGGCTGTCCAAGGAGCTGGGGGCCAAGCCGGTGCGCCGCGAAGGCGACCGCGAAGCCCGGTGGATCCTCCTCGACTACGTCGACATCGTGGTCCACGTCCAGCACAGCGAGGAGCGCGTCTACTACGCCCTGGAGCGGCTGTGGAAGGACTGCCCCGAGCTGCCCCTGCCCGAGGACGCCGCGAAGACCCGCGGCAAGGGCAAGGAGCACGCGGAGCTGACCGGAGGCCCGGACGGTGAGTTGCGCTGAACGAGGACGCGTACAAGCGCTCCGGCCGCCGCCTGGTCATGTGGCGGCACGGCCAGACCGCGTGGAACCTTGAGCGTCGCTTCCAGGGCACCACGGACATCGCGCTCACCGACACCGGCATCGCCCAGGCACGTCGCGCCGCCCGGCTGCTCGCCTCCCTCAAGCCGGACGCGATCGTCGCCTCCGACCTGAAGCGGGCCGCGGCCACCGCCGCCGAGCTCTCCGACGTGACCGGGCTGCCGGTCGTGCACGACGAAGCCCTGCGCGAGACCTACGCGGGCGTCTGGCAGGGCCTGACCCACCAGGAGATCATCGAGCGCCACCACGAGCAGTACGCGGCGTGGAAGCGCGGGGAGCCCGTGCGCAGGGGCGGCGGCGAGCTGGAGACCGAGGTCGCCGACCGTGCGGCCCCCGTCATCCTGGAGCACGCCGAGAAGCTGCCCGAGGACGGCACCCTGGTCGTCGTCAGCCACGGCGGCACCATCCGCACCACCATCGGACGCCTCCTGGGCCTGGACTCCCGGCACTGGGAGAGCCTCGGTGGCCTCTCCAACTGCTGCTGGTCCGTCCTCGGCGAGGGCGCGCGCGGCTGGCGTCTGCTGGAGCACAACGCCGGCACGCTGCCCGAGCCGGTCCTGGGCGACGACACCTGACCCGGGCCGTTCACCCGGCCCGGCGGCCCCGCCTCACCGGATTTCACTTTCCGGCTGGTCGCAGGCTAAAGTTCTTCTTGTTCGCAGCGCCGAGCGCGAAGAACACCAGGGGCTATAGCTCAGTTGGTAGAGCGCCTGCATGGCATGCAGGAGGTCAGGAGTTCAATTCTCCTTAGCTCCACACACCGAGATCCCGTCCTCCTCCGAGGGCGGGATTTCTCATGTGCCGCACCGTACCCCCCTCGGCGCCTGCCCTCTCGGCGGGCCGTACGTCTCACAGCGCCCCCTGCTCGTCGAGCTCCCGGAGCCCGTCCAGCCGCTGCCCGCTCTCCTCGTCGCCCGGGGTGTACACCACCAGCCGGCACTCGGGCATGCCGTTGATCTCCATGGACACCGAGGACATCCGCATCACGCCCACGGCCGGATGGCGGAACGTCTTGATCCGCGGCCCCGGCAGCACGACGTCCCCGCTGCGCCACAGCTCGGCGAAGTGCTCGCTGGCCGTCGACAGCTCCTTGACGAACGAGTCCCAGGCGGGCTCGCCCACGTGCCGCCCGTACGCCCCGCGGAACTGCGCCACCATCAGTGGAAGCTCCACTTCCGGGTAGCGCACCGGGCACTGGTCCCACCCCGCCGCGACGAAGAGCGTCCACAGCACGTTGCCCCGTCCCTTGCCCAGGAACAGCTCGCTCCGGAAGAGCCTGTCGTAGCTCCGGTTGCTCGCCAGGACGTCGTACCGGGCGTTGTAGACCACGCTGGGGCGGGGGTCGAGGGCGTCGAGGATGCCCTGCACCTCGGGCCCCACCCCGGTGGGGTCCTCCCACACCTTCTGCTCGTACGGCACCTGCGCCAGGTGGTACAGGTGCTGGCGCTCGGACGGGCCCAGCCGCAGCGTGCGCGCTATCGCGTCGAGGACCTGGGGCGACGCATTGATCGGCCTTCCCTGCTCCAACCACGTGTACCAGGTCACGCCGACGCCGGAGAGCTGGGCCACCTCCTCGCGGCGCAGCCCCGGAGTGCGCCGCCGGGCGCCGGGCGGCATGCCGACGTCGGCGGGGGTCACCCGGGCCCGGCGGCTGCGCAGGAAGGCGGCGAGCTCCGGCCGGCGACGGCAGGAGCGCCTGCCGCCGTGCCGCTCCGCCCCGGCCGTTCGGCCCGTCCCGGTGGTGCCATCCGCGCCGTCGGCGGTCGTCATCGTCGTCACACCCCCCATGCTCGACGCCACTGCCGTCCCGTGCCAGGTGCTGCCAGTACCAGAATCAGCGGGCTCTCGGTACCCGTACCGGACAGTCGGCAGGCTCCTCGTCATGTCGACCACCTCCTCCCGGCAGCCCGAACCCGGCGACGTCCGTACGTCCAGTAAAGAGCCCGGCACTGACAATCGCCGCGGCAAACGGCCCGGCCTGCTGTTGGTTGCCCTGTTGGGCACGCAGTTCATGGCGCTGCTGGACACCTTCATCGTCAGCACGGCGATCCCCACCCTGCGCACCGAACTCGGCGCGTCCGGTGCCGGGCTGCAACTCGTCGCCGCCGGCTACACCATCGCGTACGCCGTGCTCCTGGTCACCGGCGCACGGTTGGGCGGGCTGATCGGGCACCGACGGGCCTGGATCGGCGGGCTCGCCCTCTTCACGGCCGCCTCCCTCGCCTGCGGACTCGCCGCGGACGCCGGGCAATTGGTCGGCTTCCGACTGGTCCAGGGCGCGGGGGCGGCCCTGCTGATCCCCCAGGTGCTCAGCCTGATCCAACGCAACTTCGTCGGCGAGGCACGCGCGCGCGTGCTCGGTGCGTACTCCGCGGTGCTCGCCCTCGGCGCGGTCTGCGGGCTGGTGGTCGGCGGGGTCCTGGTCAGCGCGGACCTCTTCGGCCTGACGTGGCGGCCGGTCTTCCTGGTGAACGTCCCCATCGGGGCGGCACTGTTGCTGCTGGGGCTGCGGGTGCTGCCGCGCGACCACGGCGACCGGTCCGCGCGCGGCCTCGACCTGCCGGGGCTCGTCCTGCTCGCCGTCGCCGTCTGCCTGTTGACGGTGCCTTTGGTGCTCGGCCACGAGACGGGCTGGCCCGCCTGGACCTGGGTCGGGCTCGCGACGTCCGCCGTCGTCTTCGGCGCGTTCCTCGCGTACGAGTCACGGCTCGCGCGGCGCGGTGGCGCTCCGTTGATCGCCCCGCGCGTCCTACGGATCCCGGGCATGGGACGGGCCGCCCTCGGCATCGCCGTCGCGATGGCCGTGAACGCGGGCTTCGTCTTCGCCGCAGCGCTCCACGTACAGGACGGACTCGGTTACGCAGCACTGCGCGCCGGGCTCCTGTTCGCGCCGACGGCCCTGGCCTTCGGCCTCGTGGGGCTGACCTGGCAGCGCTGGCCGGCGCGGCTCCAACCGGCGCTGGTCCCCGCGGGATTCGCCCTCGCGGGGCTCTCGACGGCCGTCTGCGGGCTCCTGTGGCGGGGCGGCGGGGGTGGCGGACCCCTGCTGCTGCCCGCGCTCGTCGGCTTCGGAGCGGGCCTTGCGATGGCCTTCAGCCCCGTTCTGGCAGGTGCGTTGGCGACCGTGCGTCCGGAAGGCGCGCCCGACGCGAGTGGACTGCTGGTGACCGTCACCCAACTGGGACAGGTCCTGGGGGTGGCCGTCTTCGGCACGCTGTTCCTCAGTCGGCGGGCGACGGTCGGAGCGGAGGGGTCCGCTCAGGGCTGGTGGTGGTGTGCGCTCGCGCTGGCCCTCGTGTCCGTCGTGGGGGCCGCGGCCCATCTCGTGCGCGAACGCCGCTGACCTAACAGCCCTGGTCGTGACAGAATCGGACGGCCGGAGGGGACACCGGCCGGAACGGGAAGGAGAGCACGATGTCCGCCAGTACGAGCCAGGACGGTGACGCCCTGCTCGCCGCGGTGGACGCGCGTGCCCTCCTCAGTTGCCCGTCCTGTGGATCGGCGCATGTCGCCCAGGTCCTCGGCGACAATGGTGGAGTCTCTTACGTGTGCACGTCCTGCGGCCACTGCTGGAGCTGACTGATGGGGGCACACAGGCGTAAATGCGACTGGTGCGGCAGCGGTACGCCCATCGTTCGCGACATGGATCCGATCAACCCCGACTACCAGTACTGGTGCGAGGAATGCGCACGGGCGCTGATCATAAAGGGCGACCCGATCGAGACGTACCGGGAGCTGGAGGGCGAGCCGATCTACGGCCGCCTGCTGGACGAACACTGCGCACTGAAGCGCTTCTACTCCTTCGCCACGGCATGATCCGGGCTCTAGCCGGGTCCGGCGCCGCACCTGGGGACGGCCCCGGCAGGGCGCCGGAAACGGATTTGGTGAAGCGCCCGGATGAGCGTTAATGTTGTCGACGTCGCCGCGACACGGAGAACGAAACCGGCCGGGCGACATCTCGCAAGGGGCTATAGCTCAGTTGGTAGAGCGCCTGCATGGCATGCAGGAGGTCAGGAGTTCAATTCTCCTTAGCTCCACAGTCTCCGTCTCGACGAGGGACGGACACCAAAGATCCCGCCAGGACCCATCGGTCCGGCGGGATTCTTGTTCTGCCCTGTTCAGGGCCTGCCCTGCCTGAGGGCCCTCATCGCGGGCCGCTGCCCAGCGCCCTGCGGCGCGGGGCGGGCAGCACCGGACGCGGCGCACCGTCCGAACCCGACGGGGCCGTCTGCTCGATGCGCATCGCCAGCGCGGGACACCGGCGTACGGCACGCTGCGCGCGCCCCCGCAGCTGGACCGGCACCACGGCGTCCGCCACCGAGGGATAGCCGTCCGGATTGATCCGGATCAGCTCCGGCACGACGTCCGCGCACAGGCCGTGGCCCTGGCACAGCGTCCAGTCGATGACGATCCGCTCGCTGCTCCGCGCCGACTCCGCCGCGTCCCGATGGTCCGGCAACGGCAGCGGAAGCACCCCTTCCGTCTCCCGTCCGCAGCCGCCGTACAGCACGTGGGCGGCCAGGTCGTCGGTGAAGGCGGACAGCGTGGAGGCGAAGAACCGTGCCGAGCCGTCGGGGTGCTTGCACGCCCCCCGGCCCTTGACCGCCCGGGTCACCTCGCGCAGGGCCTCCAGGGCGGTCGGACCGCCACCGTTGATGACGTCCGCCAGCCCTCCGGCCGCGGCCGGGAGGCCCAGCCTGCACGGTCCGCACTGGCCGGCCGTCTCCGCGGCGAGCCAGTGCGCGACCCGAAGCGCCTCGCCCAGCGGACAGGTGTCAGGACCGATCGGCAAGATCGCGCCCGCGCCGAGCGAGCCGCCCACCGAGGCCAGGGACTCGCGCGAGACCACCGCCTCGTGGACCGCGGCCGAGCCGATCCACTCGCCGTGGTAGCCGCCGGTCAGCACCCCGGCGGGCTCCGGCGGGGCGCCGGCGAGCTGGAGCACGTACCGCAGCGGCACCCCCGTCGGCACCTCCACGACCATCGGCCGCGCCACGGCCCCGGAGATCGTCAGCAGGACCGTGCCCGGTTCCGTCGCGGTGCCGGTGCAGCCGTAGCGCCGCGACCCGATCCGAGCGGCGACCGCGAGCTGAGCGAACGTTTCGGCGTTGGAGAGCAGCGTCGGCGCGCCCCCCACGCCGCTCTCGGCGGCGCGCACTCGACGGCCGGGGGGCAGCGCGGGACCGCCGTTGATCGCCCGGATCACCGCGGACGCCTCGCCGGAGACCATGCGCTCCGGGGTCCTGACGATCCGGACGCGCATCGGCTGTCCGCGCCGATCCGAAAGGCCCCGCTCGGCGAGCGCCGCCCGGATCGAGATCTCGGTGGAGTCCCGGGTGACCGCGACGACAAGGGTGCGGGCACCGAGCGCCTCGGCCGCCAGCAGCGCCCCGTCGAGGACCAGGTGGGGCGAGCGGTTCAACAGCACGGTGTCCTTGCGGCAGGCGGGCTCGCCCTCGCTGCCGTTGACCACGACGACGGGCCGCACCCCGCGGCGGATCGCGGACGCGGCCACCGCGCGCAGCTTCCGGCCGAAGGGGAAGCCCGCGCCGCCCCGGCCGCGCAGGGACACCTCCTCGGCCAGCCGCGCCAGCAGCTCGCCCGCAATCGGTTCGAGGGGGCCGTGCACCTTCAGGTGCATCGAGAGGTCCAGCCGCTCGACCAGGTCGAAGCCCTGGGTGAGCTGGGGGAGGCCGACGACGCGGACTTCGGGGACGTCGGGGAGGGGGTCGTTCACGGTCGGTCTCCAACGGGCGCGCCCCAGGGCTCGCCGGCCCGCGGCGGGTGGGGCCCGGGCTGTGCGCCGGCGGTGTCGTCGTACGCGTCGTACGTGTCGTATTGGGTGGGTGGGACGTTCGGGGCCTGATCGGCGTACGGCGTCGGGGCGTGGTGGCCGTACGGAAGGGGCTGCTGGGGCGGAACGGCCGGCGGTGCGGGGGGTGCGGGGGAGGGCGTGGGCCACGCTCCGGGCGGGTGCCTCTGCTCCGGTATGACGGGCAACTCCTCCGTCATCGGCACGCGCTCGGCCCAAGGCACCGTCGCACCGGTCCCGCGCGCGCGGGAGACCGCCCAATAGGCGGCCGACATCCCCGTGCCGGAGAGGGAGTCGGCGCCGAGGTCCCTGCTGTGTGCGGCCGGCTCGGGGACAGGGGGCGGCGGCACTTCGTACAACTGCGGGGACGGCGGCGCGAGGCGCGGTCGCTGCGGGCGCTCGCCCAGCCCCGTCCGTCCGACGTCCGGTCCGGGCCGCACGCCGGGCCGTACGCGCTGATGTGCGGCTGGAGCCGTGCGGGCGCGCGGCGGGCGGTCGGTGAGGGCCCCGGGCGCCGCCGGCGCCTCCTGGTGCCGGCCCTCCCGTCCGCCGTCCGTCAGCGCGACGATCCTCGACGCCAGCCGGCGCTGCACGGGGCGCGGCAGCAGTCGCAAGGAGACGGCGCCCGCGACGGCGAGCAGCGCCGCACCGTACGCCGCCACCACCCAGGGCGGCGCCGGGCGCCCCGCGAACAGCCCGTGCACCAGGGCGGAGCACCACGCGGGATACGCCAGCACGTGCAGGGACCGCCAGCGCCCCGCGGCCCGGACGTTGCCGGCGAGGGCGCTGCGCAGCGCCCCGGTCGCCCCCGCGACCACCGTGAGGACCCCAGCCAGCGCTCCGAAGCCGATGAGACCCTCCGTACTGGTCACCCCGAGCCCGAAGGGGACCAGCGCGCCGAACAGCGACACGTGCCCGAGCGAGACCTTCACGGTGGCGTGCAGCAACAGGAAGCCGAGCGTTGCGACCGCGGTCGCCCGGTGCACGGCCTGCGCGACGAGTCGATGCCGCGGGGAGAGCAGCAGTCGGTCGGTGGCGAGCAGCCCCCAGGCGACGGACGCGGTCAGCGCCACCAGGGACAGCACGCCGGTGGTGAAGTCCAGCGCTGCGCGGACGTCGTCGCCGCTGCCGACGGCGATCAGCGGGAGGCACCCGATCGCGGCCACCAATAGCCCGCCCCGCACCGGGCGGCCGAGCCCTGCACGGGGCACCGGCGACGAACGGCTCTTGCGGTGGGGCTTCATGGGCGGCTCCGAGGGTGCGGGAAGTGCGGTCCCGGTGGTCGCATGCTAGGTCGACGCATACCGAGCGGTTCGGGGTTTGCCGGTTTCGGAAGGGCGGATGGCGTCAATGCCGGTTGACCTTGCCCTGGATAGGGGCGATACGCGGGGTAAGGGGGCCGGGCGGCCGTTCGACCCCCGTGCCCCGACCCCCGTGCCCCGACTGCCACGCCCGGCCCGCCGCGCCCCGGCTGTCACGCCTCGACCTCCGTGCCGCGTTCTTCGTGCCTCGATCTCCATGCCGTTGGATACGGCGGTGGCCTCCGCTCGTCTCGATCTCCCGGACTTCGTCTCGATCAGCGGGTTCGGCGACGGGTTTCGTGCGACACTGCGCGCCCCGCACCCGCGCGCGTCCGTGAGGGCCGCTGCGGTACCCTGACGCCATGCGTGCCGTACGCCTTCTGCTTAGCGAGCCGCGCTGATCAGTCCCGACGGATGAAGAATCCGGTCGGAATCGGCGCGGCGTCCCCTCCTGTGCGAGGGGTCCTTTTGTTTGTGGGCCACTCGACGGTGGGCCACGAGCCCGTCCCGACCGCAAGCAGAGACGATCGATGGAGCTTTGAGGACCATGAGCGAGATGAATTCCGCCGCTGCTGCCGCATCTGCTGCGCAGGTGGCCGCGCCGCACCGGTACACGGCAGCCATGGCCGCCGACATCGAGGCACGCTGGCAGGACGTCTGGGAGGCCGAGGGCACCTACGAGACGCCGAACCCCAGCGGCGATCTGGTCGGCGACCCCGAGGTGGTGGCCCGGCCGCGCAAGTTCATCATGGACATGTTCCCGTACCCCTCCGGCGCCGGACTGCACGTCGGGCACCCTCTGGGCTACATCGCCACCGACGCGTACGCCCGGTACCAGCGCATGACGGGCCACAACGTCCTGCACACCCTGGGCTTCGACGCCTTCGGCCTGCCCGCCGAGCAGCACGCCATCGCCACCGGCACGCACCCCCGGGTCTCCACCGAAGCCGCCATGGAGAACATGAAGCGGCAGCTGCGCCGGCTGGGCCTGGGCCACGACCAGCGCCGGTCGATCGCCACGATCGACCCCGCGTACTACCGCTGGACCCAGTGGATCTTCCTGCAGATCTTCAACTCCTGGTACGACGAGGAGGCGGGGCGGGCCCGGCCGATCGCCGAGCTGGTCGCCCGGTTCGAGGCGGGGCGCGCGGTGCCCGGCACCACGCGCGCGTGGGGCGAGTTGAGCGCGGCGGAGCGCGCGGAGGTCCTGGGCGGGTTCCGGCTGGCGTACGCCTCCGACTCCCCGGTCAACTGGTGCCCCGGCCTGGGCACCGTGCTGGCCAACGAGGAGGTCACCGCCGACGGCCGTTCCGAGCGGGGCAACTTCCCCGTCTTCAAGGCCAACCTGCGCCAGTGGAACATGCGGATCACCGCCTATGCGGACCGGCTGCTGGACGACCTGGACGCACTGGACTGGCCGGACGCCATCAAGCTGCAGCAGCGCAATTGGATCGGTCGGTCCGAGGGCGCCCGGCTGGACTTCGCGGTCGAGGGCCACCAGGACGCTGCCGTCACGGTCTTCACCACCCGCCCCGACACCCTGTTCGGCGCCACGTACATGGTCCTGGCGCCCGAGCACGACCTGATCGACTCCATCCTGCCCGCCGAGTGGCCCCAGGGCGTCAAGGAGGCCTGGACGGGCGGCGCCGCGACCCCGGCCGACGCCGTGGCCGCGTACCGCAAGCAGGCGCAGAACAAGAGCGACGTGGAGCGGCAGACCGAGCACAAGGACAAGACCGGTGTGTTCACCGGCGCCTACGCGGTCAACCCGGTGACGGGCACCCGCGTCCCCGTCTTCGTCGCCGACTACGTCCTGATGGGCTACGGCACCGGCGCGATCATGGCCGTGCCCGGACAGGACGAGCGGGACTGGGAGTTCGCGGAGGCGTTCGAGCTGCCGATCATCCGGACCGTACGGCCGCCCGAGGGCTGGGAGGGCGAGGCGTACACCGGCCAGGGGCCGGCGATCAACTCCGCCAACGACCGGATCTCCCTGGACGGCCTGGACGTCGCCGAGGCCAAGGCCAAGATGATCGGCTGGCTGCGCGAGGAGGGCATCGGCGAGGGCACGGTCACCTACCGGCTGCGGGACTGGCTGTTCAGCCGGCAGCGCTACTGGGGCGAGCCGTTCCCGATCGTCTACGACGAGGACGGCGTCGCGCACCCGCTGCCCGAGTCGATGCTGCCGCTGGAACTGCCCGAGGTGGACGACTACTCGCCGCGCACCTTCGACCCGGACGACGCCGACACCGAGCCCGAGACCCCGCTGTCGCGCAACGAGGACTGGGTGAACGTCACCCTGGACCTGGGCGACGGCCCCCGCCGGTACCGCCGCGAGACCAACACCATGCCCAACTGGGCGGGTTCGTGCTGGTACGAGCTGCGCTATCTGGACCCGGACAACGACCGCGAGCTGGTCGCGCCGGACATCGAGCGGTACTGGATGGGGCCCGACGAGGAGAAGCCGCACGGCGGCGTCGACCTGTACGTGGGCGGTCAGGAGCACGCCGTACTGCACCTGCTGTACGCGCGGTTCTGGTCCAAGGTGCTGTTCGACCTGGGGCACGTCTCCTCCGTGGAGCCGTTCCACCGGCTGTTCAACCAGGGCATGATCCAGGCGTACGTCTACCGGGACGCCCGCGGGTTCGCGGTGCCGGCCGCGGAGGTGGAGGAGCGGGACGGCGGCTTCTTCTACGAGGGCGAGCGCGTCAAGCGCGAGCTGGGCAAGATGGGCAAGTCCCTGAAGAACGCCGTCACTCCGGACGAGATCTGCGCCGAGTACGGGGCGGACACGCTGCGCCTGTACGAGATGGCGATGGGGCCGCTGGACGTCTCGCGGCCGTGGGACACCCGGGCCGTCGTCGGCCAGTACCGGCTGCTGCAGCGGCTGTGGCGCAACGTCGTCGACGAGGCGACCGGGGAGGTCGCGGTCGCGGACGCCGGCACGGCCGACGAGGCGACGCTGCGGGCGCTGCACAAGGCCATCGACGGGGTCGGCCAGGACATGGCGGGGCTGCGCTTCAACACCGCCATCGCCAAGATCACCGAGCTGAACAACCACCTGACCAAGGCGGGTCGGGCGGTGCCGCGGGACGTGGTCGAGCGGCTGGTGCTGCTGGTCGCGCCGCTGGCGCCGCACGTCGCCGAGGAGCTGTGGCGGCGGCTGGGGCACGCCGATTCGGTGGTGCACCAGCCCTTCCCGGTGGCCGATCCGGCGTACGTCGTGGACGAGGCCGTGACGTGCGTGGTGCAGATCAAGGGCAAGGTGAAGGCGCGTCTGGAGGTGCCGCCTTCGATCTCGGAGCAGGAGTTGGAGGCGCTGGCGCTGGCGGACCCGGCCGTCGTGGCCGCGCTGGACGGCGCCGGCATCCGGAAGGTGATCGTCCGGGCGCCCAAGCTGGTCAACATCGTCCCTGCGTAACGCCGTGGCCGCGGAACGCCCTCCGGGGTAGCACCGTTTTCGGGCGGTGCTGCCCTCGGGGTTTTCTCCGGGTTCCTTCTCGGGGGCACACCAGGGTTCTTCCTACGGGCGGGCTGAGGGTTCTGCTGGAACCCGCGGCCCGCCCGTTCCGTTTACCGTTGGAAGGACCACAACCGATGTCGAAGGGCCGCCCATGGAAGCCGTGATCTTGATTCTGGCGCTGCTCTTCTTCGCCTTCGTCGCTTTGGGGGCTTTTGTCACGGTCAAGGCCGTGGGTGCGGCGAAGCGCGGTGTGGAGCGTACGGTCACGCAGGCGCGGCGCACCGTCGAAGAGACCACGTTGCGGGCCAAGAGCCTCGGCCAGGTCGGGGTCGCGGGGGAGCTCGCCCAGCTCCGGCTGTCGCTGCGGACCTCGATGCGGGCCACTCAGGACGCGCTGAAGGCGGGCGTGGCGGAGGACGCGGGGCTCGCGGAGTCGATCGCCCTCTTCGAGCGGCTCAGCGTGCACGGACACGAGCTGGACGACGAGCTCAAGCGGCTGGAGCGGGAGCCCGACCGGAGCACGGTGGCGGCGCGGCTTCCGGAGCTGCGGGAGCGCATGGAGCGAATCGTTCACTCGGCGGAGTCGCTGAGGTGGGCCGCCCGTGACCGGGCGCAGAAGTTCGCCGAGGACGACCTCGACGTGCTGAGCACCCAGATCGACATGGAGGCGGGCGCGCTGCGGCACTGGACCGAGAGCTCTGAGCCCGGTGCGGCGTCGAGCTCGTCCCCCGGGCGTTCTTGGGCGGAGGAGGACACGGGGCACACAGCGCAGCCGGCCGCGGGTGCTGCAGGCTCGGGTGCGGGTGCGGGGACTGGCGCTGGTCGCGCGGAGCGGGAGGCCGAGCCCGAGCCGCCGGCGATCACCGCGAGGGATCCGCGTCAGGAGCACTACCCCTGGCAGAAGACGACCCGCCCCGAGACCACCAACTGACGCCTTCGGCTGCGGTGCTGCGACCGCCGGGCCCCGCGGCCGGCCGGGGTGTGGAGATCGTCGAGGCGCCCGAGGGGTCGGACTGCCGTGCCGCGCCGCTGACCGGTAACCTCCCGGTCATGTCCCCCCATGTCGCGATCGTCACCGATTCAACGGCCTACCTGCCGCCGCCGGCCGTGGAGCACCACGGCATCGTGACGGTGCCGCTGACGGTGGTCCTGGGCGATCAGGCGCTGGAAGAGGGTACGGAGATCTCGGCGCGCTCGCTCGCTGCCGCCCTGCAGAAGCGGCGTCCGGTGACCACGTCCCGGCCGAACCCGGAGGTCTTCGCCGAGACGTACCGCACGTGCGCGGCGGCGGGCGCGACCGGCATCGTCTCCCTGCATCTGTCCGCCGAGCTCTCGGGCACGTACGACGCGGCCGTGCTGGCCGCCAAGAACGCTCCGGTGCCGGTGCGGGTGGTGGACACCGGGATGGTGGCGATGGCCCTCGGGTTCTGCGCGCTGGCCGCGGCGGAGACCGCGGAGAGCGGCGGCACGCTCGACGAGGCGGTGGCCGCGGCGGAGAAGCGGGCCGCCGGGACCGCCGCGTACTTCTACGTCGACACGCTGGACTTCCTGCGGCGCGGCGGCCGGATCGGGGCGGCGCAGGCGCTGCTGGGTTCGGCGCTCGCGGTGAAACCGCTCCTCCAACTCGACGGCGGTCGGATCGAGATGCTGGAGAAGGTGCGGACGGCCTCGAAGGCGATCGCCCGGTTGGAAGAGCTGGCCGTCGAGTGCGCGGGGGCGGGCAGCGTCGACATCGCGGTGCACCACCTGGCCGCTCCGGAGCGGGCCGCCACGCTGGCCGAGCGGCTGCGGGAGCGGGTGCCGGGGCTGGCGGAGCTGCACGTCAGCGAGGTGGGTGCGGTGATCGGGGCGCACACGGGGCCGGGGCTGCTGGGAGCGGTGGTCTCGCCGCACTGAGCGGCACGGGGCGGGGGGTGCGGTAGCGCCGGATGCACGGTCGTGAGGCGTGGCGTGGCGCCGTTAGCTCCCCGTGTGGGTGACGGAGTTATCCACAACGCGGTGGTTATCCACGGAATTTGGGCGGGTTCAGCGGGATCCGTCGAAGGTGCCTACGGTCGTACGCATGACTCTTCGATCACGCTCTGTAAGCAGTGGGCCCGGCCGGGGCCCGACGTCCGACGGTCGCGTTCGTCCACGGCGCCGACCGGTCACGGTCCCCGCGCGGGACTCCGCCTCGGGGCCGCCCGGCCCGGGCGCGAGTGTGGACATGGGCTGGGGCTCGGGCGCGAGCTCGGCCACGGTCAGTGCCGTCGGTTCCGGCCGCTTGGCCGCGGGCCGAGGGCCGGGGCGAGGCCGCCGGAGGGCCGGCCCACCACGCTTACGCGTCGGACGTCCCACGCCGGGCCACGCCTCCGTTGCCCACGCCCGCGCGAGGGCGGATGCGTTCCTGCTCGGTGCCCGGGCTCCCGGCGAGCCGGTGCGCACCGTGCCGACGGCCGAAGAGCCGGGCACCGACGCGGGCGCCGGCCTCCACCCGGGGGTCCGGGGACCTGCGGTCGAGCCAGGGCGGGGCGATGCGCTGCGTCGCGCGGCGCTCGCGCTGCGGGATCGACTGCCGGTGTGGCTGCAGCTCAGATGCGGGCTTGAGCCGAGGTCCCTCGCTGCGCTGACCGTCGTGTTGGCGGTGGCCGCGGCGTTCGCGGTGTACCACTTCTGGCTGGGCCGGCCCGAGACGGTCCGCGCTCCTGAACTGGTCCAGCGGGGTGCGCCCTTGGCGAAGTCGCCCGGGTCGTTCCCGTCATCCGAGTCGTCCCAGGCATCCCAGTCATCCGAGTTTCCCGTGCCCGGTGCGCCGTCGTCGCCCGGGGCGGGGGCGGGAGGGCGGATCGTGGTGGACGTGAGCGGAAAGGTGCGGCGGCCGGGGGTCCTCAAGTTGCCCGCCGGCTCCCGGGTCACCGACGCCCTCACGGCCGCGGGAGGCCCCAAGGACGGCGCTGATCTGACCGGGCTCAACCGCGCACGGGTGCTCGTGGACGGGGAGCAGGTCGTGGTCGGGGTGCCGCTGCCGCCGGGCGCGGCGCCGCCCGGCGGGCCACCCGTCGATGCTGCCGGAGCCGTCGCGGGGGCCGCCGCGACGGGGGTGCGACCGCCCGGCCCGGTGAGCCTGAGCACCGCGACCGTGCAGCAACTCGACACCTTGCCCGGCGTCGGCCCCGTGCTCGCCCAGCACATCGTCGACTACCGCACGCAGCACGGCGGCTTCCGGTCCATCGACGAGCTGCGCGAGGTCGACGGGATCGGCGCCCGGCGCTTCGCCGACCTCAAGCCCCTCGTACGGCCATGAGGCGCCCAGCCGTCCACGCCGAGTCCGGTCACCGGCTGGGCGCGTCCCACCCCCGCTGGGAGGGGCCGGTCGATCTGCGCCTGGTGCTGCCCGCGGTGGCCGCCTGGGGCGCCGCGGCGCTGGCCGTGGGGGCGCCCGGGCGGTGGACGGCGCCGAGCGCGGCGCTCTGCCTCGCGTCGGCGGCCGTGCTGCTGGTGCCGATGGTCGCCCGGTGGTTACGGACGCGGGCCAGCGGGACTCGCGCCGGCCGGGTGCCCGTCAGTCGCGGACGCCCCCAAGAGC
The DNA here is from genome assembly GCF_040643215.1 of Streptomyces sp. NPDC047315. NCBI lineage: Bacteria > Bacillati > Actinomycetota > Actinomycetes > Kitasatosporales > Streptomycetaceae > Streptomyces > Streptomyces sp. NPDC047315. The sequence goes on along the minus strand of NZ_JBEYTZ010000004.1, from coordinate 112,310 downwards.
CGTACCGCACCGAGACGTTCGACCTGCCCCCGCACGACGCATCCTCTTCCCGGGCCCGACGGCCGCCGTGGCGCGGGCCGTCGAGGCCGGGCGGGAGTACGGGGCGATGGCACCGGCAGCATGCGACCGCGCTCGCGGCGGTCCTGCTGTGCGCGGGCGCGGGCATCGTCGCCGCCGGGTTGCAGGGCGCGGACCTGCGCCGAGGGCCGTTGCCCGGGCTCGCCGAGCGCTACGCCCACGCCACCGTGGAGCTGTCCGTCACTGCGGACCCGCGACCGACCCGCCCTCGCGGGAGCGGTGACGGCGGCGTGCCATCCGAACGGCCGCTCGCCATCGAGGCCGAGGCGCTGCGGATCGCCGGGCCCGCCGGGACGTCCGAAGCCGTCCGTACGCCGGTGCTGCTCCTGGTCCGGCCCCAGGAGGCACCGCAGGCGCTCGCGCGCTGGCGGGAGTTGCTGCCGTCGACCCGGCTGAAGCTCACGGCGCGGCTCGCCCCGCCGATGGACGGCGAGCACCGCTTCGTGGCCGTGATCACGGTCGGCGCCGACCGGCCGCCCGAGGTCGTCGGCGCCCCGTCCGCCGTGCAACGTACCGCGGGCCGGCTGCGTGCAGGGCTGCGGGTGGCGACCGACGGACTGCCCGCGGACGCCCGTGCGTTGGTTCCCGGGCTCACCGTCGGGGACACCGCACGGATCACCCCCGAACTGCGGACGGCGTTCGAGGCGACCGACCTCACGCATCTGCTGGCCGTGTCGGGGAGCAACCTCACCATCGTGCTGATGCTGTTGATCGGGCCGCCGAGCAGAGCGGGCCGAGCGGAGCGGGGCGGCCTCGCCCCACGGCTGGGTATCTCGCTCCGCCAGACGGCGCTCGTCGGCGGCGGACTGACGCTGGCGTTCGTCGTGGTGTGCCGGCCCGAGCCGAGCGTGCTGCGGGCGGCGGTCTGCGGCGCCATCACCCTGCTCGCCATCGGCACGGGGCGCCGACGGTCGCTGTTGCCGGCCCTCGCAGGTGCCGTGCTGCTACTGGTGCTCTACGACCCGGGGTTGGCCCGCAGCTACGGCTTCGCGCTCTCCGTCCTCGCGACCGGTGCGCTGCTGGTCGTCGCCCCTGGGTGGAGCGCGGCCCTGGTCCGCAGGGGGGTGCCGCCCAGGCTCGCCGAGGTGCTGGCCGCGTCCGGGGCGGCGCAGGCCGTGTGCGCCCCCGTGGTCGTGGTCTTCGCCGCGAAGGTCAGTCTGACCGCCATCCCCTGCAATTTGGCCGCGGAGTTCGCGGTCGCCCCGGTGACCGTCCTCGGTTTCGCCGCGCTCGCTGCGGCCACAGTGTCGATGCCGGCGGCCGAAGTGCTGGCGGCGGGTGCCGGGTGGCCCGCCGAGTGGATCGCGGCGGTCGCCCGCACGGGTGCCGGGCTGCCCGGGGCACAGGTGGACTGGCCGGGCGGCTGGCGCGGCGGAATGCTCCTGGCCGCTGCCACGGGCCTCGCCGTGCTGATCGTCCGCCGCCTGCCCCGCCGGCCCTGGGTGGCCGCGGCCGGTGCGCTGCTCCTGCTGTGTGCTCTGGTCCGCCCGGCCCCGCTGACCCGCGTCATCACCGGCTGGCCGCCGCCCGACTGGTCCTTCGCGATGTGCGACGTGGGGCAGGGGGACGCGGGAGTGCTGGCGGCCGGAGCGGGGTCCGCCGTGGTGGTGGACGTCGGCCCCGACCCCGAAGCCGTCGACCGCTGCCTGCGCGAACTGGGCGTCACCAGCGTTCCCCTGGTCGTGCTCACCCACTTCCACGCCGACCACGTGCGGGGGCTTCCCGGGGTGCTCAAGGGGCGGGCGGTCGGCGCCGTGCAGACCACCACGTTCGACGAACCGCGCGAGCAGAGCTACTTCGTGCGCCGCGCGGCGAAGCAGGCCCGTGTGCCCCTGCTGCCCGCGGCCCAAGGGGAGCGGCGCACCGTTGGACGGCTGAGTTGGCAGGTCCTGTGGCCCGCCGCGCCCACCGCGGCGACGGGGCCGCCGCCCGAGGGCCCCAACGACGCGAGCGTGACCCTCCTCGTCCGCGTCGCCGCCGGCCCCACCCTGCTGATGCTCGGCGACCTCGAACCACCCGCCCAGCGCGGCCTGCTGCTGGCCCACCCCGGGCTGCCCCGGGTGGACGTCGTCAAGGTCGCCCACCACGGCTCCGCCCACCAGGACCCCGGCCTGCTGACCGCGCTGCGCCCCGCCCTCGCGCTGATCTCCGTCGGCCGGGACAACGGCTACGGCCACCCCGCGCCCCGTACGGTCCGGGCGCTGCGGGCCGGGGGAGCGGTGGTGCTGCGCACCGACGAGCACGGCCCGATCGCGGTGACGGGCGAGGGCACCGGCCTGCGCGCGGCCCTGCGCGGCACGCGTCGGGGCAGCCCGCGGTCGCTCGGCCTCCGGACCGGGGCGTCGCTCGGTCGCAGGTCCCCCAGGGCTCGGACCTTGGGACCAAGCCGGGCGGCAGACGATGCCGCGCGGGCCCGGTCCGGGTCACACTGTCCCCATGGACGCATACCTCGCTCGACTGGGGATGGACCGCCCGCGGCACGCGGACGCCGCGCACTTGAGCGAGTTGCAGCTGCGCCACCTACGGACCGTTCCGTTCGAGAACCTCTCGGTGCACCTCGGCGAGGAGATCGTGTTGGAGCAGAAGCCGCTGCTCGACAAGATCGTGGGCGCGGGGCGCGGTGGCTTCTGCTACGAACTCAACGGTGCCTTCGCCGCGTTGCTGAAGGACCTCGGGTACGCCGTCACCCACCTCCAGGCGCGGGTCTTCGACGAGGATGGGCGGTTGGGGATCCCCTACGACCACCTCGTGCTGCTGGTCGAGACGGAGGACGCCGCCGGGCGCTGGCTCGTGGACGTCGGCTTCGGGGACCACACCCACCACCCCCTCGCCTTCGACCTGCGCGAGGACCAATCGGACCCGGCCGGGACGTTCCGGCTGGTCGAGACCGGGGGCGAGTGGGGCGACGGGATCCATGGGGACCACGGGGACCTCGACCTGTACCGGGACGGGAAGCCGCAGTTCCGCATCGAGACCCGGCCGCGGGTGTTGGCGGACTTCACGGCGGGAGCCTGGTGGCACAGCACGTCGCCGCGGTCCCACTTCACGCAGTCCCTGGTCTGCTCCCGGCTCACCGAGGACGGGCGACTCACGCTCAGCGGTCACACCCTGGTCACCACCGCACACGGCGAGCGGCACACGGAGCAGCTGTCCGACGACGCCGCGGTCCTCGCGGCCTACCGCGACCACTTCGGGATCGTGTTGGACCGGCTGCCCGCCGATCCGCGCGACGCGACGCGCCGCTGACCTGCGCAGTCGCCCGTTGCGACCCCGCGGGGGCGTTAGCGGGGCGCTTCCAGCCAGCCCTCGTACTCGGCGGCGAAGTCGTCGAGGGCCGCGGGGTCGAGGCGGGCCGCGGGGTCCTCCACCACGACCAGCCACTGGGCGTCCTCGGCGTCGTCCTCGCCCGCCAGGGCGTCCCGGACGAGCTGGGGCTCCTCGGCCACTCCGAAGCGGTCGGCCAGCTCTTGCGCCACCTCCTCGGCGGCGTCGCGGTCCGGCAGCACCAGCACGTGTCGTCCATCGTTCACCCGGTCATTGTCCGGCACCCGATCCGGCACCCGATCCGTCCCCCGCTCCGTCCTCTGCGCCGGCACCTGCTCCGCCCTGACCTCCGTCACCCGCGCCGGCGCCCGCCCGGCACCCGCCCCGCCCTTGGGGCCGTCGCCGCGCCCGCTCCCGGGCGACCCTCCCGGGCCGGCGCTGTCGGTGCACCGTGGGATGCTGGAGCGCGATGGCCACCAGGAAGAACTCGACAGACGACCCGCTCGCTCCGGTCACCCTCGCGGTGGGGCAGGAGGACCTGCTCCTCGACCGCGCGGTACAGCAGGTGGTGGCGGCGGCGCGGGCCGCCGACGCCGACACGGACGTACGCGACCTCACCGCCGACCAGCTCCAGCCCGGCACCCTGGCCGAGCTGACGAGCCCGTCGCTCTTCGCCGAGCGGAAGGTCGTGATCGTGCGGAACGCACAGGACCTCTCCGCCGACACGATCAAGGACATCAAGGGCTACCTCGGCGCACCCATCGAGGAGATCACCCTGGTCCTGCTGCACCCCGGCGGCGCCAAGGGCAAGGGGCTGCTGGACGCGGCCCGCAAGGCGGGGGCCCGGGAGGTCGCCTGCCCCAAGACGACGAAGCCGGCGGAGCGGCTGACGTTCGTGCGGTCCGAGTTCCGCACGCTCGGGCGGTCCGCGACGCCCGAGGCGTGCCAGGCCCTCGTCGACGCCATCGGCAGCGACCTGCGGGAGCTGGCGAGCGCCGTCTCGCAGCTCACGGCGGACGTCGAGGGCACGATCGACGAGGCCGTCGTCGGGCGCTACTACACCGGCCGCGCCGAGGCGTCCAGCTTCACCGTCGCCGACCGGGCCGTGGAGGGCCGGGCGGCGGAGGCGCTGGAGGCCCTGCGCTGGTCGCTGTCGACGGGCGTGGCCCCCGTGTTGATCACCAGCGCGCTCGCCCAGGGCGTACGGGCCATCGGCAAGCTCTCCTCCGCCCGCGGCGGACGCCCCGCCGACCTGGCGCGGGAGCTCGGCATGCCGCCGTGGAAGATCGACCGGGTGCGGCAGCAGATGCGGGGCTGGACGCCGGACGGCGTGGCCGTTGCGCTGCGCGCCGTCGCGGAGGCGGACGCCGGTGTGAAGGGCGGTGGCGACGACCCGGAGTACGCCTTGGAGAAGGCCGTCGTCACCATCGCCCGCGCGGCCCGCTCCGGCCGCGGCGTCCGCCCCTAGCAGCCGTACGACCTAGCAGCCGCATGCGCCGGCAGCCACATGGCGAAGGCCCCGAGCGGGGAAGCTCGGGGCCTTCGGCCTACTGCTGGGTGGGCCCGCACCTGCGTGGCGAACGCAGGACCAAGTGCGGGTCCGAAACGTCGGCGGGGGAGCGGATGAGAGAGGGCCCGCTCCGGTCCACCGACGATCAAGTCTTCCGGTCGGCCGTCCGTGTCGGGGGCGTCACCGGAGGTGGTGCCTGGGTGATCAGCCCTGCAGGGTGGCAGCCTTCGACGCCAGCGCCGACTTCTTGTTGGCGGCGGCGTTCTTGTGGATGACGCCCTTCGAGACGGCCTTGTCGAGCTTGCGGCACGCCTCACGCGTGGCCACGGCGGCCTTCTCGACGTCGCCGGCGGCGACGGCCTCGCGGGCCTTGCGGATCGCGGTCTTGAGCGAGGACTTGACGGCCTTGTTGCGCAGGCGCGCCTTCTCGTTCGTCTTGTTCCGCTTGATCTGGGACTTGATGTTCGCCACGAAAGAGCCTTTTCAGGTTCGGTTGATCTGTGATGTGTGCGCCCCTGCACCGCCGGGCCGTACGGAGGCTCCTGCGGTTGACCATCGGAGCGCCCGCCCGTCGGGCACGAGACACAGCTGACCACGTTACCAGTCGCCCTCCGAGCGGCCCAAACCGGGCGCAGTCCCGTTCGCGTGGGACGATGGAGGCTACGTATCGATCCGCCTTCGCCCGAGACGAGACGCCCGGTGCCGCCGGAGCGCCTCAAGAATCAGGACCCTGCGTGCCCGCGACTCCTCCCAACGTGCCCGAGCCGAGCCGTACCGACCCGGCGCTGATCCGCAACTTCTGCATCATCGCGCACATCGACCACGGCAAGTCGACGCTTGCCGACCGGATGCTGCAGCTGACCGGGGTGGTCGAGCAGCGGCAGATGCGCGCGCAGTACCTCGACCGCATGGACATCGAGCGCGAGCGCGGCATCACGATCAAGTCCCAGGCCGTCCGGCTGCCGTGGGCCCCCACCGAGGGCGAGGGGAAGGGCCGGACGCACATCCTGAACATGATCGACACCCCGGGGCACGTGGACTTCACCTACGAGGTCTCCCGCTCCCTCGCCGCCTGCGAAGGCACGGTCCTGCTGGTGGACGCCGCCCAGGGCATCGAGGCGCAGACCCTCGCCAACCTCTACCTGGCGATGGAGAACGACCTCGCGATCGTCCCCGTCCTCAACAAGATCGACCTGCCGGCCGCCCAGCCGGAGAAGTTCGCCGAGGAGCTGGCGAACCTGGTCGGCTGCGACCCCGACGACGTGTTGAAGGTCTCGGCCAAGACCGGTCTGGGCGTCGAGGCGCTGCTGGACCGCGTGGTCCGCGAGGTGCCCGCGCCGGTCGGCGTCGCCGACGCCCCCGCCCGCGCGATGATCTTCGACTCGGTCTACGACTCGTACCGCGGCGTCGTGACCTACGTCCGGGTCGTCGACGGCCAGCTCGGCAAGCGCGAGCGCATCCGCATGATGTCCACCGGCGCCACCCACGAGCTGCTGGAGATCGGCACCAACTCGCCCGAGATGCTGCCGGCCGACGGCCTCGGCGTCGGCGAGGTGGGCTATCTGATCACCGGTGTGAAGGACGTCCGCCAGTCCAAGGTCGGCGACACCATCACCCAGCAGCACAAGGGCGCCGAAGAGGCCCTCGGCGGTTACAAGGACCCCAAGCCGATGGTGTTCTCCGGCCTCTACCCGCTGGACGGCTCGGACTACCCCGAGCTGCGCGACGCCCTCGACAAGCTCCAGCTCAACGACGCCGCCCTGGTCTACGAGCCGGAGACCTCCGCCGCCCTCGGCTTCGGCTTCCGCGTCGGCTTCCTCGGTCTGCTGCACCTGGACGTGATCCGCGAGCGCCTGGAGCGCGAGTTCGGGCTCGACCTGATCGCGACCGCGCCGAACGTGGTGTACCGCGTCCTGATGGAGGACGGCGTCGAGCACACCGTCACGAACCCGAGCGAGTTCCCCGAAGGCAAGATCGACGAGGTGTACGAGCCCGTCGTTCGGGCCACGATCCTCGCCCCCAGCGAGTTCATCGGCTCGATCATGGAGCTCTGCCAGAGCCGTCGCGGCACGCTGCTCGGCATGGACTACCTGTCCGAGGACCGGGTGGAGATCCGCTACACGCTCCCCCTCGCGGAGATCGTCTTCGACTTCTTCGACCAGCTGAAGTCCAAGACCCGCGGTTACGCCTCCCTGGACTACGAGCCCACCGGCGAGCAGTCGGCCCAGCTCGTGAAGGTCGACATCCTGCTGCACGGCGACAAGGTCGACGCCTTCTCCGCCATCACGCACCGGGACCAGGCGTACGCGTACGGCGTGCGGCTGGTCGCCAAGCTGAGGGAGCTGATCCCGCGGCAGGCGTTCGAGGTGCCCATCCAGGCCGCCATCGGCTCCCGCGTCATCGCCCGCGAGACCATCCGCGCCATCCGCAAGGACGTCCTCGCCAAGTGCTACGGCGGTGACATCTCCCGCAAGCGGAAGCTGCTGGAGAAGCAGAAGGAGGGCAAGAAGCGGATGAAGATGGTCGGCAGCGTCGAGGTGCCGCAGGAGGCGTTCATCGCGGTGCTCTCCAGCGACGACAGCGCCGGCAAGGGCAAGAAGTAGCCACCCGGGCGGGCCGCGGGACGGCGCCGTCGAGCGCCTCCAGCCCCGCGGCCCGCACCCTGCACGGGCCATTCGCACCCCGGGCAGCCTGCGCAGACGTCGGGCATCGCGGTGAAGCGGTCGGCTCCGTCCCCTTACGCAGCGGGTGTGGCGCGTTCTAATGTGATCGCGACTCGATAGTTACTCGCCAGTCAACAACAGCCGTCGTGCGTAAAACACAGCCCGTCGTGCACGGTCGTGCAGTGCTCGTGCAGCGCTGCCCAGTGCCGAGCTGCCGCCCGCCCGGAGGACGTCTTGAGCGACACCCAGACCATGATCGAGAACCGCCCGCCCTCGGTGGCGACCCTGTTCACCGAGCGCGTGGACGCCACGCCGGACGCCGAGGCATTCCGCTACCCGCTGCCCGCGACGACGGGCGAGGGATCCTCCGCCGGCCCCTTCGCCGGTCCCTCCGCCGGCCCCTCCGAGTGGGCGTCGCTGAGCTGGCGTGAGACCGCGGACCGGGTGTACGCGATCGCCGCCGGGCTGGTCGCGCTCGGGGTCGGCCCGGAGGACCGGGTGGCCGTCCTGTCCACAACCAGGATCGAGTGGATCCTGGCCGACCTGGGCGTGATGTGCGCGGGCGGGGCGACGACGACGGTCTATCCCTCCACGAACGCCGAGGAGACGGCGTACATCCTCGCCGACTCCGGCAGCCGGGTGCTGGTCGCCGAGGACGCCACCCAGCTCGCCAAGGCCCTCGCCCATCGCACGGACCTCCCCGAGCTCCAGCACGTCGTCGTCATCGACGCGGACGGCGTGGCGGCCGATGACGACTTCGTCCTCACCCTCGACGACCTCGAAGAGCGCGGCCGGGCCCATCAGAAGGCCCACCCCTCGGCCGTCAAGGAGCGGATCGACGCGATCACCGCCACCCAGCTCGCGACCCTCATCTACACCTCCGGCACCACCGGCCGCCCCAAGGGCGTCCGGCTGCCGCACGACAACTGGTCGTACATGGCCAAGGCCATCGCCGCCACCGGGCTGATCACCCGGGACGACGTGCAGTACCTGTGGCTGCCGCTCGCCCACGTCTTCGGCAAGGTGCTGACCTCCGGACAGATCGAGGTCGGCCACGTCACCGCGGTCGACGGCCGCATCGACAAGATCGTGGAGAACCTGCCGGTCGTCCAGCCCACCTACATGGCGGCCGTCCCCCGCATCTTCGAGAAGGTCTACAACGGCGTCGCCGCCAAGGCGCGCGCCGGCGGCCCCGCCAAGTACAAGATCTTCCAGTGGGCGGCCGGCGTCGCCCGCGAGTACGCCAAGGTCACCCAGGACAACTTCCGGCGCACCGGCACCGCCTCCGCGCCCCTCGGCCTGAGCGCCAAGCACAAGCTCGCCGACACCCTCGTGTACGGAAAGCTGCGCGAGGCTTTCGGCGGCCGGCTGCGCGCCGCGGTCTCCGGCTCGGCCGCGCTGTCGCCCGAGATCGGCTACTTCTTCGCCGGCGCCGGCGTCCACGTCCTGGAGGGGTACGGACTGACCGAGTCCAGCGCCGCGTCCTTCGTGAACCCCGGCGAGGCGTACCGCACCGGCACCGTCGGCAAGCCGCTGCCCGGCACGGAGGTGCGGATCGCGGAGGACGGCGAGATCCTGCTGCGCGGCCCGGGCATCATGGCCGGCTACCACGGCCTGCCGGAGAAGACCGCGGAGGTCCTGGAGGCGGACGGCTGGTTCCACACCGGTGACATCGGGGAGCTGTCCAACGACGGCTATCTGACCATCACCGACCGCAAGAAGGACCTGATCAAGACCTCGGGCGGCAAGTACATCGCGCCCACGGAGGTGGAGATCCAGTTCAAGGCGATCTGCCCGCTGGTCTCCAACGTGGTCGTCATCGGCGCCGGCCGCAACTACTGCAGCGCCCTGATCGCCCTGGACGAGGCGGCGCTCCTCGCGTGGGCCGCGGAGAACGGCCTGGAGGGCAAGGCGTACGCACAGGTGGTGGCCGCCCCCGCCACCACGGAGCTGATCCAGGGGTACGTGGACCAGCTCAACGCCGGCCTCCAGCGCTGGCAGACCGTGAAGAAGTTCCGGATCCTGCCGCGCGACCTGGACGTCGAGCACGGCGACCTCACGCCCAGCCTCAAGCTGAAGCGACCGGCCGTCGAGCGCGAGTTCCAGGGACTGATCGACGAGATGTACGCGGGCCAGAACGCGAAGTGACCGCCGCGCAGGTCCGGGCCGCAGCACCACGAACGCGGCGGCCCGGACCCCGCGCCGGCCCGCCGCTGTCCCGGGCGCGGCCCGTCCCGGACGGCTGCCCGGATCCCGACCCGTCCCGCGTGTCGGACAATGGGACCCATGCCTTCCGTACTGCCCGACGGCGACCCCGTACCCGACGACGGGACGCTGCCCGCGTCCGCGCTCGCCGGCGCCGCCGACCGCCCCCTCGCCTTCTACCTGCACGTGCCCTACTGCGCCACACGCTGCGGCTACTGCGACTTCAACACCTACACGGCGACGGAGCTGCGCGGATCCGGCGGAGTGCTCGCCTCCAGGGATAACTACGCGGCGACCCTCGCCGAAGAGGTACGGCTGGCGCGCAAGGTCCTCGGCGACGACCCGCGCCCGGTGCGGACCGTCTTCGTCGGCGGCGGCACCCCCACCCTGCTCGCCGCCGCGGACCTGGTGGCGATGTTGGACGCCGTACGCGGCGAATTCGGGCTCGCGGACGACGCGGAGGTCACCACCGAGGCGAATCCCGAGTCCGTGGACGCCGCCTACCTGGCCGAGCTGCGCGCCGGCGGCTTCAACCGGATCTCCTTCGGCATGCAGAGCGCACGCCCGCACGTCCTGAAGGTGCTGGACCGCACCCACACCCCCGGCCGCCCCGAAGCGTGCGTCGCCGAGGCCCGCGCCGCCGGCTTCGACCACGTGAACCTCGACCTGATCTACGGCACCCCGGGCGAGTCCGACGACGACTGGCGGGCCTCCCTGGAGGCGGCCGTGGGCGCCGGACCCGACCACGTCTCGGCGTACGCGCTGATCGTCGAGGAGGGCACCCAGCTCGCCCGCCGGATCCGCCGCGGCGAGGTGCCCATGACCGACGACGACGTCCACGCCGACCGTTACCTGATCGCCGACGAACTGCTGTCCGGCGCCGGCTACTCCTGGTACGAGGTCTCGAACTGGTCGACCACCGACGCCGGCCGGTGCCTGCACAACGAGCTGTACTGGCGCGGCGCCGACTGGTGGGGCGCCGGGCCCGGCGCCCACAGCCACGTCGGCGGGGTGCGCTGGTGGAACGTGAAGCACCCGGGCGCGTACGCCGCCGCGCTCGCCGAGGGCCGCTCGCCCGGTGCCGGCCGCGAGGTCCTCGCCCCCGAGGACCGGCGCGTCGAGCGCATCCTGCTGGAACTGCGACTGCGCGAGGGCGTCCCGCTCTCCCTGCTGCGCCCGGCCGGACTCGACGCGGCGCGGCAGGCGCTCGCCGACGGTCTGCTGGAGCCCGGGCCGTACGAGGAGGGGCGCGCGGTCCTCACCCTGCGCGGGCGGCTGCTGGCCGACGGCGTCGTGCGCGACCTCGTCGACTGATCGACCGAACCTTGTAGCCGCCGTTTCCCTGCGGGAGCGTGGGTCTCCGCGGGCCGTCTGTGGCTTGTCGCGCAGTTCCCCGCGCCCCTGTTTCGCTTCCCCGTCCTTGAGCGCGGGCTGGGTGCAGACGGGCACGCGGGGCCCTACGGGCGCGGACCAGGGCGGGTCACTCGCCCGTGACGAAGTCGATCAGTTCCTCCACCCGGCCCAGCAGCTCCGGCTCCAGGTCCTTGTAGGAGTGCACCCGGGACAGGATGTGCTGCCAGGCGGCTCCGGTGTTCTCCGGCCAGCCGAGGGCCCGGCACACGCCGGTCTTCCAGTCCTGCCCACGCGGCACCGACGGCCAGCCGGGGATGCCGAGCGCCGACGGCTTCACCGCGCCCCACACGTCCACGTACGGGTGTCCCACCACCAGCACGTGCGGATCGGTCACCGAGGCCGCGATCCGGGACTCCTTCGAGCCGGGCACCAGGTGGTCGACGAGGACCCCGAGCCGGGCGTCCGGCGCCGGGCGGAATTCGGCCACGATCGCCGGCAGGTCGTCGATGCCCTCCAGGTACTCCACGACGACCCCCTCGATCCGCAGGTCGTCGCCCCACACCCGCTCCACCAGCTCGGCGTCGTGCCGGCCCTCCACGTAGATCCGGCCGGCCCGCGCCACCCGGGCCCGCGCCCCCGGGACCGCCACCGAGCCCGACGCCGTACGCGCGGGGCGCGCCGGAGCGCCGGCCCCCGGCCGCACCAGCGTGACCACCTGCCCGTCCAGCAGGAAGCCGCGCGGCTCCATGGGGAACACCCGGTGCTTGCCGAAACGGTCCTCCAGAGTCACCGTCCCCGCCTCGCAGCGCACCACCGCACCGCAGAAGCCCGTGCCGACCTCCTCCACCACCAGGTCGGGGTCCGCGGGATCCGCCGCCACCTCCGGCGCCGGCGCCGGCTTCTTCTTCCAAGGAGGTGTCAGATCAGGGCTGTAGCTGCGCATTCGCCCGACGCTACGACACCCCGAACCGCTCCGCCAGCGCGGCCCGCTGGGCCCGTACGAACGCCGCGTCCACCACCGCGCCGTGCCCCGGCACGTACGCCGCGTCCGCGCCGCCGAGCGCCAACAAGCGGTCCAGCGCGGCCGGCCAGCGCGCCCCGATCGCGTCCGGCCCCGCCTGCGGCTCGCCCGACTCCTCCACCAGATCGCCGCAGAACACCACCTCGGGCTCGCCCGGCACCAGCACGGCCAGGTCGTGGCCGGTGTGCCCGGGGCCGACGTTCGCCAACAGCACCTGCCGCCCGCCGAGGTCCAACGTCCGCTCCCCGGAGACCAGGTGCGTCGGCGCCACCAGCACCTCGGCCGCGGCAGCCGCCTCGTGGGCCGGCATCCCGTGGCGCACCGCGTCCGAGCACAGCACCTCCGCCTCCCGCCGCAGCAGCGCGTCCACGCCGACCGCGCCGAACACCTCCGCGCCCGCGAAGGCCGCGGTTCCCATCACGTGATCGAAGTGGGGGTGGCCGAGTGCGATGTGCGTCACCCTGCGGCCCGACAGCAGCGCCTCGACCTGGGCGCGCAGCTCGGCGCCCTCGCGGAGCGAGGACCCGGTGTCGTACAGCAGTGCGCCGTCCCGCCCCACGACCAGCCCGCAGGTGGCGTCCCACCCCGGCAGCCGGCGTCGACCCACCCCTTCGGCCAGCCGCTCCCAGCCGAGGTCTTCCCAAGTGACGTTCATACGGCGACGCTACTGCCAGTGCCCTCGTGGCCAGGACCGGCCGGGAACCGACCAGAACGGAGGCGGGGCACGGTAGCGTGATCGGTCGCCCTTGCTACGGCCGTACCCGGCGGCCGTACACTGGCACGGGAAAAACTTGGCACTCGGACCCGGGGAGTGCCAGGCGGTCACCGAGGCACGACCTAGAGACACCAGCTGGAGGTGCGCGCGATGCTGAGCGAACGCAGACTCAAGGTCCTGCGCGCCATCGTCCAGGACTACGTGGGCACCGAGGAGCCCGTGGGCTCCAAGGCCCTCACCGAGCGGCACCAGCTCGGCGTCTCCCCGGCCACGGTGCGCAACGACATGGCCGTGCTGGAGGACGAGGGCTTCATCGTCCAGCCGCACACCAGCGCCGGGCGCATCCCCACCGACAAGGGGTACCGCCTCTTCGTCGACCGGCTCGCCGGGGTCAAGCCGCTGTCGGCCGCCGAGCGGCGCGCCATCCAGGGCTTCCTGGAGGGCGCCGTCGACCTCGACGACGTCGTCGGGCGCACGGTGCGGCTGCTGGCGCAGCTGACCCGGCAGGTCGCCGTCGTGCAGTACCCCTCGCTGAACCGTTCCACGGTCCGGCACGTGGAGCTGCTGTCTCTGGCGCCGGCCCGGCTGATGCTCGTGCTCATCACGGACACCGGCCGCGTCGAGCAGCGGGTCATCGACTGCCCCGCGCCCTTCGGCGAGGCGTCCGTCGCCGATCTGCGGGCCCGGCTGAACAGCCGGGTGGTGGGCCGCCGGTTCGCGGACATCCCGCAGCTGGTGCAGGACCTCCCGGACTCGTTCGACGAACCGGACGACCAGGGCACGGTCGCCACCGTGCTCTCCACCCTCCTCGAAACCCTCGTCGAGGAGACCGAGGAACGGCTGGTGATCGGCGGCACCGCCAATCTCACCCGCTTCGGACACGACTTCCCGCTCACCATCCGGCCGGTGCTCGAAGCCCTTGAGGAGCACGTGGTGCTGCTCAAGTTGCTCGGCGAGGCCACGGAGTCGGGCGGGATGGGCATGACCGTACGCATCGGTCACGAGAACGCCCACGAGGGCCTCAACGCAACGTCCGTCGTATCCGTCGGTTACGGTTCGGGCGGCGAGGCAGTTGCCAAACTCGGCGTGGTCGGACCGACCCGCATGGACTACCCCGGAACGATGGGAGCGGTACGCGCAGTGGCACGTTACGTCGGACAGATCCTGGCGGAGTCGTAAGTGGCCACGGACTACTACGCCGTACTCGGCGTACGCCGCGACGCGTCGCAGGACGAGATCAAGAAGGCGTTCCGCCGCCTCGCCCGCGAACTGCACCCGGACGTGAATCCGGACCCGAAGACCCAGGAGCGGTTCAAGGAGATCAACGCCGCTTACGAGGTGTTGTCGGACCCGCAGAAGAAGCAGGTCTACGACCTCGGCGGCGACCCGCTGTCCCAGGCCGGCGGCGCCGGTGGCGCGGGCGGCTTCGGCGCGGGCGGCTTCGGGAACTTCTCGGACATCATGGACGCCTTCTTCGGCACGGCCTCCCAGCGCGGGCCGCGCTCGCGCACCCGGCGCGGCCAGGACGCCATGATCCGGCTGGAGGTCGAGCTCAACGAGGCCGCCTTCGGCACGACGAAGGACATCCAGGTCGACACCGCCGTGGTGTGCACCACCTGCTCCGGCGAGGGCGCCGCGCCCGGCACGTCCGCGCAGACCTGCGACATGTGCCGCGGCCGTGGCGAGGTCTCCCAGGTCACCCGCTCCTTCCTGGGCCAGGTCATGACCTCCCGGCCCTGCCCGCAGTGCCAGGGCTTCGGGACCGTGGTCCCCACCCCCTGCCCGGAGTGCGCGGGCGACGGCCGGATCCGTTCGCGGCGGACCCTGACGGTGAAGATCCCCGCCGGTGTCGACAACGGCACCCGGATCCAGCTCGCCGGCGAGGGCGAGGTCGGCCCCGGCGGCGGACCCGCGGGCGATCTGTACGTCGAGATCCACGAGCTGCCGCACTCGGTGTTCCAGCGCCGGGGCGACGACCTGCACTGCACCGTGACCATCCCCATGACGGCGGGCGCGCTCGGCACGAAGGTGCCGTTGGAGACCCTGGACGGCATGGAGGATGTCGACATCCGGCCGGGCACCCAGTCCGGCCAGTCGATCCCGCTGCACGGCCGCGGCGTCACGCACCTGCGGGGCGGCGGACGCGGCGACCTCATCGTGCACGTCGAGGTCACCACGCCCAGCAAGCTCGAACCCGAGCAGGAACGGCTGCTGCGGGAGCTGGCGAAGCTGCGCGGCGAGGAGCGGCCCCAGGGGCAGTTCCAGCCGGGCCAGCAGGGGCTGTTCTCCCGTCTGAAGGACGCCTTCAACGGCAGGTGACGGCCCGGTGGGCCGACCGGCGTGACGCGCCGGTCGGCGGTGCCCCGGGACGTACGCGCAACACCGCGCGCGGACGCGTGCGGACGCCCTGAAGGGCCGGGGGCAAACACCGCAGCGGGGTCGATTCGTGGCGGGCCGGCCCGCGGTGGCACGATGCAGGCATGTCCTCCGCGCCCTCCACCCCGAGAACCCCCTCCGAACTCTGCCGCCACCCCCTGGTGCAGGCCCCGATGGCCGGCGGCGCCTCCGGGCCCCGGCTCGCGGCGGCCGTGTCCGAGGCGGGCGGGCTCGGCTTCCTCGCGGCCGGCTACAAGACCACCGGCGGCATGTACCAGGAGGTCAAGGAGATCCGGGCGCTGACCTCCCGGCCCTTCGGCGTGAACCTCTTCATGCCGCAGACCCGGGCCGCCGACCCCAGCGCCGTCGAGGTCTACCGACAGCAGCTCGCCGGCGAGGCCACCTGGTACGAGAGCGAGCTCGGCGACCCGGAGACCGGCTGGGACGACGGCTACGAGGCCAAGTTGGCGATCCTGCGGGACGACCCGGTGCCGGTGGTCTCCTTCACCTTCGGCTGCCCCACCCCCGAAGTCCTCGCCTCCTTCCGCGAGGTGGGCACGTACACCGTCGTCACCGTCACCACGCCCGACGAGGCGCAGGCCGCCGCCCGCGCCGGTGCGGACGCGCTCTGCGTCCAGGGGATCGAGGCCGGCGGGCACCAGGGCACCCACCGGGACGACCCGGCGGCCGACGGCAGCGCCGTCGGGCTGCTGGCCCTGCTCGCGCTGGTGCGCTCGGCCGTGGACCTGCCCCTCATCGCGGCCGGCGGGCTGATGCGCGGCAGCCAGATCGCGGCCGTGCTCGCCGCGGGGGCGTGCGCGGCGCAGCTCGGCACCGCGTTCCTGGCCTGCCCCGAGTCCGGTGCGCACCCGCTGCACAAGCAGGCCCTGACCAACCCGCTGTTCGCCCGGACCGAACTCACCCGGGCCTTCACCGGGCGGCCGGCCCGCGGGCTCGTCAACCGCTTCCTGCGCGAACACGGCCCGTACGCGCCCTCCGCGTACCCCGAGGTGAACCACCTGACCGCGCCCGTGCGCAAGGCCGCAGCAGCGGCGGGGGACGCCCAGGGCATGGCGCTGTGGGCCGGCCAGGGCCACCGGCTGGCCCGCGCGCTGCCCGCGGCCGAACTCGTCGACACCCTCGTCGCCGAGGCCACCGAAGCCGTCGAGCGCTTCGCCGGCCCGGGGGAGTCCCGGTGACCGCGCCCGTCTTCGTCGTCGACTCCCTCGAAGGCGTCGGGCCCGGCGAAGTCCTCACGCTCGACGGGCCCGAGGGCCGGCACGCCGTCTCCGTGAAGCGACTGACGGCCGGCGAGCAGGTCGTCCTCACCGACGGCCGCGGCCGGGGGGCGGCCGGGGTCGTGCTGCGCACCGAGGGCAAGGACCGGCTCGTGGTGGAGCCGGTCGCCTTCCCCGAGGAGCCCGTGCCCGCGCCCCGCATCACCGTCGTCCAGGCCCTGCCCAAGGGCGACCGGGGCGAACTCGCCGTCGAGACCATGACGGAGACCGGCGTGGACGCGGTCGTGCCGTGGGCCGCGGCGCGGTGCATCACCCAGTGGCGGGGCGAGCGGGCGGCGAAGTCGCTGGCGAAGTGGCGCGCCACGGCCCGCGAGGCGGGCAAGCAGTCGCGCCGGCTGCGGTTCCCCGAGGTCGCGGAGGCGGCCACCACCAAGCAGGTGGCGGCGCTGCTGGCGGACGCCGACTTCGCTGCGGTCCTCCACGAGGAGGGCGCGCAGCCGTTGGCGACGGCGGAGCTGCCGGCGGGGGGCTCCATCGTGGTGGTGGTCGGCCCGGAGGGCGGGGTGTCGCCGGAGGAGTTGGCGGCGTTCGAGGCGGTGGGGGCGCGGCCGTACCGGCTGGGCCGGAGCGTGCTGCGCACGTCGACGGCGGGTACGGCGGCGACGGCGCTCCTCCTGACCCGCACGGGCCGCTGGTCCTAACGCCCCTGCGGCGCCCCGCGAGCGCGCTGCCCTGTGCGACCCGTCTGTGGTTTGTCGCGCAGCGCCGCGCGCCCCTGGACTCACCCGCCGTAGCCCTGCGGGCAGGTTTGGTCTCTGCAGACCGTGGTTGTTTGTTCGCGCAGTTCCGCCCCCTATGCCCAGTGGGCATGGGGGGACCCCCAGCGCCACCTGTTTCGCTGCCCCCGTCACTTAAGTGCAGGCTGGGGCAGGGGTTTTTAGGGGCGAGACAAACCACAGACGGGTCCCACAGGGCAGTGCGCTCGCAGGGACGCGGCGGCGACGTGGGGGCGCTCCTCGGGGCGCACGGGGAGGGGCGCATTCTGGGGAGGGTGTACTCCGAACGGGTGGTTTCTGGCCGCAACCACCCTTTTGCTCACCGCTCCGCGGTGCCACTCTTCCGAGCATGCCGGGTATGAGACGCAGGACGACGGTGCAGGCCGCCACGGCCGGATTGATCGGTGCGGCGTTGGTGGTGCTGACGGCGTGCGAGCCGACCGCGCACGAACTCTCCGCCAACTCCGTCTCGCTGACGACCGACCAGACCGCGACGAACACGCTGGAGCGGATCGGCTTCGACGTGCGCTGGTTCAACTGCACCGCCACGGTCGAGCGGGCGGCCGAGGCGAAGAACGGCGAGGAGGACGTACGGGGCGACGGCGCCACCAAGGCGCCGCCGGGCGGGGTCACCGAGCCCGCGACCGTCGCCTGCGAGGGCAAGACCCGCAAGGGGCAGGCCATCGCCCTCAAGGGCAAGGTGACGGACGAGATCGCCGGCGCGTGCGTGCGCGGCGACCTCGACGCCCGGGTCGACGGGCAGCTCGTCTTCGAGGCGCGCTACCTCGGCAACTGCGCGGGCGGCCCCTCCCGCACCCCCACCCGCGACGCCGCCACCCGACGGCCCGCCGGGGACGACCGGGCCCGCCCCACCGTGACGGTCACCGTCACCGAGACCGTCACGGCCACCCCGCGCAGGTGACGGATACGATGGCGGGCGCAGCACACCAGCGACGACCACCGAGGAGGAGCCGGCATGGCCGGAGAGGCCCAGGCGGACTGCCTGTTCTGCAAGATCGTCGCGGGGGAGGTGCCCGCGACCCTGGTGCGGGAGACCGAGACCGTCGTCGCGTTCCGGGACATCAATCCGCAGGCGCCCACGCACGTCCTGGTGATCCCCAAGGCCCACTACCCGGACGCCGCGGCGCTCGCCGCGAAGGCGCCGCAGGTGGCCGCCGACGTGCTGCGCGAGGCGGGCGAGGTCGCCGCCGAGGAGAAGCTGGACGGCACCGGGTACCGGATCGTGTTCAACACCGGCGCCGGCGCCGGGCAGACCGTGTTCCACGCGCACGCCCACCTCCTGGGCGGGCGCGGCCTCGAATGGCCCCCCGGATAGACCGGACTGACCCGTGTCCGTACGAGAACTCGTGGTCCTCGGGACTGCGAGCCAGGTCCCCACGCGCCACCGCAACCACAACGGCTACCTGCTGCGGTGGGACTCCGACGGCATCCTGTTCGACCCCGGCGAGGGCACCCAGCGGCAGATGCTGCGCGCCGGGGTCGCCGCGCACGACATCGACCGGATCTGCATCACGCACTTCCACGGCGACCACTCCCTCGGGCTCGCCGGCGTCATCCAGCGCATCAACCTCGACCGGGTCCCGCACGAGGTCACCGCGCACTACCCGGCGAGCGGGCAGAGGTTCTTCGAGCGGCTGCGGTACGCCACGGCGTACCGCGAGACCGTCTCGCTGACCGAGGCCCCGCACGCGGCGGACGGGGTGCTCGCGCGCACCCCCGCGTACACCCTCCACACGCACCGGCTCTCGCACCCCGTGGAGTCGTACGGCTACCGCCTCGTCGAGCCGGACGGCCGCCGCATGCTGCCGCGGAAGCTGGCCGAGCGCGGCATCCGCGGGCCGGCCGTCGGCCTGCTGCAGCGGACCGGCGAGGTCGACGGCGTCACCCTCGACGAGGTCAGCGAGCACCGCCCGGGGCAGCGCTTCGCCTTCGTCATGGACACCCGGCTGTGCGACGGCGTCTACGCCCTCGCGGACGGCTGCGACCTGTTGGTGATCGAGTCGACCTTCCTCGACGAGGACGAGCACCTGGCCTCCGACCACGGGCACCTGACGGCCGGACAGGCGGCCCGGGTGGCGCGGGACGCGGGCGTGCGCCACCTGGTGCTCACCCACTTCTCGCAGCGCTACACGGACGCCGAGGAGTTCGAACGACAGGCGCGGGCCGCCGGGTACGAGGGCGAACTCACCGTCGCCCACGACCTGCTGCGCGTACCCGTGCCCAAGCGCACCACCTGACCCACCTGACCCGTACCACCAGCACTACCCGCACCACCCGACCCGTACCACCTGCACTACCTGCACTACCTGCACCAACGCGAGCGAGGACCCGACCGTGCCGCTGCCCAAAGCCGAACTCCACCTCCACATCGAAGGCACCCTCGAACCGGAACTCGCCTTCGCGCTCGCCGCGCGCAACGGCGTCACCCTGCCCTACCGGGACACCGAAGAGCTGCGCCGCGCCTACCTCTTCGAGGACCTCCAGTCCTTTCTGGACCTGTACTACGGCCTGATGGCGGTGTTGCTCACCGAGGACGACTTCGCCGAACTCGCCGACGCCTACCTCGCCCGCGCCGCGGCCCAGGGCGTGCGCCACGCCGAGATCTTCTTCGACCCGCAGGCGCACACGGCGCGCGGCGTGTCCATCGGCACCGTGATCGACGGCCTGACCCGAGCGCTGGACGCCGCCGAGGAGCGGCACGGCGTCTCCACCCGGCTGATCATGTGCTTCCTGCGCGACCGGCCGGCCGCCGAGGCGATGGAGACCCTGGAGGCGGCCCGGCCGTACCTGGACCGCATCACCGCCGTCGGCCTGGACTCGGCGGAGGTGGGGCACCCGCCGTCGAAGTTCCGCGAGGTGTACGAGGCGGCTGCCGCGCTCGGGCTGCGCAAGGTGGCGCACGCGGGCGAGGAGGGCCCGCCCGGGTACGTCGCCGAGGCGCTGGACGTGCTCGGCGTGGAGCGCGTCGACCACGGGCTGCGCTGCATCGAGGACGCGGAGCTGGTGGCGCGGCTGGTGCACGAGCAGGTGCCGCTGACGCTCTGCCCGTTGTCGAACGTACGGCTGCGGGCGATCGACACCCTGGAGGCGCACCCGCTGCCGCGGATGATGGACGCCGGCCTGCTGTGCACCGTGAACTCCGACGACCCCGCCTACTTCGGCGGTTACGTCGGCGACACCTTCCACGCGGTGCACGAGGCGTTGGGGCTGGACACGGAGCGACTGCGGGAACTGGCCCGCAACTCCTTCGTCGCGGCCTTCCTGGACGACGACGAGGAGCGCAGGGCCCGGCTGATCGCCGAGGTCGACGCGTACGACTTCGCCGCCGAAGCGGCCGAGTGACCCGGTGCGCACCCCGCCGGCCCGGTGACGGGGTGCCCAACGACCCGTTGACGGGCCTCAGTTCACCTACCTAGCCTCGATTCTCGAATGTGTACGCGAGCGGGTGGGAGGGCGACGCATGCTCCGGGAACTCAGGGTCAGCGAAGTGCGGCTCACTCCTGTCCTCGTCGCCGATCCACCGCTGTTGAACGTCCAGGGCGTCCACCAGCCGTACACGCCCCGCTTGATCGTCGAGGTCAGCACCGCCGACGGGGTCGACGGCGTGGGCGAGACGTACGGGGACGCCGCCTATCTGGAACTGGCCGCTCCGCTGGCCGATGCGCTGCCCGGACACCCGGTCACGGACGTGAACGGACTGCACCAACTCGCCGAGGTGGTGTGCCGGGCCGCGGACCCCGCGGGCGCGGACTCGACGGACCCCGGCTCCACGGGCTCGACTGCCGCGGACTCGGTCGACGCCGCCGGCCTGCGGGGCGTGCGCACCAGCGAGAAGTTACGGCTCTCGGTGGTCTCGGCGTTCGAGGTTGCCCTCCTGGACGCCCTCGGCAAGAGCCTCGACCTGCCCGTGCACGCCCTGCTGGGCGGCAAGGTCCGCAGCACGGTCGAGTACAGCGCGTACCTCTTCTACCGATGGGCGGCCCACCCGGACGGCGCCGGCGAGCCCGACGACTGGGGCGCCGCCCTCGACCCCGCGGGCGTCGTCGCCCAGGCGCGCCGCTTCGCCCGCGACCACGGCTTCAGCTCCTTCAAGCTGAAGGGCGGCGTCTTCCCGCCGGACGAGGAGGTCGCGGCGGTGCGGGCGCTCGCGGCGGCGTTCCCCGGGGCGCCGCTGCGGCTCGACCCCAACGGCGCCTGGTCAGTGGAGACCTCGGTGCGCGTGGCGGACGAGCTGCGGGACGTACTGGAGTACCTGGAGGACCCCACCAGCACCACCGCGCACATGGCCGAGGTCGCCGCCCGCACCTCCGTGCCGCTGGCCACCAACATGTGCGTGACCACCTTCGCCGAGCTGCCCGAGGCCCTGGAGCGCGGGGCGACGCAGGTCCTCCTCAGCGACCACCACTACTGGGGCGGGCTGCACAACACCCGGGAGCTGGCCGGGATCTGCCGGGTCCACGGCGTCGGGCTCTCCATGCACTCCAACACCCACCTGGGCATCAGCCTCGCCGCGATGACCCACGTCGCCGCGGTCGTGCCCAACCTCGACTACGCCTGCGACAGCCACTACCCCTGGCAGACCGAGGACGTCATCACCGAGCGGCACGTCTTCGAAGGCGGCGCGCTCCAGGTCGACGAGCGACCCGGGCTCGGCGTGGAGCTGGACCGCGGGAAGCTGCGCGCGCTGCACCAGCGGTGGCTGGACGACGACGGGGCGCTGCGCGACCGCGACGACGCCCGGGCGATGCGGGTCACCGACCCGTCGTGGACGGCGCCGACCGTGCCGCGCTGGTAGCCGCCGGCCCCTTCGGGGATACGGCTTTCCCAGCGCCGGGCGGGCGTGGATTTGGCAGACTGACCGGATCTGCACCACGCACAGGAGCGGCACGGTGACCACGCGACACGGCACGCAACACCCTCATCCCCGGCACACCCACTCCCACGCCCCCACCCACTTCCACCATCCCCAACCCCACCCCAACCGGCACGCCAGCCTCCTCGACCCGCTCGCGCCCCTGCGGACGCCGGACGACCCGGTCTGCGACGTGTACCTGACCGGGACGGTGTTCCTCGACATCATCCTCACCGGGCTGGAGTGCGCACCGGTGCGCGGCACCGAGTCCTGGGCCCGCGGCATGGGCTCCAGCCCCGGCGGCGTCGCCAACATGGCCACCGCGCTCGCCCGGCTCGGCCTGCGCACCTCGCTCGCCGCGGCCTTCGGCGACGACCACTACGGCGACTACTGCTGGGACGCCCTGGAACAGGGCGAGGGCATCGACCTGAGCCTGTCGCGCACCGTGCCCGGCTGGCACTCGCCGGTGACCGTGTCGATGGCGTACGAGGGCGAGCGGACCATGGTCTCCCACGGCCACGAGGCCCCGCCGCCGGAGCCCGCCCCGGACTGCCCGCCGAGCAGCCGCGCCGCGATCGCCTCCCTCGAACCCGAGGGCTCGTCGTGGATCGCCGGGCTGGCGGCCGACGGCACCCGGATCTTCGCGGACGTGGGCTGGGACGAGACCGGCCGCTGGGACCCGGGGCGGCTGGCGGACCTGGCGCACTGCGAGGCGTTCCTCCCGAACGCGGAGGAGGCCATGCGCTTCACGCGCACGGAGTGCCCGCGGGCGGCTGCGCGGGCGCTCACCGCGTACGTGCCCACCGCGGTCGTCACGCTCGGTGCGGAGGGGGCGTACGCGGTCGACGCGGTCACCGGCGAGGCGGCCGAGGTCCCCGCGATCGCGGTGGAGGCGCTGGACCCCACCGGCGCGGGGGACGTCTTCGTCGCCGGCTTCGTCACCGGCACGCTCGCCGGCTGGCCGCTCGCCGACCGGCTGGCGTTCGCCGGGCTGACGGCGGCGCTGTCCGTGCAGGAGTTCGGCGGTTCGCTGTCGGCGCCGGGGTGGTGGGAGATCGCGGCGTGGTGGCAGTACGTGCGGGGGGAGCGGGACCAGGATCCGGCGGCGTTGCGGCGGTACGCCTTCCTGGACGACCTGCTGCCGACGCCGGCGACACCGCGGCCGTTGCGGCGGGCGGTCCCCACGATCGGCTTCCGCCACGCCTGACGCTCCGCGCGTGACGCTCCGCTGTGGTTGCGGGGTCACTGCGGGTGCGTTGCCTGGTGCGGCCCGTCTGTGCTTGCTCGCGCAGTTCCCCGCGCCCCTGTTTCGCTGCTCCCGCCACTTAAGTGCAGGCTGGCGCAGGGGATTCTTAGGGGCGCTGGGGGTCCCCCCACGCCCTCTGGGCGTAGGGGGCGGAACTGCGCGACAAGCCACAGACGGCCCGCACCCGCCAACGCATCCGCAGGGTCACGGCGGGTAGGCCCGCATGCTGCACCCGCAACCAGGACGCGGGTTGCGCAGGAAAAGGCTTCCGCTGTTGGCGGTGGGGGGACGTACGCTGGGGTACCAGAGGTTGTCGAGTGGCGAGAACCCCGCACGAGGAGGTCACGCAGGCCGCAGAGCCGGACCATGACTCAGACACCCACAGCACAGACCTCGGCGCCAGGTCAGGCACGAGCCTTCTTCACCGTCCCGCCCAAGCACCCCATGGTGACGGTCCTCGGCTCGGGTGACGCACTGCTGCGCGTGATCGAGGCGGCCTTCCCGGCGGCCGATATCCACGTCCGGGGCAATGAGATCAGCGCGGTCGGAGACGCGGCGGAAGTCGCCCTGATCCAGCGCCTGTTCGACGAGATGATGCTCGTGCTCCGCACGGGACAGCCGATGACGGAGGACGCCGTGGAACGCTCGATCGCCATGCTCAGGGCGGAGGCGAACGGCGACGGAGACGGCGCCGAGACCCCCGCCGAGGTGCTCACCCAGAACATCCTCTCCAGCCGCGGTCGCACCATCCGCCCCAAGACCCTCAACCAGAAGCGCTACGTCGACGCCATCGACAAGCACACGATCGTGTTCGGCATCGGCCCCGCCGGCACCGGCAAGACGTACCTCGCGATGGCGAAGGCGGTCCAGGCGCTCCAGTCCAAGCAGGTCACCCGGATCATCCTGACCCGGCCCGCCGTCGAGGCGGGGGAGCGGCTCGGCTTCCTGCCCGGCACGCTCTACGAGAAGATCGACCCGTATCTGCGCCCGCTGTACGACGCGCTGCACGACATGCTCGACCCCGACTCCATCCCGCGCCTGATGGCCGCGGGCACGATCGAGGTCGCGCCGCTGGCGTACATGCGTGGCCGTACGCTCAATGACGCGTTCATCATCCTCGACGAGGCCCAGAACACGAGCCCCGAGCAGATGAAGATGTTCCTGACGAGGCTCGGCTTCGACTCGAAGATCGTCATCACCGGCGACGTGACCCAGGTCGACCTGCCGAACGGCACGAAGAGCGGTCTGCGCCAGGTCCAGGAGATCCTCGACGGCGTTGAGGACGTCCACTTCTCCCGGCTCACCTCGCACGACGTGGTCCGCCACCGGCTCGTCGGACGTATCGTCGACGCGTACGAGAAGTACGACGGCCGCCACGGTGTCCAGCACGGCGGTGCCCCGCACGGCCAGCAGGCCGCGCACCAGCACCACCACCAGCACTCCGGCCGCAACGCCCAGGGGAAGTAGAGCACCACCACACCATGTCGATCGACGTCAACAACGAATCCGGAATCGAGGTCGACGAGCAGGCGGTGCTCGACGTGGCCCGCTACGCGCTCGCCCGGATGCGCATCCACCCGCTCTCCGAGCTCTCGGTGATCGTCGTGGACGCCGAAGCCATGGAGCAGCTGCACATCCAGTGGATGGACCTGCCAGGGCCGACCGATGTCATGTCCTTCCCGATGGACGAGCTGCGTCCGCCGGTGAAGGACGACGAGGAGCCCCCGCAGGGGCTCCTCGGTGACATCGTGCTCTGCCCCGAGGTCGCCCGCCAGCAGGGCGAGCAGGCGCCCACCCAGCACTCCATGGACGAGGAGCTGCAACTGCTCACCGTCCACGGAGTGCTCCACCTGCTGGGGTACGACCACGAGGAGCCGGACGAGAAGGCCGAGATGTTCGGCCTCCAGGCCGCCATCGTCGACGGCTGGCGGGCCGAGCGGGGGCTGACCGGCCCCTCTCCCGCGCCGACCGTGTCATGAGCGGCCTCCTGATCGTCGGAGCCGTCCTGCTGGTCGTCGTCGCCTGGCTGGCGGCCTGCGCCGAGGCCGCCCTCGCCCGGGTCTCCAGCTTCCGCGCGGACCAGGCCGTGCGCTCGGGCCGGCGCGGTGCGAGCAAGCTCGCGCAGGTCACCGCGGACCCCACCCGCTATCTGAACGTCGCCCTGCTGGTGCGGGTGGCCTGCGAGATGGCCGCGGGCGTCCTCGTCACCTACGTCTGCCTCCAGGCGTTCCCGGAGACCTGGGAGGCGCTGGCCGTCGCCATCGCGGTGATGGTCCTCGTCTCGTACGTCGCCGTCGGCGTCTCCCCGCGGACCATCGGCCGCCAGCACCCGCTGAACACCGCGACCGCCGCCGCGTACGTCCTGCTCCCGCTGGCCCGGATCATGGGCCCGATCCCGCAGCTGCTGATCCTGATCGGCAACGCCCTCACCCCCGGCAAGGGCTTCCGCAAGGGCCCCTTCGCCAGCGAGGCCGAGCTGCGGGCGCTGGTCGACCTCGCCGAGCAGGAGTCGCTGATCGAGGACGAGGAGCGCCGCATGGTGCACTCCGTCTTCCAACTCGGCGACACCCTGGTGCGCGAGGTCATGGTGCCGCGCACCGACCTGATCTGCATCGAGCGCTTCAAGACCGTCCGCCAGGCGCTCACCCTCGCGCTGCGCTCCGGCTTCTCCCGGATCCCCGTCACCGGGGAGAACGAGGACGACGTCGTCGGCGTCGTGTACTTGAAGGACCTCGTGCGCAAGACGCACGTGAACCGGGATGCCGAGGGCGACCTGGTCGCCACCGCGATGCGGCCCGCGGTCTTCGTCCCCGACACCAAGAACGCCGGCGACCTGCTCCGCGAGATGCAGCAGAAGCGGAACCACGTCGCCGTCGTCATCGACGAGTACGGCGGCACGGCCGGCATCGTCACGATCGAGGACATCCTGGAGGAGATCGTCGGCGAGATCACCGACGAGTACGACCGCGAGCTGCCGCCCGTCGAGGACCTGGGCGGCGGACGCTTCCGGGTCACCGCCCGCCTCGACATCGGCGACCTGGGCGAGTTGTACGGCGTGGGCGCGCTGGACGACGAGGACGTGGAGACCGTCGGCGGGCTGCTCGCCAAGTCGCTGGGCCGGGTCCCGATCGCCGGCGCGACCGCGCTGGTCGACCTGCCCGACGGCCGGTCCCTGCGGCTGACGGCGGAGTCCCCCGCCGGCCGCCGCAACAAGATCGTCACCGTGCTCGCGGAGCCGGTCAAGCACCGCCCCGAGGTGGAGGTGGGCGCCGGATGAGCGCGCCCCGCCCGCTCACCGCGGCCAAGCTGCGGGCGTTCTGCCTGGAGTTCAACGACGCCGTCGAGACCTTCCCCTTCGGCCCCGAAGCCTCGGTCTTCAAGGTCGCGGGGAAGATGTTCGCGCTCAGCGCCCTGGACGGCCGGCCGTTGACGGTCAATCTGAAGTGCGAGCCGGAGAACGCGGTGCGGCTGCGCGCCGAACACCCCGCGATCACCCCCGGCTACCACATGAACAAGCGCCACTGGAACACGCTCGCCGTGGCCGACCTGCCCGCGCGCCTGGTCAAGGAGTTGATCGAGGACTCGTACGACCTGGTGGTGGCCGGTCTGCACAGGGCGGAGCGACTGCGCCTGGACCGGCCGTGACTATGCTTCGGGCATGACCCCAAGCAGTGAATCCCAGGGCGCCGGCGGTGCTGACCTCGGCGCGGAGGACCGCAAGATCATCACGTTGGCGCGCAGCGCCCGGGCCCGCAACGCGGTGCCCGAGGGCGCGGCCGTACGGGACGAGACCGGGCGGACGTACGTCGCCGGGACGGTGGCGCTCGACTCGCTGAAGCTGAGCGCGCTGCAGACGGCCGTCGCGATGGCGGTGGCGAGCGGGGCCACGTCGCTGGAGGCCGCGGCCGTGGTCTCGGAGTCCGCCGCCGTCGCGGAGCAGGACCGCGCGGCCGTACGGGACGCGGGCGGGCCCGCCACCCCGGTGCTGCTGGCCGGCCCGGACGGACAGCTCAGGGCCACGGTCACGGCCGGCTGAGCCGCCGTACGGGCCCGGCCCGTACCCCTTCGCACGGTCACGCTCGCACGGTTGCGCTCGTAGGTCACGCTCGTACGACCTCGTGAATCGACCCGTCCGGTGCGTCCCGCCGTCGATTCCCAGAAGGATCACGGCCGTTCATCTTGCCTTCGTCGGCCGGTTGCGCATCAATGAACAACAGCTCAACCCGACGGATCGTCAGATCCACCTTGTTCCAACGCGTTCCACCCGTGACGGTCCGGTCCGGGACCCGAGCCGCGGTCCCGAGCCGAGTCCGGCCGTCCCTTCGTCCGTGCGGCGTGCGCACCCCGCCCACGGAGTTCACCGACGATCCACGCACACCCTTGTGACGCAGCCCGCGGCGCGGCGCGTCCGTGCGCGATGACGTCCACGTGTCACCACGCGCACGGTCCGCCGCGTGCGACGGGCCGTCCCGACGATCCCTGGCAAGGGAAAGGGGAATCATGCGAGGCAGTAGACGCAGCAGACTGGGCATCGGCTCCGCGGTGGCGGCGGGGGTGCTCGCCGTCACGTCCCTGGCGTTCGCCCCCGGCGCGGCGGCGGTCACGCCCACCGAGGCGACCGCGGAGTACGACTGCGGCATGTGGGGCGGCGGCCTGGCACGGCTGACCGCCACCCAGAACGGCACCACGGCCACGATCACCGTGCGGTCCGCGGTGAAGACCCCGGTGGCGGTGGGTGCCGACACCATCAACGCGACCCTCACGCTGGCGAAGGCCGGCGGCGGCACCCGGCAGTTCACCGGGCAGAAGAACCCGGCGCTGGCTGCCGGCTCGTCGGTGGAGATCGGTCCGCTGACCGCGACGGTCGCGCTCGGCGACAGCCTCAACTCGTACTTCGCCGGGCCCGCCCTGACGATGTCGATCTTCGGGTTCCCGGTGAGCTGTGACGCCGTGACCTCGCAGTCGCCGGGGCCGTTCGTGTTCTGACCCGTCGTCCGTCCGTACGTACGGGGCCGGGGCCGGTGTCGCCACGTGTGGCGCCGGCCCCCGGTCCGCCCGTCCGGGGCGGCGGGTGCACCGATCTTGACAGTAACTGATGGGTCATCAGTTGGCGGATTTCGCTTCCCTTGACTTCTTTTGAGCGCCCCTGGTCAATGGCCGTCCGCTCTCCCGGCCGCCCGTCACCGGCCGGCCGCATTCCCTGTGAAGGGGGCACACCACATGGCCTCAGCCACCCGCAACGCCGGGCGAAGACCAGCGGCCCGCCGGCGCGCCGACGGGCGCCGGCGGTGGACCGCCGCGCTCGGCGCCGTCGCACTCCTCGCCGGCACCGCAGCCCTGGCCACGCCCGTACACGCGTCGCCCACCGCGTCCGCACCCGTCGACTTCGCGACCCGCTGCGTGCCGCCGCCGATCGCCGGCCTCCCGCCCATCAACGGCACCACGACCGCGGAGATCAGCGTCGACAACGCAGCCCCGAAGGTCGGCGACACGGTCACCGTCACCTACAAGGTCACCAAGCCGGCCGCCAGCAACCCGGTCGACCTCGCGCTCCCCGCCGACATCATGACCCCCACGGGCAAGGTCACCCTCGGCGGCGCCCAGTCCGGCGCCCTCACCGTCGCCGGCCCGAAGAAGAACCCGCCCGTGCCCGGCAAGGGGGAGTTCCCGCCGTTCGCCATGACCGGTACGTTCACGGTCACCGCGGCCGGCTCGATCACCCTCTCGCCCGGTGACTACAACATCCACACCAGCTACATCATGGAGCTGGACACCCCCTGCACGGTCAGCAGCCCGCCCGCGCCCGTCTCCCAGACGATCGTGGCGAGCGAGCGGCCCGGCGCCAACGAGCGCGCGATCTCGCTGGGCACGGCGTCCGGCAAGCCCGGCGAACGCGTCACCGTCACCGGCGACAAGTTCACCCCCCTCGCCGACGTCACGGTCGTCGGCCGCGCCGGCGCGGCCGAGACCGCCGACCGGATGACCGTCAAGGCCGACGCGGCCGGCGGCTTCACCGCCCGGCTGAAGGTGAACGACAAGGCGACCACCGGAGTCGTCGCGTACGAGGGCGCCGCCTGGTCCGCCGACAAGGGCGCGGGGCCGGCCGCGTACACCGTCGTCGACGACACCCCGGTGCCCGGCAACAGCCAGAAGCTCACCGCGTCCGTGGTCGCCGGCACCCTGTCCATGACCCAGGCCGGGGACGCCGTCCAGCTCTCGTCGGTGAACTTCGGCACCGGCGGCGCGGCCACCGGCGACCTCCAGAAGGTGACGGTCAAGGACTTCCGCGGCGGGCCCGCCGGCTGGTCCCTCACCGGCAAGGTCACCGACTTCACCGGACCCGGCGGCCGGATCGAGGCCGGGAAGCTCGGCTGGACCCCCGCGTGCACCACCAAGGCGGGCAGCCCCAGCACCTGCGTGCCCGGCTCC
This sequence comes from Streptomyces sp. NPDC047315, assembly GCF_040643215.1. Classification (NCBI taxonomy): domain Bacteria; kingdom Bacillati; phylum Actinomycetota; class Actinomycetes; order Kitasatosporales; family Streptomycetaceae; genus Streptomyces; species Streptomyces sp. NPDC047315. Next base: position 82,563 of record NZ_JBEYTZ010000004.1, on the reverse strand, counting down.
GCGGGGACCGTGGGCAGCGCCGGCGCGACCCTCGCCACCACCCCCAACGCCACCGTCACCGGCGGCGAGTTCACAGTGGACGCGAAGGTCTCGCTCGACGTCCCCGCGTTCACCCCGCCCGGCGCGTACGCCGGCGTCCTCACCCTCACCCTCACCTGACCCAACGGCGGGCCGGGCGCGCACCCGGTCGGCCCGCCCCGACATCAGGGGATCCGCACCCATGACGACAGCGTTCCGAGCGCGCGCACGGGCAGCCGTCCTGTCGGCCCTGCTCGCCGCGCTGCTGGCTTCGCCGGCGCCCGCCGCCCGGGCCGCCGAGAACGGCGAGTGGTCCGTCTACCCCGCCGCCTCCGAGCTGGGCAGCCGGCCGTACTTCTACCTCACCGCCGAACCGGGGAGCACCCTCACCGACCGGATCACCATCGGCAACAAGACCGCCGCGCCCCTGACCTTCCGGCTCTACGCGGCCGACGCGTACAACACCGAACGCGACGGCGGCTTCGCCGTGCGCGCCCCCGACGAGCAGCAGCGCGGCATCGGCGCCTGGGCCAGGCCCGAGCGCGAGCGCGTCACCGTCCCGCCGCGCTCCTCGGTCACCGTCGGCTACGCCCTCACCGTCCCCGACGGCGCCGAGCCCGGGGACCACCCCGGCGCGCTGGTCGCCCTCGACGAACGCGTCGGCCGGCTGGGCGGGGACGTCGCGCTCGGCGTGCAGCAGGCCGTCGGCGCCCGGGTGTACCTGCGGGTGAAGGGCCCCGCGGTGCCCGCGCTCTCCGTCGAGGACGTCACCCTCAGCCAGGACCGACCGCTGCTGCCCGGCGCGGGCGAGGCCAGCGCCGTCATCTCGTACACCCTCCACAACCGCGGCAACGTGACCCTGAACCCCCGGGTCGCCCTCAAGGCCGAGGGGCTGTTCGGGCGCGACCTGCTGGCGCGGGAGCTGCGGAAGGTGCCGTCCGAGCTGCTGCCCCGGCAGAAGATCCGGCTCACCGAGCGCTGGCGCGGCTCCCCGCAGGCCGACTGGGGCGAGATCCGACTCACCGCGCGGGCCGAGGACGTCCGGGAGTCGGCAGTGGTCTCGTTCTTCGCCCTGCCGTGGCTGCTCGCCGCGGTCGCGGCGGTGCTGCTCGGGGGCGGCGGAGCGTGGGCCCGTACGCGGCTGAGGGCCCGCGGCAGCGCCGTACGGGGCACGGCGGACACGGGCGCGGCGGGCATCAGCGACAATGAACGGCATGAGCGTGCGTAACCAGCCCACCGAGTCCGCCTCCCACCGGTCGGGCTTCGCCTGTTTCGTCGGCCGACCCAACGCCGGCAAGTCCACCCTGACGAACGCTCTGGTCGGTCAGAAGGTGGCGATCACCTCGAACCGTCCGCAGACCACCCGGCACACCGTGCGCGGCATCGTGCACCGCCCGGACGCCCAGCTGATCCTGGTCGACACCCCCGGCCTGCACAAGCCGCGCACCCTGCTCGGCGAGCGGCTGAACGACGTCGTGCGCACCACCTGGGCCGAGGTCGACGTGATCGGCTTCTGCATGCCGGCGAACGAGAAGGTCGGCCCCGGCGACCGCTACATCGCCCAGGAGCTGGCCGGGATCAAGAAGACCCCGAAGGTCGCCCTCGTCACCAAGACGGACCTGGTCGACTCCAAGCGGCTCGCCGAGCAACTGCTCGCCGTCGACCGGCTCGGCCAGGAGCTGGGCATCGAGTGGGCCGAGATCATCCCCGTGTCCGCGACCGGCGGCAAGCAGGTCACGCTCGTCGCTGACCTGCTGGTCCCGCTGCTGCCCGAGGGCCCCCCGCTCTACCCGGAGGGCGACCTCACGGACGAGCCCGAGCAGGTCATGGTCGCCGAGCTGATCCGCGAGGCGGCGCTGGAGGGCGTACGGGACGAGCTGCCGCACTCGATCGCGGTCGTCGTCGAGGAGATGCTGCCCCGCGAGGGCCGCCCGGCGGACAAGCCGATGCTGGACATCCACGCCAACGTGTACATCGAGCGGCCCAGCCAGAAGGGCATCATCATCGGTCCCAAGGGCAGCCGGCTGAAGGAGGTCGGCACCAAGTCCCGCAAGCACATCGAGGCCCTGCTCGGCACCCCGGTCTTCCTCGATCTGCACGTGAAGGTCGCCAAGGACTGGCAGCGGGACCCCAAGCAGCTCCGCAAGCTGGGCTTCTGAGCCGTACCAAGGGCGTACGGGGGAGGGGCCCTAGGCCCCTTCTTTGAGCACCCGCGACACCAGCCGGCGCTGGGCGTCGGTCAGCCGGGGGTCCGCGGTGTGCACCGTGCGCCCGTCCACGGTGATCTCGTACGCGAAGCCGTCCGGCACCCCGGTGCGCGGGGCGCCGCCCGGGTCCGCGAGCGCCTCCTCGGCCAGCGCCCGCCAGTCGTCCGCGTCGGGCCGGCCCGCGGTGTCGACCGTCGCGGACCGCTCGATGCCGGCGAATCCGCCGGTGCGTCGAACCTGGATGCGCATGGCCCCCGCTCTCGTCGCCGATGTGCCGAAGGGCCCGGGCGCAGTCGCCGCGGGCCCTTCGCCTCGTCCCGCTACGCGGTGGGCACGCCCACCGTGGACCACGCCTTGAGCACGGCCTCCGTCTCGTCGCCCTCACCGTAGCGCGCCCGCGCCGCCGCCACCGTCTGGCGGGCGAAGTCGGCGAAGTCCGCGTCGGTGGACAGCTCCCCGCCGGTCAGGGTGTCGTACCAGATCTGCCCGGCGCGCTCCCACGACTTGCCGCCGAGCTGGGTGGCCAGCAGGTAGAAGGCGTGGTTCGGGATGCCGGAGTTGATGTGGACGCCGCCGTTGTCCCGGCCGGTGCGCACGTAGTCGTCCATCGTCGCAGGCTGCGGGTCCTTGCCGAGTACGTCGTCGTCGTACGCGGTGCCCGGCGCCTTCATGCTGCGCAGCGCGACCCCGCTGACCCCGGGCGCCAGCAGCCCGGCGCCGATCAGCCAGTCCGCCTGCTCCGCGGTCTGGTCCAGGGTGTACTGCTTCACCAGCGAGCCGAAGACGTCCGACACGGACTCGTTGAGCGCCCCCGACTGGGTGAAGTACTCCAGGTTCGCGGTGTACTGGGTCAGCCCGTGCGCCAGCTCGTGCGCGATGACGTCGATCGGGATGGAGAAGTCCAGGAAGATCTCGCCGTCGCCGTCGCCGAACACCATCTGGTTGCCGTCCCAGAAGGCGTTGCCGTAGTCCCGGTCGTAGTGGACGCTCGCCTTCAGCGGCAGTCCGGCGTCGTCGAGGGAGCTGCGCCCGTAGGACTTCAGCAGCAGCTCGAAGGTGGCGCCGAGGCCCGCGTAGACGCGGTTCACGGTGGCGTCCTGGACGGGTGCGTCGCCCTCGCCGCGGACCTTCCTGCCCGGCAGGTCGGTGCCGTTCTCGCAGTCGTACACGGTGCGTCGTGGAGTGTCCCTGGGGCCGGGCGGTGCAGCCGCCGCGGCCAGGCCGCGCACGGTGGTGACCCGGCGGCGGGTGCGCTGGAGGGCGTCCAGCTCCAGGGTGCGGTGGGCGCGCTGGGCGACCGCGCCCGCGCCGGAGCGCGCGATGCGGTCCAGGAGGTGAGGGGGCACGACGGTGCAGAAGACTGTGGGGGCGGTGTGGAATGCCATGTCTGGCAATGTGGCACCGAGTTACGGCACTGTCACTAGCTGCGACGGCCTTTAGTGAAATGGAGTGAAGCGCCCCGTTTCACTGACGCTCACCGGGGTCCCATGAGCCCCCTCGGCTCCAGAGGGCCTGGGGCCCATCCCGCAGATGAGCGACAAGGTGAGCGAAACGGGGGCGCTGGGGGTCCCCCACGCCCTTTGGGTGATGCCGTTGCCTTAGCGGGCGCGGTAGCGCCGTGGTGGTCAAGGGACCTTGGCGTCCACAGTTCGGTGGTGGGCTGTTCGCGCAGTTCCGCCCCCTACGCCCGAAGGGCGTGGTGGTACCCCCAGCGCCCCAAACGCCCTGCCCTCAGCCCGCAGACAAGTAACGGGGGGCGGCGAAACAGGGGCGCGGGGACGCGACAAGCCGCAGACGGGTCCGCAGACGCCACGATTGCTCAGCCGCCCACGGCGGGACCGCGCCCGACAAGGCAACCGCGTCGTCGCCGCGGACATTCGGGGTTCCGCATACTGATACGGGCGGAGCCTAATCGCGGGGTGTCGGTTACGATGCCAGGCATCATGCGTTTCGGGCTGCTTCTTCTTAGCTGCCGCGGCGAGGGCCTGTAGTCGTAGGCCGACCCCCTCCCCGCGGGACCTGCTGCTGCTTCGAACCGTCGGCCGGTTGAGACCTTCCATCCGGATTCCGAGGAGCCCGCGCAATGTCCGACACCACCGTTGGTCGTCCCACCCCGCTGACGAACGCGAGTCACACGCAGAAGCCGTCCGGGATGCCGATCCACAAGTACCGGCCCTTCGACGCGGTCGACATCGCCGACCGCAGCTGGCCGGAGCAGCGCATCACCAAGGCGCCCCGCTGGCTCTCCACCGACCTGCGCGACGGCAACCAGGCGCTGATCGACCCGATGTCCCCGGCGCGCAAGCGCGCGATGTTCGACCTGCTGGTACGGATGGGGTACAAGGAGATCGAGGTCGGCTTCCCCTCCTCCGGCGAGACCGACTTCGCCTTCGTGCGCTCCATCATCGAGGAGGGCGCGATCCCCGAGGACGTGACGATCTCCGTCCTCACCCAGGCGCGCGAAGAGCTGATCGAGCGCACGGTCGAGTCCCTGAAGGGCGCGCACCGGGCCACCGTCCACCTGTACAACGCCACCGCGCCCACCTTCCGCCGCGTCGTCTTCCGCGGCTCGAAGGAGCAGGTCAAGCAGATCGCGGTGGACGGCACCCGGCTGGTGATGGAGTACGCCGAGAAGCTGCTGGGCCCCGAGACCGTCTTCGGCTACCAGTACAGCCCGGAGATCTTCACCGACACCGAGCTGGACTTCGCCCTGGAGGTCTGCGAGGGCGTCATGGACGTCTGGCAGCCGGAGGACGGCCGGGAGATCATCCTGAACCTGCCGGCGACCGTCGAGCGGTCGACCCCGTCCACGCACGCGGACCGCTTCGAGTGGATGTCGCGCAACCTCACCCGGCGCCAGTACGTGTGCCTGTCCACGCACCCGCACAACGACCGCGGCACCGCCGTCGCCGCCGCCGAGCTGGCCGTGATGGCGGGCGCCGACCGCGTCGAGGGCTGTCTGTTCGGCCAGGGCGAGCGCACCGGCAACGTCGACCTGGTCACCCTGGGCATGAACCTGTTCTCGCAGGGCGTGGACCCGCAGATCGACTTCTCGCAGATCGACGAGATCCGTCGCACCAGCGAGTACTGCAACCAGATGGAGGTCCACCCGCGCCACCCGTACGCCGGTGACCTGGTCTACACCGCCTTCTCCGGCTCCCACCAGGACGCCATCAAGAAGGGCTTCGACGCGCTGGAGGCGGACTCGGCCGCGGTCGGCAAGACCGTCGACGACGTCGAGTGGAACGTGCCGTACCTGCCGATCGACCCCAAGGACGTGGGCCGCTCCTACGAGGCGGTCATCCGGGTCAACTCGCAGTCCGGCAAGGGCGGCATCGCGTACGTCCTGAAGAACGACCACAAGCTGGACCTGCCGCGCCGGATGCAGATCGAGTTCTCGAAGATCATCCAGGCGAAGACCGACGCCGAGGGCGGCGAGGTCACCCCGGCCGCCATCTGGGACGTCTTCCGGGACGAGTACCTGCCCAACCCCGACAACGCCTGGGGCCGGATCCAGCTGCGCTCCGGCCAGTCCACCACGGACACCGACGGCGTGGACGCGCTGACCGTGGACGCGGTCGTCGACGGCGCGGAGACCCGACTGGAGGGGACGGGCAACGGTCCGATCTCCGCCTTCTTCGACGCCCTCCAGGCCATCGGCATCGACGTACGGCTGCTGGACTACACCGAGCACACCATGAGCGAGGGCGCCTCCGCGCAGGCCGCCTCGTACATCGAGTGCGCCATCGACGGCAAGGTGCTGTGGGGCGTCGGAATCGACGCCAACACCACCCGGGCCTCGCTGAAGGCCGTCGTGTCGGCGGTCAACCGCGCCGCCCGCTGAGCCCTTCGGGCCCCTTCCGGCCCGTCCGACGCCACGGCGTTCACACCCGCGCCCCGGGCCGTTTCCGTACGGAAACGGCCCGGGGCGCGGGTGTCGTGACGGTCGTCGGGAATCGGCCATGTGCCGTCCGGCTGACTCCGAGGTGCTGACGACGCGCCGTCCGTGTGGCTAACATCACGCCAACGCGGCGGTGCCGCGGGGAGTATGGCGGAGGTGCGGAGTGCGGACTGGCCGAGGGGTATTTGGCCGGAAGGTAGTGGTCTGCGGCGTTCACACCTCGTGGAACACCGTCGGCGACGGGGAGTTCTTCTGCACGGCGTGCGGCGGCGACCGCAACTACCGCCGGCGCACCGGCCGTCGCCGCTTCACCCTGCTCGGGATTCCGCTGCTGCCGCGCGGTTCGGCCGGGCCCGTCGTCGAATGCGCCGCCTGTCACGGCCACTTCGGCATGGACGCGCTCGACCACCCGACCACCGCGCGCTTCTCCGCGATGCTGCGCGACGCGGTGCACACCGTCGCCCTCGCCGTCCTCGTCTCCGGCGGCACCTCGTCGCGCTCCGTGCGGGAGACGGCCCTGGCCACCGTCCGGGCCGCCGGGCTGCACGACTGCACCGAGGACCAGCTCACCGGGCTGATCGAGGCGCTGGCCGCGGACACCGGCCGGTTCGTCACCGACGCCGGGCCCTACGGCGGCGCTGCCGCCGCCCTCGCGATCGAACTGCACGAGGCGCTGGAGCCGCTGGCACCCCATCTCGCGCCCGCGGGGCGGGAGTCGATCCTGCTCCAGGGCGCGCGGATCGCGCTCGCGGACGGGCCGTACACCCCGGCCGAGCGGGAGGTGCTGACGACGGTGGGCGCGGCGCTGCGGCTGCCGGCTGCCGACACCGTACGGCTGCTGGACACCGCCCGCACCCACTCGCCCTGAGACCCCCTGACGCCGGCGCGGGCGTTGAAGCGGGCGCTCACCCGTCGGCGTCCGGTGACGTCGCGGCGGAGGTCGTCGCCTCCACCGTGCCGTCCGGCTGTCCTTCGGTCGGGGCGCGCCCCGGCATTAGGGTCGCGATGACCACCGCGCCGAGCGTCATGAACCCGGCGGCCACCACCATCGCGAGGGCGAAGCCGTCCGTCGCCGCGTCCCCGCTGCCGTGCACCGGATCGCCCTGGCTGGCCGCCAGGGACACCAGCGCCGCGATGCCCACCGCGCCGCCGATCTGCTGCACGGAGCTCAGCAGCGCCGACCCGAGGCCCGCGTCCCGTTCCGTGGTGTCGGTGACGGCGGCGATCGCCAGCGCCGGGAAGCCCAGCCCCGAAGCGACGGAGACGACGATCACCCCGGGCAGCACCGCGGCGGCGTAGCCGTCGCCCTCCGACACCCGCGACAGCATCAGCATGCCGATCGCGCTCACGACGAACGACACCACCAGCGGCGGGCGCACGCCGAAGCGTGCGACGGTGCGCGCCGAGAGCCAGACGCCGGTCAGCACGCCCGCCGCGTACGGCAGATAGGCCATGCCCGCCTTCAGCGGGCTGTACCCCATCACGTTCTGCAGATGCAGCATGATCAGGAAGGTCAGGGCGAAGAAGGCGGCGGTGAACAGCAGGGACGTGCCGTACGCCACTGCCCGGACCCGTACCGCCAGGAACGCCAGCGGCACCAACGGCTCGGCGGTGCGCGCCTCGACGGCGAGGAACGCCGCGCCCAGCACCAGCGCCAGCAGCAGGGACACCGCGGTCTGCGGGTCCCAGCCCGCCTCCGCCGTCCGCAGCAGACCGTTGACCAGCGCCAGCAGGGCGCCGGTACCCAGCAGCGCGCCGGGGACGTCGATGCGGGGCCGGTGGGCCGGCCGGCCGCCGGGCAGCAGACGCGGCGCCAGCAGCAGCGCGCCCACCGCGATCGGCACGTTGATGAAGAAGGCCCACCGCCAGGACAGCAGGTCCGTGAGCACACCGGAGACCACCAGGCCCGTCGTGCCGCCCAGCGCCGCGACCCCGCCCCAGACACCCATGGCCTTCGCCCGCTCGCCCTCCCCCGGGTACATCAGCGTGATCATCGACATCGCGGCCGGGCTCGCCAGCGCGGCGCCGGTGCCCTGGAGGAACCGTCCCGTCACCAACTGCCAGGGCTCCTGCGCCAGTCCGCACGCCAGGCTCGCCGCCCCGAACAGGCTCACGCCGACGACGAACACCGCGCGGCGGCCCAACAGGTCGGCGGCCCGCCCGCCGGGGAGCAACAGGGCGCCGAAGGTGAGGAAGTAGGCGTTCACCACCCAGGCGAGGCCGGCGGTGCCGAATCCGAGGTCGTCCCGGACGGTGGCGAGCGCGACGTTCACCACCGAGTCGTCGAGGACCAGCATGAAGTGGACGAAGGACAGCAGGACCAGTGCCGCGGTGCGGCGACTGCCCCGGATGACCTGCGTCGTTGTTGTGATTGCAGTCATACGGCGACGCTATTCAGCAGGTCAGATGGCCGCGATATGCTACCGGGCCAGGCAATAGCGCATTGAGGACAAGATGGTGTGCGCCGGCGCGCGCAGCAGGAGGTGACGAGCCGGGTGGCCACCCACGAACCGTGCGACGCCCCGTCCGGCATAGGCGCCATCGTCGTCGGCAGCTTCCCCCTCACCTCCGGCGAGTGGTTCGAGGCGCACAGCCACTCCCAGCACCAACTCGCCTGGAGCAGCCGCGGGGTGATCTCCGTCGCCGTCGACGACACCTTTTGGGTGCTGCCGCCCACCCGCGCCCTGTGGATACCGGCCGGCGTCGTCCACCAGCCCGGTGCCACCCGCGAAGCGGTCCTCAGCTCCCTCTACTTCCGACCCGAACTCTGCACCGTCGACTGGTCCGAGCCCACACCCGTCGCCGTCGACGGGCTGCTCGCCCGGCTCATCGTCCACCTGGGGCGCGACGACCTCGCCGACGACGCCCGGCTGCGCGCCGAAGCCGTCGTCCCGGACCTGCTGCACCCGCTGCCCGCCGCCCCCATAGACGTGCCGAGCCCGCACGACGAGCGGGTGCGGGCCGTGGTCGACGCACTCCTCGCCGACCCCGCCGACCCCCGCACCCTCGACGCGCACGCCCGCGCCATCGGCGTCAGCCGACGCACCCTCACCCGGCTCTTCGTCCACGACACCGGCATGCACTTCGACCGCTGGCGCACCCACGCCCGGCTGCGCGCCGCCCTGCCGCTGCTCGCCGAGGGGCAGCCGGTGTCCCGGGTCGCGCACGCCGTCGGCTACGCCACCGCCAGCGCCTTCCTCGCCGCGTTCCGCCGCACCGTCGGCACCTCGCCCAGCCGCTACCTCAGCGGTAGCGCGGACGAGCCGTTGGCCGTACTCCCCGGGGAGTAACCAGCCGGGCGGACCCACCGCCGCAGTACGACCCATCTCGCCCCACCGTCCGACGAATCCGCCGCGTTCCGGCGGGAGTCTGGTGGCCTCGAACGGGCGAGCGGGGGCCACGGGCCCGGCCCGGCGAGGTACGTGACGAAGGGGGAAGCCACCCATGGGTTCGACCACATCCGCGCCCACACCCACACCCACATCCCGGACCGGGCCGGGGGCCGCGGGCCGGCGCCGACGAACCCTGCCATGGGCGGTCCTCGCGCTGTGGATCGCCGTCATCGCCGTCGCCCTGCCCTTCGCGGGCAAGCTCGAAGAGGCCCAGCGGGACAACGTCGTCGACTATCTGCCGGCGAGCGCCGACTCGACCCAGGTCGCGAAGATCGAGCAGAGCCTGCCCGGCGGCGCGACGACCGAGGTCGTCCTCGTCTACAGCAGGGACGGCGGCCTCACCGAAGCCGACCGGGGCGCCGTCGACGGCCAGGTGGCGGCGATCGCCGCCGAGCACCGGCTGACCGCGCCGCCGCAGCCCGTGCCGTCGAAGGACGGTGAGACGCTCATGGTGCCCCTGGTCACCACCGAGCCCGGCAACGACGAGGACGCGCAGGCGGAGTTCGTCGCGGACGTCCGCGACGCCGTCTCGGGCGGCGAGGGGCTACGGGTGGACGTCGGCGGCCCCGCCGCCGTCCAGGCCGACATGGAGGAGGTCTTCTCCACCATCGACGGCACCCTGATGGTCGCGACCGTGGCCGTGGTGACCGTGCTGCTGATCATCACCTACCGCAGCCCCTTCCTGTGGCTCGTGCCGCTGTTCGCGGTCGGCGTCGCCGCCCTGATGACCCGGGCCGCCGTCTACGGCCTCGTCGAAGGCTTCGACCTCACCGTCACCAGCCAGAGCGCCGGCGTCATGACGGTCCTCGTCTTCGGCGCCGGCACCGACTACGCCCTGCTGTTGGTCGCTCGCTACCGCGAGGAACTGCGCCGCCATCCGCTGCCGTACGACGCGATGGCCGCCGCGCTGCGCGGCTGCGGCCCCGCCGTCCTCGCCTCCAGCGGCACCGTCGCGGCCGGGCTGCTCTGTCTGCTCGCGGCCGACCTGAACAGCGTGAGCGGGCTCGGCCCGGTCGGTGCGGTCGGCGTCGTGGGCGCCCTCCTCGCGATGATGACCCTGCTGCCGGCGGTCCTCGTCCTGCTGGGCCGCCGGGTCTTCTGGCCGCTGATCCCGGCGTACGGAGCCGAAGCGCCGAACCGCACCTCGCTCTTCGCCCGGATGGGCAGCTCCGCCGGCCGCCGACCGCTCGCGGTGCTCCTCACCGGCGCAGCGCTGCTCGGCGCGCTCGCCCTCGGCGCGTTCAACCTGCCGGGCGCCCTGAAGACCGACGACGGGTTCACCGACCGGCCCGAGTCCGTGTCGGCGATGCGCACGCTCGCCGACGCCTACCCCGAGCGCAGCGCCCAGCCCATCAACGTGGTCGCGCCCGCCGACCGCGCCGACGAACTGCGGGCGAAGGCCGCGGCCGTGGACGGCGTCGTCGGCGTGGAGCGCGGACGCAGCGCCGACGGATGGACCGAACTCGCCGTCTTCGCCGCGGACCCGCCCGAGTCGGCGGGGGAGACCGCGACCATCGAGGGGCTGCGCGACGAACTGGCCGGCGCGCACGTCGGCGGGGCCAGCGCGCAGGCGCTCGACCTGGAGGACACCAACGCCCGGGACCGTTCGATCGTGATCCCGCTCGTCCTCGGCGCGGTCCTGCTGATCCTGATCGCCCTGCTGCGCTCCGTGGTCGCCGCCGCCGTCCTCACCGTCGCGGTCGTCGCCGTGTGGGGCGCCGCCTGGGGCCTGGGCGGGCTGGTCTTCGAACCGCTCTTCGGCTTCCAGGGCGTCGACCCGACCATGCCGCTGCTCTCCTTCGTCTTCCTCGTCGCCCTCGGCGTCGACTACGGCATCTTCCTGATGCACCGCATGCGGGAGGAGGCCCTGGCCGGCCAGGAACCGGTGGACGCGGCGCTGACCGCGCTGCGCACCACGGGCGGCGTGATCGCCTCCGCGGGCGTCGTCCTCGCCGCCACCTTCGCGGTGTTGATGTCCCTGCCGCTGGTGGCGCTGGTGGAGATGGGCTTCCTGGTCGCCGTCGGCGTCCTGCTGGACACCTTCCTGGTGCGGACGTACCTGGTGACGTCCGCCAGCCTGCTGCTCGGGCGGACGGTGTGGTGGCCGGGGAAGCTGTCCAAGCCGGCGGCCGTACGCGAACGGCCGGCGGTGGAGCGGGAGTCCGTCGGCGCGTGAGCGGCTGAGCAGAGGGTGTTGCCCCCGCCCTCCCCGTAACCCGGCCCGTGACCCAGGATGGAGCGATGGAACCGAAGCCGCCGAAGCCGTCGAAGGGCGACACCGCGCACTGGTCGCCGCCGTCCTCGGCGCCGGGGAGGACGGCGGCGAGGAGGTCGGGGGCGGCGGGGAGCGGGGGCCGGCTCGGGGGCGTGCTCACCGCGGTGAGCCGGGACCCGCTGTCCACCCCGCACCGGACCCGCAACGACGCGATCATCACCGCCGTGATCGCGGTGGCCGCCGTGGCGGCGGCCTTCCTCGCCGGCGAGGAGCGGCGCCCCGACGCCCTCGGCTGGACGCTGCTCGCCGGCGCGATCCTGCCGCTGGTGTGGCGGCGCTCCCACCCGTACGCGGTGCTCGCCGTCGGCGTGCTGTGCGTCGCGCCGTACCACGCCCTCGACAACGCGCACGGCGCCCCGATGGCCGGGTCGATGCTCGCGGTCTACACCTTCGCGTCGCTCGTCCGCCCGCTGCACGCCGTCCTCGTCGGGGGCGCCGTCGTCGGCCTCACCCTGACCACCATGTTCACCGTCGGCGCCCACGAGGGCCTGGAGTCGCTGCGGACATCCGGCTGGATCATCGTCTTCCTCGTCGTCGGCATGGACGTACGGATCTACCGGCAGTACGTCGCCTCCATGGTCGCCCGCGCCGAACACGCCGAGCGCACCCGGGAGGAGGAGGCCGCCCGCCGGGTCGCCGAGGAGCGCATCCGCATCGCCCGCGACCTGCACGACCTCCTCGCCCACTCGATCACCCTGATCGGGGTGCAGACCTCCGTCGCCTCCCACGTGCTCACCGTCGACCCCGACCGGCTCGACCGCGCCGCCATCGCCAAGGCGCTCGACGACATCGCCGACACCTGCCGCGCGGCCCGCGGCGAACTGCGCACCACGCTCACGGTGTTGCGCACCGACGCCACCGGTACGCACGGCCGCGCCGACGCCGGCACCCCCAGCGGCCCGCTGCCCGAACTCGCCTCGTTGCCCGAACTCACGGCGGCGTCCGGCGCCCGACTGACCCTGCGCCCGGGCGCGGACCGGCTCCCGCCGGCCGCCGAGGTCGCCGCGTACCGCATCGTCCAGGAGTCCCTGACGAACGCCGTCCGCCACGGGGGCACGGGCGTGGGCATAGACGTCTCGGTCGAACGCCGCGGTGACGCCCTGCACGTCGCGGTCCTCGACGACGGCGCCGGCGAGCCGCTGCCCGCCGCCACTCCGGGCCAGGCGCCCGGCTTCGGCATCGTCGGCATGCGCGAGCGCGCCCGCAGCGTCGGCGGCACCCTGCTGGCGCGCCCCCGCCCCGACGGCGGCTTCGAGGTCCTCGCCGTCCTGCCCCTGCGACAACCGGAGCCCGCCGCATGAACTCCGAACCCGCCAACACCGCACGCCCCGCCGCCGCCCCGATACGGGTCCTCCTCGCCGACGACCAGCACCTCGTCCGCGCCTCCTTCGCACTGCTCATCTCCTCCGCCCCCGACATGGAGGTCGTCGCCCAGGCCGGCAACGGCGCCGAAGCCGTCGAACTCGCCCGCACCGAGCGCGCCGACGTCGCCGTCATGGACATTCGCATGCCGCACCTCGACGGCATCGAGGCGACCCGGCGGATCGCCGCCGACGACGACCTCGCGGGCGTCCGGGTCCTCGTACTGACCACGTACGACACCGACGAGTACGTGGTGGACGCGCTGCGCGCCGGCGCCTCCGGCTTCCTCGTCAAGGACACCCGCCCCGCCGAGCTGCTCACCGCGATCCGCACCGTCGCCGCGGGCGACTCCCTGCTCTCCCCGGGCCCCACCTCCCGGCTGATCGCCCGGGTGCTGGCCGCGCCCACTCCGCCCGTGCCGACCGCCGGCACCGGCCCCGACCACCTCACGGACCGCGAGCGCCAGGTCCTCGCCCTGGTCGCCCGCGGGCTGAACAACGCCGAGGTCGCCGATGCCCTCGCGCTCTCACCGCTCACCGCGAAGACCCACGTCAGCCGCATCATGGGCAAGCTGGGCGCCCGGGACCGGGCCCAGCTGGTGATCGTGGCGTACGAGTCGGGCCTGGTCGTTCCCGGCGAGGCGTAGGGTCTGGCGGGCGTAGGGCCTGGCGGGGCGCAGAGGAGTTCCGGGGCCGTCCGCCCGGGGCGGCGCCCTGGGGGACAATGGGGCCCATGAGTCTGTTCCGCGACGATGCGATCGTGCTGCGCACGCAGAAGCTGGGCGAGGCCGACCGCATCATCAGCCTGCTGACGCGGGGGCACGGCCGGGTGCGGGCCGTGGCGCGCGGGGTGCGGCGGACGAAGTCGAAGTTCGGGGCCAGGCTGGAGCCCTTCTCCCACGTGGACGTGCAGTTCTTCGCCCGGGGCAGCGAGCTGGTGGGCAGGGGCCTGCCGCTGTGCACCCAGAGCGAGACCATCGCCCCGTACGGCGGCGCCATCGTCACCGACTACGCCCGCTACACGGCCGGCACCGCGATGCTGGAGACCGCGGAACGGTTCACCGACCACGAGGGCGAGCCCGCGGTCCAGCAGTACCTCCTCCTGGTGGGCGGGCTGCGGGCGCTGGCCCAGGGCGAGCACGCGCCGCACCTCATCCTGGACGCCTTCCTGTTGCGCTCGCTGGCGGTGAACGGCTACGCGCCCAGCTTCGTGGACTGCGCCAAGTGCGGCCTGGAAGGGCCGAACCGCTTCTTCTCCGTCGCGGCCGGCGGCGTCATATGCGGCGACTGCCGGGTGCCGGGGAGCGTCGTACCCTCGGCTGAGGCCATCACGCTGCTCAGCGCGCTGCTGACCGGTGACTGGCCGACGGCGGACGCCTGTGAGGCGCGGCACATCCGGGAGGGCAGCGGGCTGGTCTCCGCGTATCTGCACTGGCACATGGAGCGCGGACTGCGCTCCCTGCGGTACGTCGAGAAGTGACGTCGAAGCACCCGAAGCAGCTCAAGCAGCAGTAGAAGCAGCAGAAGCAGTACGAGCGAGAAGTGTAGGAGAAGTGAGCCGCATGGCACGACGCGGAATCCTGGGCCGTTCCCGCCGCGAGTACAAGGTCCCCGAGCCGCACCCCTCGGGCGAGCGTCCCCCGTGGATCCCCGCCGAACTGGTGCCCAACCACGTGGCCTGCGTGATGGACGGCAACGGCCGCTGGGCGAAGGAGCGCGGGCTGCCGAGGACCGAGGGGCACAAGGTCGGCGAGGGCGTCGTGCTCGACGTGCTCAAGGGCTGCCTGGAGATGGGCGTCAAGAACCTCTCCCTGTACGCGTTCTCCACCGAGAACTGGAAGCGCTCGCCCGACGAGGTCCGCTTCCTGATGAACTTCAACCGGGACGTCATCCGCCGCCGCCGCGACGAGATGGACGAACTCGGCATCCGGATCCGCTGGGTCGGGCGCATGCCCAAGATGTGGAAGTCCGTGGTGCAGGAGCTCCAGGTCGCGCAGGAGCAGACCAAGGACAACGACGCCATGACGCTGTACTTCTGCGTCAACTACGGCGGTCGGGCGGAGGTCGCCGACGCCGCGCAGAAGATCGCCCGGGAGGTCGCGGCCGGCCGGCTCGACCCGGCGAAGGTCACCGAGAAGACCTTCCGGAAGTACCTGTACTACGCGGACATGCCGGACGTGGACCTGTTCCTGCGGCCCAGCGGCGAGCAGCGCACCTCGAACTACCTGCTCTGGCAGAGCGCGTACGCCGAACTGGTCTTCCAGGACGTGCTGTGGCCCGACTTCGACCGGCGCGACCTGTGGCGGGCATGCCTGGAGTACGCGCAGCGCGACCGCCGCTTCGGGGGCGCGAAGCCGAACGAGGTCCCGGCGCAGAGCGCGGGCTGACGTTGAAGGCCCCTGGAGGCGGTGCGCCTCCGGGGCCTTCCTCCGTGAGCATGCCGGCCCGGGTCAGTTCCCGGCGGCGGCGCACTCCGCGCAGGTGCCGAAGATCTCCACCGTGTGCGCCACGTTCACGTAGCCGTGCTGCGCCGCGACGGCCTCCGCCCACTTCTCCACGGCAGGTCCCTCGACCTCGACCGCCTTGCCGCAGACGCGGCACACGAGGTGGTGGTGGTGGTCGTCGGTGGAACACCGGCGGTACACGGACTCGCCGTCGCTGGTGCGCAACACGTCGACCTCGCCCGCGTCCGCGAGGGACTGGAGCGTGCGGTAGACGGTCGTCAGCCCGACCGAGTCGCCCCGGTGCTTGAGCATGTCGTGCAGCTCCTGGGCGCTGCGGAACTCGTCCACCTCGTCGAGCGCCGCGGCCACCGCGGCGCGCTGCCGGGTGGACCGGCCTCGCACGGGGGCGGTGTTCCCGCCGGTTGGCGCCGTCGTCACAGGTGCCTCCTCGTATGGCCCGCGTACCCTGTCCCCCCAATTCTGCCAGCCCGCCACCCGCGGACCGAACCATCGGCCCACGCTCCGTAAGCCCCGCGCCCCTCTCCGCACTCGCCCGCGCAATTTTCGTGCGCCCCTGACGAACCCGCCGTGGCCCTTGCGGCCGGTTCAGCCACAGACGGGCCGCAGGGACCAACGCTCCGCAGGGTTACGGCGGGTTCGTCAGGGGCGCACAGACAGGTCGCAGACGGCGGACCGTCGGGGGGCTAGCGTTGTGTCGGGACGCTGGGCTCGCGCGGGGGCGCCGCGCATTCGGGGGTCCGCTCCCGCGGGGCCCGCCGCAGGAGTGGCGCCGACGCCGTCAGCGCCACGAAGATCCCGATCGCCAGCAACACGATCGTCGCCCCGGGCGGCAGGTCCCGGTAGTACGACGCCGTCGTCCCGCCCAGCGTCACCACCACCCCGATCCCCACCGCCAGCACGAACGTCGCGCGGAAGGACCGCGACACCTGCTGCGCCGCCGCCACCGGCACCACCATCAGCGCGCTCACCAGCAGCAGCCCGACCACCCGCATCGCGACCGAGACGGTCACCGCAGCCGTGACCGCGATCAGCAGGTTCAGCGCCTGCACCGGCAGCCCGGTGACCCGGGCGAACTCCTCGTCCTGGCTGACCGCGAAGAGCTGGCGCCGCAGCCCGACGGAGACCAGCACCACGAACCCCGCGAGCAGCGAGATCGCCACCAGGTCGGCGTCGGAGACCGCGGACAGGGAGCCGAAGAGGAAGGAGCTGAGGTTGGCCGTGGAGCCGCCGTCGGAGAGGTTGACCAGCAGCACGCCACCGGCCATGCCGCCGTAGAAGAGCATCGCCAGCGCGATGTCGCCGCGGGTGCGCCCGTACGCCCTGATCAGTTCCATCGCGACCGCACCGACCACGGAGACGACGGCCGCCGTCCAGATGGGGCTGGTGGAGAGCAGGAAGCCGAGGCCGACGCCGGTCATCGCGACGTGGCCGATGCCGTCGCCCAGCAGCGCCTGGCGCCGCTGCACCAGGTAGACGCCGATCGCGGGGGCGGTGACGCCCACCAGCAGGGCCGCGAGCAGGGCCCGCTGCATGAACGCCGTTTCGAGGATTTCCATGGCTCAGCTCAGCAGTCCGGTGCGCAGCGGCTCGCCGGCCGCGTGCGGATGTACGTGGTCGTGGCCGGGCAGGGCGTGCTGCCCCACGGCCTTAGGGGGCGGGCCGTCGTGGACGACGCAGCCGTCGCGCAGCACCACCGCCCGGTCGATCAGCGGCTCGATCGCGCCCAGCTCGTGCAGCACGAGGAGCACGGTCGTGCCCGCCGCGACCTGCTCGCGCAGCGTCGAGGCGAGGACTTCCTGGCTGGCCAGGTCGACGCCGGCCATCGGCTCGTCCATGATCAGCAGCTCGGGCTCGGAGGCGAGGGCGCGGGCGATCAGCACCCGCTGGTGCTGGCCGCCGGAGAGCGCCTCCACGGAGTCCTTCGCCCGGTCGTCGAGGCCGACGAGTTCGATCGCGCGATCCACGGCGGCCCGGTCGGCGCGGCTGAGCAGCCCGAGCCGGGTGCGCGAGAGGCGTCCGGAGGTGACGACCTCGCGCACGGTCGCGGGCACCCCGCTCGCGGCGCTGGTGCGCTGCGGCACGTACCCCACCCGCGCCCACTGGCGAAAGCGCCGCAGCTCGGTGCCGAACAGCTCGACGCGGCCCTCGGAGAGCGGCACCCGGCCGATCACGGCGCGTACGGCGGTCGACTTGCCGGAGCCGTTCGCGCCGAGCAGTGCGACGACCTCGCCGTGCTCCACGGTCAGGTCGACCCCGCGCAGCACGGGCCGGGCCCCGAGCGAGGCCCGTGCCCCGCGCAGTGCGATGACCGGCGGCTGCTGTGCTCCCCGGGCGCTCACTTCGCCCCCAGCGCGGTCTTGAGCGCGGTCAGGTTGGCCTCCATGACCTCGAAGTAGTCTCGACCCTTGGACTTGTCGGTGATGCCTTCGAGCGGGTCCAGGACGTCCGTCTTCAGCCCGGTGTCGGCGGCGAGGGTCTTCGCGGTGCGGTCGCTGGCGAGCGTCTCGAAGAAGACCGTGGTGACGCCGTCCTTCTCGGCGATCGACTGGAGTTCCTTGATGCGGGCGAGGGAGGGCTCGGCCTCGGGGTCGATGCCCGCGACGCCCTCCTGCTCCAGCCCGTACCGGCCGGCGAGGTGGCCGAAGGCGGAGTGGGTGGTGATGAAGGTCTTGGTGGAGGTGTTCTTCAGCCCGTCCCGGAAGGAGGCGTCCAGCGCCTTCAACTTCGTGACGAGCGCGTCCGCGTTCTTCTCGTACGCGGCGGCGTTGTCCGGGTCGGCCTTGGCGAGGGCCGCGCCGACGCCCTCGGCGATCTCCGCGTACTTCACCGGGTCCAGCCAGACGTGCGGGTCGGCCCCGTCCTCGCCGTGGTTGTGTCCGTCGTCGGCGCTGTGGCCCGATTCCTCGCCCTCGGCGTGGTCGTGCCCGTGCCCGTCGTCCGCCGGCTTCTCGGCGGGCTGCTCGGCGCCGTGGGCGTCCAGGTCGGTCAGCTTCGCGGCGTCCGTGGTGTGCTTGACGCCGGCCTTCTCGATGGCCCCGTCGACGGAGGGCTGCACGCCCTTGAGGTACAGCACGTACCCCGCCTCGCTGAGCTGCGCGGTCTGGCGCGGCTTGAGCTCCAGGTCGTGGGGCTCGACGCCCGGCTTCGTGAGGGTGGTGACCTTCACGTGCTCGCCGCCGACCTGCTCGGCGAGGTACTGCATCGGGTAGAACGACGCGACGACCGACAGCTTCCCGCCCTCCTTGCCGTCGGCGGCCCCGGCGTCGGAGCAGGCAGACAGGGCGAGCAGACCGAGCACGGCCGCTCCCGCAGCGGCGGCGGTAGGTATCGGGCGACGTATGTTCATGACACTCATTTTCAACAAAAGTGGAAACGATTGTCAACAAGCTTCCCCGGTCCGTGAACGGGCCCCTCGATTTGATCCGGAGGGTGCGAGCGCCGGTAACCTGAAGCATTCGCCCTTAGCCGTCGTTCCCTAGAAGAGAGCACCGTGGCCGCCGACAAGATCGAAACGATTGTCAGCCTGAGCAAGCGCCGTGGCTTCGTCTACCCCTGCAGCGAGATCTACGGTGGTCAGCGCGCTGCCTGGGACTACGGGCCGCTCGGAGTGGAGCTGAAGGAGAACCTGAAGCGCCAGTGGTGGCGCGCCATGGTCACCTCCCGCGAGGACGTCGTCGGCATCGACTCGTCGGTGATCCTGGCGACCGAGGTCTGGGAGGCGTCCGGCCACGTCGCGACCTTCACCGACCCGCTGACCGAGTGCACCTCCTGCCACAAGCGCTACCGTGCGGACCACCTCATCGAGTCGTACGAGGAGAAGCACGGCGGTCGGGCCCCCGAGAACGGCCTCGCCGACATCAACTGCCCGCACTGCGGCACCAAGGGCGCCTTCACGGACCCGAAGCAGTTCTCCGGCCTGCTCTCCACCCACCTCGGCCCGACCCAGGACTCCGGCTCCATCGCCTACCTGCGGCCCGAGACGGCCCAGGGCATCTTCACCAACTTCGCCCTCGTGCAGCAGACTTCGCGCAAGAAGCCGCCGTTCGGCATCGCGCAGATGGGCAAGTCCTTCCGCAACGAGATCACGCCCGGAAACTTCATCTTCCGCACCCGTGAGTTCGAGCAGATGGAGATGGAGTTCTTCGTCAAGCCGGGCGAGGACGAGACGTGGCACGAGTACTGGATGGAGCAGCGCTGGAACTGGTACACGGGCCTCGGCCTGCGCGAGGAGAACATGCGCTGGTACGACCACCCGAAGGAGAAGCTCTCCCACTACTCCAAGCGCACCGCCGACATCGAGTACCGCTTCCGCTTCGGCGGCAGCGAGTGGGGTGAGCTGGAGGGCGTCGCCAACCGCACGGACTACGACCTCAACGCGCACTCCAAGGCGTCCGGCCACGACCTGTCGTACTTCGACCAGGAGGCCGGCGAGCGCTGGACCCCGTACGTCATCGAGCCCGCCGCCGGCGTCGGCCGCTCGATGCTGGCCTTCCTGCTCGACGCGTACAACGAGGACGAGGCGCCGAACGCCAAGGGCGTCATGGAGAAGCGCACCGTGATGCGGCTCGACCCGCGCCTCGCGCCGGTGAAGGTCGCGGTGCTGCCGCTCTCCCGCAACCCGCAGCTCTCCCCGAAGGCCAAGGGCCTCGCGGCCGACCTGCGGAAGAACTGGAACATCGAGTTCGACGACGCCGGCGCCATCGGCCGCCGCTACCGCCGTCAGGACGAGATCGGCACCCCGTTCTGCGTCACCGTCGACTTCGACACCCTCGACGACAACGCGGTGACCGTGCGCGAGCGCGACACCATGCAGCAGGAGCGGGTCTCGCTGGACCAGATCCAGGCGTACCTCGGCGCCCGACTGCTGGGCTGCTGAGGCACCGGAACACGCAGCAGGAGGCCGGTCGGGCGCACGGCCCGGCCGGCCTCCCGCGTGCCCGGTGGAAAACCAGGTGCCTCCGGCAGCCGGGCGGGGGTAAGGTCCCTGACATGTCTTCGTTCTTCCAGATCTACGAGTGAGAGCGCGGCGGTCGATTCGCCGCCCCATCTGACGATTCCCCAAGTCACTCCTCACCACGATGGGAGAACACCGTGGCCAAGAGCCGTAACAACCTCCTCGGCGTGGGTGGACAGCGCAGGAAGCTGTCCCGGGCCGATCAGCGGGGCAACGGCCCCGTAGGCTCCGCCGACCGCCAGGCGTCCGCTGACCAGAAGGCGGAGCTGCTGCGCAAGATGCGCAGCCGCGCGACGGGCGACGAGTCCGCCGCCGCGTCCGAGTCCACCGAGCCGCAGCAGGCCGAGGACGGCGCGGCGCAGCAGGACGGCTGATCGGCGCTCCGTAGCCGAGCGGCCCCCCGTAGCGGGGAGCACGAGCAATGGACCGGCCCCGGACCGCAGCACGCGGTCCGGGGCCGGTCGCGTCGTTCACGTACGGGACGGCTCAGGGCTGGGCTCCGGCTCCTCCAGCCGGTGCGCGCAGCTCAGCGCGGTGCTCTGGGCCCACGCGCCGGTCGTCAGCGCACCCACCACGAGCACCAGGAACCCGCAGCCCGCGATGATCCACCAGGCGGTCCGGCTGGCGTCGAGGAAGGAGTCGGCGTACGCGGTGCTGCGCGCCGCCGCCCCGGCCGCGGTGGCGACCCCGGTCGCCAGCACCGTGCCGATGACGGCGACCCCGAGGGTCGCGCCGATCTGGCGGCTGGTGGAGGCCACCGCCGCCGCCACGCCCGCCTGCGACCTCGGCATCCCGGACACCGCGGTGTTGGTGATCGGCGCGTTCACCAGGCCGAAGCCGATGCCGAACAGGACGTATCCGGTGAACAGCAGGGCGTTCGAGGTCTCGGCCTGGAAGATCGCGAACAGCAGGCCGCTCGCCGCCATCGTCACGCCGGCGATCAGCAGCGGCAGCCGGGGGCCGCGGCTGCCGACCATGCGCCCCGACAGCGGTGCGCAGACGAAGGTGAGGCCGGCCATCGGCAGCATGTAGAGCCCGGCGTGCAGGGCGGAGTAGCCGCGGACGTCCTGCAGGTAGAGCGTGTTCATGAAGAGGAAGCCGGCCAGGGCGGCGAACGCGGCGATCGCGATCACCGTCGCCCCGCTGAAGGGGGCGCTGCGGAAGAAGCGCAGGTCGATCAGGGGCTCCCGGCGCCGGGGCTCGTACAGCAGCACGCCGATCAGCGCGCCCGCGGCGAACGCGGCGGCCACCGGGCTCTTCTCGATGATCGCGTAGGTGAGGGAGCCCAGCAGGGCGATCACCAGCAGCTGGCCGACGGGGTCGGCGCGGCGCGGCTTGGGGGCGCGGGACTCGGGGACGTAGCGCCAGGTCAGCAGGAGCGCGGCCAGGCCCACGGGCAGGTTGACCCAGAAGATGGAGCGCCAGCCGACCGTGTCCACCAGCAGCCCGCCGACCAGCGGGCCCGCGGCCATCGAGATGCCGACGACACCGCCCCACACCCCGATCGCCCGGGCGCGCTCGGCCGGGTCGGTGAAGGTGTTGGTGATGATCGACATGGCGACGGGGTTGAGCATGGAGCCGCCCACGGCCTGCACCATCCGGAAGACCACCAGCAGCTCCAGGCTCGGCGCGACGGAGCACAGGGCCGAGCCGAGGGTGAACAGCACCAGGCCCGCCATGAAGACCCGGCGCCGACCGATGCGGTCCGCGGTGGAGCCGGCGAGCATCAGCAGCGAGGCGAGGACCAGGGTGTACGCGTCGATCGTCCACTGGAGCCCGGAGACGGACGCTTCGAGCTCCCGGCCCATGGACGGCAGTGCCACGTTGAGGATGGTGTTGTCGAGGCTGACGATCAGCAGGCTCATGCAACAGATGCCCAGCACGAGCAGTCGGCGCCGCGATGTGAGCTCAGACACAGGCATATGTCGATAGTACGGTTAACTAATGACCTTTGCGCCTCCGCCGTGCGCCATACGCGAGAATGGACGGATGACCACGCTCGCCCCGTCCCCCGAACCGACGCCGTCCGCGCCCGCGGAGCCGGCCGCGTCCCCGGTGCCGTCCGTGTTGGCGATCGGGCCGCACGCGGTGCAGCCGCCGGTGGTGCTCGCGCCGATGGCCGGCATCACGAACGCACCCTTTCGCACCCTGTGCCGGGAGTTCAGCGGCGGCAAGGGGCTGTTCGTCAGCGAGATGATCACCACGCGGGCGCTGGTCGAGCGCAACGAGAAGACCATGCAGCTGATCCACTTCGACGCGAGCGAGACGCCGCGCTCGATCCAGCTGTACGGGGTCGACCCGGTGACCGTCGGCAAGGCGGTCCGGATGATCGTGGACGAGGACCTGGCCGACCACATCGACCTGAACTTCGGCTGCCCCGTCCCCAAGGTGACGCGCAAGGGCGGCGGCTCCGCCCTGCCGTTCAAGCGGCCCCTGCTGCGCGCCATCCTGCACGAGGCGGTGGGCAACGCCGGCTCCCTGCCGGTCACGATGAAGATGCGCAAGGGCATCGACGACGACCACATCACGTATCTGGACGCCGGACGGATCGCCGTGGACGAGGGCGTCACCGCGATCGCCCTGCACGGCCGCACCGCGGCCCAGCACTACGGCGGTACGGCCGACTGGGACGCCATCGCCCGGCTGAAGGAGCACGTCCCGGAGGTTCCGGTGCTCGGCAACGGCGACATCTGGTCCGCCGACGACGCGCTGCGGATGGTCCGCGAGACGGGGTGCGACGGCGTGGTGGTCGGCCGGGGGTGCCTGGGCCGGCCCTGGCTCTTCGCCGACCTCGTCGCCGCCTTCGAGGGCGGCTCGCAGCGCGCGGCGCCCACCCTGCGCGAGGTCGCCGCGGTGATGCGCCGGCACGCGGAGCTGCTGGGGGAGTGGATCGGGGACGAGGCACGCGGTGTCATCGACTTCCGCAAGCACGTGGCCTGGTATCTGAAGGGCTTCGCCGTGGGCTCCGAGATGCGCAAGCGGCTGGCGATCACCTCGTCCCTCGCGGAGTTGGACGAGCAGTTGGCGCTGCTGGACCTGGACCAGCCGTGGCCGGCGGGCGCGGACGGGCCCCGTGGCCGTACCTCGGGCAACAACCGCGTCGTCCTGCCGGACGGTTGGCTGAAGGATCCGTACGACTGCGCGAGCGTCAGCGCCGACGCGGAGCTGGACACCTCCGGGGGCTGACCGCCCCGCCGGATCGAGGGTGCCGGGCAGGGCGGTCAGCGGCGGGACGCTCGTCCGGATGATGGAACGAGCCGCCTCGGCGGCGCGTGATTCTCGCCACCCTTGATAAGGGTTGCGCTCAGATGAGCGCTCAAAGGTTAAGTCCACATCTCAGACGAGTGGCACTGCGTGCCAGGCTCTCTGCGTTCACAAGGTGGAGCACTCCTTCACCTTCCGTCGACTCTTCCCCGCTTCCTCCCCGCTCGTGCGTGACGACCCGTTTCCTTGGCTTCAAGTCATGAAGCAAAGCTTCTCGGCCGCCGGCCCATCAGTTCACTTTCGATCCGGTGGCGGACGAGTGGTTACAGCCGTATGACGACCAAGTGGACGTACCCAGACGCCTTCGATCTGGGTATGTTCCTCGCCGTCAGGGCAGCCAGCGAGCCTCGGAGGAGTCGAGAGCCGTGTCGGAAACCAAAGAGCTCCAAGGGCAGAAGTTCGTCTACGACTTCACCGAAGGCAATCGCGACCTCAAGGACCTCCTCGGCGGCAAGGGAGCCAACCTCGCCGAGATGACCAACCTCGGCCTGCCCGTCCCTCCGGGCTTCACGATCACCACCGAGGCGTGCAAGGTCTACCTGGACAGCGGCGACGAGCCGCCGGCGCTGCGCGCCGAGGTGAGTGCGCACCTCGACGCCCTCGAAGGGAAGATGGGCAAGAAGCTCGGGCAGGCCGACGACCCCCTCCTCGTGTCGGTCCGCTCCGGTGCCAAGTTCTCCATGCCCGGCATGATGGACACCGTCCTCAACATCGGACTGTCCGACGCGTCCGTGGCCGGGCTCGCCCAGCAGGCCGGGGACGAGCGCTTCGCCTGGGACTCGTACCGCCGGCTCATCCAGATGTTCGGCAAGACCGTCCTCGGCGTCGACGGCGAACTCTTCGAGGAGGCGCTGGAGGAGGCGAAGGCCGCCAAGGGCGTCACCGTGGACACCGATCTGGCCGCGGACGACCTGAAGAAGCTGGTCAAGCACTTCAAAAAGATCGTCAAGGCACAGGCGGGGCGGGACTTCCCGCAGGACGCCCGCGAGCAGATGGACCTCGCGATCAAGGCCGTCTTCGAGTCGTGGAACGGCGACCGCGCCAAGCTCTACCGCCGCCAGGAGCGCATCCCCAACGACCTGGGCACCGCCGTCAACGTCTGCTCGATGGTCTTCGGCAACCTCGGCCCGGACTCCGGCACCGGCGTCGCCTTCACCCGCGACCCGGCCAGCGGACAGCAGGGCGTCTACGGCGACTACCTGCAGAACGCCCAGGGCGAGGACGTCGTGGCCGGCATCCGCAACACCGTGCCGCTCGCCGACCTGGAGTCCATCGACAAGGCGTCGTACGACCAGCTCATGCGGATCATGGAGACGCTGGAGAACCACTACCTGGACCTGTGCGACATCGAGTTCACGATCGAGCGCGGCCGGCTGTGGATGCTCCAGACCCGGGTGGGCAAGCGGACCGCGGGCGCCGCCTTCCGGATCGCCACCCAACTCGTCGACCAGGGCCTGATCGACGAGGCCGAGGCGCTGCAGCGGGTCAACGGGGCCCAGCTCGCCCAGCTGATGTTCCCCCGCTTCGACGAGGACGCTCCGGTGACCCTGCTGGGGCGGGGCATCGCCGCTTCCCCGGGCGCCGCGGTCGGCAAGGCGGTCTTCGACTCGTACACCGCGATCAAGTGGTCGCGCTCGGGGGAGAAGGTCATCCTCATCCGGCGCGAGACCAACCCGGACGACCTGGACGGGATGATCGCCGCCGAGGGGATCCTGACCTCGCGCGGCGGCAAGACCTCGCACGCCGCCGTCGTCGCCCGCGGCATGGGCAAGACGTGCGTGTGCGGCGCCGAGGAGCTGGAGGTCGACACCAAGCGGCGTCGGATGACGGTGAACGGCACCGTGGTCGAGGAGGGCGACGTGGTCTCCATCGACGGTTCCACCGGCAAGGTGTACCTCGGGGAGGTGCCCGTCGTGCCGTCCCCGGTCGTCGAGTACTTCGAGGGCCGGATGCACGCGGGCGCGGACGACGCCGACGAACTGGTCGGCGCGGTGCACCGGATCATGGCGTACGCGGACCGGGTGCGCCGGCTGCGGGTGCGGGCGAACGCGGACAACGCCGAGGACGCGCTGCGCGCCCGGCGGTTCGGCGCCCAGGGCATCGGGCTGTGCCGCACCGAGCACATGTTCCTCGGTGAGCGCCGGGAGATGGTGGAGCGCCTCATCCTCGCCGACCACGACGAGGAGCGCGCCGAGGCGCTGGAGAAGCTGCTGCCCCTCCAGCGCAAGGACTTCATCGAGCTGTTCGAGGCGATGGACGGGCTGCCGGTGACGGTACGGCTGCTCGACCCGCCGCTGCACGAGTTCCTGCCGGACATCACCGAACTGTCCGTGCGCGTCGCGCTCGCCGAGTCCCGCAAGGACCACAACGAGAACGACCTGCGCCTGCTCCAGGCCGTGCACCGGCTGCACGAGCAGAACCCGATGCTGGGGCTGCGCGGCGTCCGGCTCGGGCTGGTCATCCCCGGGCTGTTCGCCATGCAGGTGCGCGCGATCGCCGAGGCCGCCGCCGCCCGCAAGGACGCCAAGGCCGACCCGCGCGCCGAGATCATGATCCCGCTGGTGGGCACGGTCCAGGAGCTGGAGATCGTCCGGGACGAGGCGGAGCGGGTCATCGCCGAGGTCGAGGCGGCCACCGGCACCTCGCTGAAGCTGGCGCTCGGAACGATGATCGAGCTGCCGCGCGCGGCGCTGACCGCCGCTCAGATCGCGGAGGCCGCGGAGTTCTTCAGCTTCGGCACCAACGACCTCACCCAGACCGTGTGGGGCTTCTCCCGCGACGACGTGGAGGCCAGCTTCTTCACCGCGTACCTGGAGAAGGGCATCTTCGGGGTCTCGCCCTTCGAGACCATCGACAAGGACGGCGTTGGATCGCTGGTGCGCAGCGCGGTGGAGGCGGGGCGGGCCACCCGTCCGGGGCTGAAGCTCGGCGTCTGCGGCGAGCACGGCGGCGACCCCGAGTCGGTGCACTTCTTCCACGAGGTGGGGCTGGATTACGTGTCCTGCTCGCCGTTCCGGGTGCCGGTGGCACGGCTGGAGGCGGGGCGCGCGACCGTGGTTTCACGGGGCAGCGACTCCCGCTGACGGGGAGGCCGCGGCCGGGCCGCGGCACGAAAGACGAGGAGCGGGCGCCATGTGCGGGGCGCCCGCTCCTTCTTCGTGCGAAGGCGCACGAAGGCGCAGCGTGACTCGTGTGATGTTTAGTGGACTTCCACAAAGTGTCTTCTGAATTCAGCTCTTCAGACGCCGCAAACGGCGGAGGCTGACATTCCGTCCAACATGGGCGGGGCGCGGCCCGTGGATCCCCATCCTCAGGCCGCGCCCCATTACCCCGGCCGGACAGGGAGCCGCACCTTCTGTCACCCGCCGCCGGACGTGCAAAGCCCCCCACGGTCTTCGCCTCGTCCATCGGAGACAGAAGGAACCTGCCCGACGCGGTACAGGATTTCGGTTCGCACCCGGGCTGGGCGAGACATTTCAACTCTGGCTGAAACTCCCTGGTAACCGGTTGTGATGACGTGCATACTCAGGGGTAGGGGGCGATTGCTAGTGCAACAGTGGGGGTTCAGTGCTCCGTATCCATTTCACCGGCGACGATCTGGCCAGAGTGAGAATGGCGGCAAAACCGGATGTCCTGTGGGAAACGATTCTCAGTTTTCATCGATTGCGGGAGCGTCGCCGTGCCCTGATGTTCGGGGAATGGCGTACGGAAACCCGTGCCCGGTTGAACGGTGAAACAAACCTGCTAGCCGCACTGGTACCGCCCAAGGGATATTTTCCGGACTTTCTGACCCCGCCCGAGGCCGGCGGCGGGCTGGAATCCGGCCTGGAGGCGATACGGGCCACCGCGCCCGCGCGGTTACATTCCGAACTGACCCTGGTGTCAGTAGCACGTGCATCGGCCCGTGCGTCCGGCCCTGCGTCGGGCCCTCCTTTCGGCTCCGCGGCCCCTTCGGGAACGGCCGTTCTCAGCGGTCTCGCCGAGGGTGCGCCGCAAGCGCTGTGCCGACTGCTTTCGGCCCTGCGCGGATACCACCGGGCGGCGATCGAGCCGTACTGGCCGCACATTCAGGCCAGGGTCGAGGCGGACCGGGCGGTGCGGGGCCGGGCGCTGCTCGACGGCGGGGCGGGCGAGCTGCTGGGCTCGCTGCCGCCGGTGCTGCGCTGGTGCGCGCCCGTCCTGGAGGCGGACTACCCGGTCGACCGGGAACTGCACCTCGACGGGCGCGGGCTGCTGCTCCAGCCGTCGTTCTTCTGCCGCGGCACCCCCGTGGTGCTGCGGGACGCGACGCTGCCGCCCGTCCTGGTCTATCCGGTGGCCCACGCGCCCGACCCCGCCTTCGGCGAGGGGTCTTCGGCGCTCGGGCCCTCGCTCGGCCGGCTCGTCGGTCACACCCGTTCCGTCGTGCTCCAGGCCATCCGGTACGGCTGCACCACCAGCGAACTGGCCCGCAGGGCGGGCGTCTCGCTCGCGTCGGCCAGTCAACACGCCGCCGTGCTGCGCGAGGCCGGGCTGGTGTTGACCCTGCGCCACGGCAATGCCGTGCTGCACACCCTCACCCCGCTGGGCGCCGCCCTGTTGCGGGGCGGCGCTCCGGCGGAGGCGCCGGCGGGTTGAACCCCGCCGAAGCGGGTGCGGGCGGGCTTCAGGTGCGGAAGGGGCCCGTCACCTCATAGGTGATCCCGTCGGACGACGAGCCGGTGGTGCCGCGCTGGCTGGAGAAGTACAGCCGCGACCCGTTCGGCGTGAAGGCCGGTCCGCAGATCTCCGACGACGACTGGCCGTTGATCCTCAGGAACGGTGCGATGACCCCGGTCGGGGTGATGACGCAGATCTCCATGTTCCCGCCGTCCTCGGCGACGAAGAGGTCCCCGGACGCGGCGGCGGTCACGTTGTCCACCCCCGTGAGCGGCGCGCTGCCGCCGGTGACGAGGGAGTCGTCGTACGCCAACTCGTACGTGCTGCTGGTCAGGTTGAGCTGCCAGACCCGGTTGTCGCCCTTGGTGGTGAACCACACCTTGTCGTCGGCGTAGTGACAGCCCTCGCCGCTGCTGAACTTCTTCGCCCCCGACACCTGGCTGCGGGTCGCGGTCGGGGAGCCGTCCGGGTCCGGGACGTCCGCCCACCGGTAGCTCCCGGACGTCGCGGAGCCCGCCACCAGCACCTGGAGCTTGCCGGCGGAGAGGTCGCCCCAGGTGGTGGGGGTGAAGCGGTAGAGGCAGCCGTTCGACTCGTCCTCGGTGAGATAGATCGTCTTGCGGACCGGGTCGGCCGCCGCCGCCTCGTGCACGAACCGGCCCATCGCGTCCCGGCGCACCGCCGCCTTGACGCCCCAGGGGTCCGTCTCGAAGACGTAGCCGCGACCCACCTCCTCGCAGGACAGCCAGGTGTTCCACGGGGTCGCGCCGCCGGCGCAGTTGCGCCGGGTGTTCGACAGGATGCCGTAGGCGTCGGTGATCGCGCCGGAGGAGGAGAAGCGCACCGCGCCCGCGCCGCCTCCGGTGGACAGCTCCGCGTTCGACACGTAGATCCAGCCGGTGCCGTCGGCGAAGCACGCGCCGCCGTCGGGCGCGCCGTGCCAGGTGTACGAGCTGGGGCCGACCCGCTGCCCCGAGCGGGCGACCACCCGGCTGGTGAACCCGTTCGGCAGCTGGATGCCGTTGGTGTCGGCCGGCCGCAGCGCGCCGTAGGGGCCGGGGCCGGGCTGGGCGGGGTCGGCGAGGGCAGCGCCCCGCCACAGCGAGCCGCCGAAGGCGGTGGCCGATGCTCCGATGACCGCTCCGCGTAGGAAGTTGCGACGTTCCACGTATCGCTCCAGGAGGGTGGGGGGTCACCCGTCGCGCCAGCCGGCGGACGGGGCCGTGCGGAGGGAACGTAGCATCAGTGGTTGGCAAGTGCACGACAAGAGGTCGGGTCTTTCGTGTCGTACTTATGAACGGACCGTTGTGAACGGACCGTCAGTCGCGGAAGCGGTCGGTCCCGATGCCGACTCAGTCGGTCGGGTCGGTGGGCGCGTTGTGGGTGGTCCGGTCGATGGGCGGGTCTTGGGCAGCTCGGTCGGTGGGCACGTTCAGGGTCTTGCGGTCGTACGGGGTGGGGCCCGGGCCCGGCAGTCGGAACCGCAGTCGGCAGATCACCGCCTGCGTGTCCCGGCGCACCGCGTGCGCCAGCACCGCGCCCCGCTGGTTCTGGAGCAGCCGTTGCCACCAGCGGTCCGGCTCCACCTCCGGTATCAACACCGTCACCCGGGTGCCGGGGTGGTACTGGTACACCCTCCTCACGTACTGGGACACCGGACGCCCTATGGTCCGGTGCTCCGAGCGCAGCTCCACCAGCTCCACGCCCGGGTTCCACCGCTCCCAGTCGCGGCGCAGCTCCCGCGCCGCCTCCCGGTCCTCCGCGTCGTCGTGGGTGACCGTCACCGCCCGCACCTCGTCGCCCAGGGACACTGCCGCGTTCACCGCCTCGCAGGTGAGCCGGGACAGGTGCGACACCGGCACGATGACCAGGGAGCGGTCCCGGTGCGGGGCCTCGGGCACCCGCCCCAGGCCGATCCGGTCGTCGATGCTCCCGTACGCCCGGTGGACCCGCTCGAAGAGCAGCACCAGCAGCGGCAGCGCGATGACGACCAGCCAGGCGCCCTCGGTGAACTTGGTCGCGGTGACCACGACCGTGCTCACTCCGGTCAGCACGGCGCCCAGACCGTTCAGGGCGGCCTTGAGCCGCCAGCGCGCGGAGCGTTCGGCGCGCCAGTGGACGACCATGCCGGCCTGGCAGATGGTGAAGCCGACGAAGACGCCGATCGCGAACAGCGGCACCAGGGTGTTGGTGTCGCCGCCGGAGAAGAACAGCAGCAGCGCCGCGACCGCGGCCAGCGTCAGCACGCCGTGCCGGTGCACCTCGCGGTCGGCCTTCAGACGGAAGACGTGCGGCAGGTAGTTGTCCCGCGCCAGCAGGGACATCAGCACCGGCAGCCCGCCGAAGGAGGTGTTCGCGGCCAGCGCCAGCAGGACGACCGTGGCGAACTGCACCACGTAGAAGCCCCAGTTGTGGCCGAGCGAGGCGTCCGCGAGCTGCGCCAGCACGGTCACGCCCTCCACCGGCTGGAGGTGGAAGCGGCCGATGAGGATGGACAGCCCGATCAGCATGACGCCCAGGAGCGCGCCGAGCGCGACTTCGGTGCGCTGGGCGCGGCGGGCGGCGGGCGCGCGGAAGGACGGCACGGCGTTGGCGACCGCCTCCACGCCCGTCAGGGCCGAACAGCCGGACGCGAAGGCCTTCAGCAGGAGCAGCGCGCCGACGGTGGTGGCGTCGTCGCCCAGGGCGGAGGCGTGGCCGGCCGCGGTCTGGGTGGACACCGGCGCGCTGCGGAACAGCCCGATCACGATGAGGGCCAGGATCGATCCCACGAACACCGCCGTCGGGACGACGAACGCCTTCGCGGAATCGACGATGCCCCGCAGGTTGATCCCCGTCACCAGGATCAGGACGCCGGCGCACAGCCACAGCCGGTCGTCGTAGAGGGAGGGGAAGGCGGAGGTCAGCGCGGCGACGCCGGCGGTCACCGACACGGCGACGTTCAGGACGTAGTCGAGTACGAGGGAGGCGGCGGCCGTCAGCGAGGTGCGCCGGCCCAGGTGCCGGCGGGCGACCGCGTACGAGCCGCCGCCGTCCGGGAATGCGGCGATGACCTGGCGGTACGAGGCCACGAGCACCGCGAGCAGCGCGGCGATCGCCAGGGTCACGGGGAGGGTGAAGCCCAGCCCGGCCGCGCCGGCGGCGGCGAGGACGAGCACGATGGCCTCCGGGCCGTACGCCACCGATGCCATCGCGTCCAGCGACAGGGCGGCCAGGCCCTGGAGCGAGGTCAGCCGGTGCTTCTCGCGCCGGTCGACCTGCTCTGGCCGGTCCGGCTGGTCTGGCCGGTCTGGCTCAGTGGAGCCGTCGGAGCCGTCGGAGCCGTCGGGTTCGTCGGGTCTGGCGGGGGCGTGCGGAGTCGGCGTGGCCGCGTCTCCGGAGGCTCCCGACGACGTGGACATGCTGGTCATCGTGGTCAATCCCTCCCTGGTGGCCCTCGCCATGAGGGCGGCACCCCAGCGTGAGGGAGCGTTTTTCGCCGTGCGCATCGTTTTGTCATGACTCTTGCGCCCAAAGGGCCGGTCTTCACGGGATGTTGACGCGGGGCGTAGGGAACACGTCAGGAAATCGTCGGGTCGCGGCCGGCGTGCGGGCGACGGCCTACCGTCCGGGCCATGGAGAGTCGAGCCCGCGGCGGCGGTCTGGAGGACGGCGGAGACCGAGACGGTTTCGGCGGGCGCCGGGGAGGCGACGGCGCTTCTGAAGGCGCGGCCTCTGACGGCGGTTCCTCCGGTGCCGGTTCCTCTGGTGCCGGTTCGTCCGGCGGCGGTTCCTCGGGCGGTGGTTCCTCGGGTGACGGGGACGTGCTCGCCGAGGACCGGAGATGGGTCCCCGACCTGTGGGCGGCCGGCTTCTGCGCACTCGCACTCCTCCTCCTGCTCCACCTCGTGGACCTCGGTGCCGGCACCCTCACCGCACCGCGGGGCGCCCTGTGGTGCACCCTGGGCGCCGCCTTGTTCGTCGTGCTGTACCCGCCCCGGGTGACCGCGGGGCCCGACTGGCTGTCGGTGCGCGGTCTGCTGCGGGAGCGCCGGATCGACACGCACCGGCTGGTCCAGGTCGAGCGGCGCGGCGGCGTCGCGCAGCGGGTGGTGCTGCGGGACGCGCGCGGCGGCCGGGTCGAGATCGACCCGAGCACCTTCGCCGACAACCCGCTCATCTGGCACGCGGTGGACGCCGGCGTCCGACGTTCGCGCGCGGCCGGGTTGTTGCGCACCGGCGGCCACACCTTCGACTCGCTCGCCCGGCGGATGGAGCAGTTGGAGGCCGATGCGGCTCGGGCGGTCTTCGAGGCGTCCGACCTGAGGTGAGCGGTCGGCGCGGGTGCGCTGCGGGGGAGCGTCGGATAGTGTGGCCGTCCCCTCGCCCGAGCCGGGCGGGACCGATCGAGGAGGTGGGACCCATCACTGCCGTGACAGATCGGGCGTTCCCCTCGCACGGGCCTGCGGCCCTTTCGGGACACCGGAGCCGGTGACCCGAGGAGCGCCCTTCGTGGTTCCGAAAGGCCGCTCCCATGTCGTACGTTCCGCTGCCCCTTGATCCGTCGGACGCTTCTGTTCCTTCCGCTTCTTCTGCTCCTTCTGCTTCTTCATTTGAGGTGGTCGTCGCGCGGCTGCGCGCGGCCGGGTGCGTCTTCGCGGAGGAGGAGGCGCGACTGCTGCTCGCCGCCGCGGACCGTCGGTCGGACCGACCCGCCGCCCTGGCCGCCCTGGTCGAGCGGCGCGTCGCCGGGCTGCCGCTGGAACACGTGCTCGGCTGGGCCGAGTTCTGCGGACTGCGCGTCGAGGTCGACCCGGGGGTCTTCGTACCGCGGCGCCGTACGGAGTTCCTGGTGCGGCACGCCCTCGTCGCGGCCCGGCCGGGGGCGGTCGTCGTCGACCTGTGCTGCGGCTCCGGAGCCCTGGGCGCGGCCGTGGCCGCCGGCGTCGCCCGAAGGGCCGGGGCCGGGGGCGGGGTTGGAGCGGGGGTTGGAGCCGGAGCGGGGGCCGGGGGCGGGGTCGAACTGCACGCCGCGGACATCGACCCGGCGTCGGTGCGCTGTGCGCGCCGCAACGTGGCGGGCTTCGACGGCCGGGCTTACGGAGGCGACCTGTACGCGGCGCTGCCCGACCGCCTGCGCGGCACCGTGGACGTACTGCTGGCGAACGTGCCGTACGTGCCGACGGACGAGATCGACTTCCTGCCGGCCGAGGCGCGGGTGTACGAGGCGAGGGTCGCCCTCGACGGCGGCAGGGACGGCCTCGACGTGCTGCGCCGCGTTGCGGCCGGGGCGCGGAGCTGGCTGGCGCCGGGCGGCTCGCTGCTGTTCGAGACCGGTCAGCGGCAGACGGCCGCGGCGGTGGAGGCGGTGGTGCGGGGCGGCTTGACCGCGCGGGTCGAGACGTCGGACGAATGGGCGGCGACGGTGGTCATCGGGGGCCGGCCGGGGAGCGGGCGGGAACACCAGCCGTACCGGCCGGGTCCGTCCCGCCCACCGCGTCCGTCGGGTCCTGGACCGGCTTGACGCCGATGAGGTGGGCGAAGGCGACCACATTTCCCTGGTAGCCGCTCTTCTTGTTGAACCCGCCGCCGCAGGTGATCACCCTCAGCTCCGCACGGTCCTTGGCGCCGTACACCTTCGCGTCGGGGAACTCGTCGGCCTCGTACACCTCGATGGCGTCGATGGTGAACACCGCCACCCGTCCGTCCGCCCGCACCACCTCGATGCGGTGGCCCTTCTCCAGGGCGCCGAGTGCGTAGAAGACGGCGGGGCCCTTGGCGTTGTCGACGTGCCCGGCGACGACGGACGTGCCGCGGGAGCCCGGCGGCGTGCCGTTGCGGAACCAGCCGACCAGATTGCCCTGCTCGGCCGGCGGCACCTCCAGGCCGCCCTTCGAATCCAGGCCGAGGCCCGTCATCGGGGCGTCCACGTCGATGTCGGGGACGCGCAGCCGCAGGGGTGCGGACGGCGGCAGCGGGTCGGCCGCGGCGTCCGTGTGCGTGCGGGGGCCGGCGGCGAACGCCTGCGCGGCGGAGGGGGAAGGCGGCGTGACGTTCTGCGCGCCGTCGTGGACGAGCCACAGCCCGGTGCAGACGGCGGCGGCGATGCACCACCCCTTGGCCTGGGAGCCCAACGGTCCTCCGTGGTGAGGGCGTGCGTGAGGTGCATGAGGTGCATGAGGTGCATGTGGTGCTTGCGGTATGTGAGGTGTCTGAGGTGCTAGTTGTGTGGAGGTGCGGTTGTGCCCCGCTCCCGTCGGGCCGAGCTGGGCCGGGGCCGACGGGAGCGGGGACGGGGCGGGAACGTGGGGCGCGCGAGGCGGCCCGTCAGCTGCCCTGCGCGCCTCTCGCCCGACGCCGCAGAAGCAGGGTCCCGCCGGCGGCGGCAGCGGCCAGTACGGCCACACCCACCGCGATCTGGGTGGTGTCCGGGCCCACGCTGCCGCCGAGACCGGTCCGCACGTGGCCACTGGGCTCGTCGTGGCGCTGCTCGCCCGACCCCTGGTTGTCCCGGTCACCCGACTTGTGCCTTATCACCACGTCGCCCGAGCTGCGCTTGCCGTTCTTGCAACGCACTTCGACGCGGTAGCTGCCCGACTCGATGCTGTGGGGCGCCTGGAACTCGCCGACCACGGACTCCCGGTGGGAGCCGGGGGAGAGGTGGAACTCGTCCACCCCGAGCGAACGGGCGTCCCCGGTGCCGTGGCCGTCCTTGCCGCAGGCGGTCGTGTTGACGGTGATCGTCGTGCCGGGCTCGGCGGTGGACGGGAAGACCTCCAGCCGGCCGCCACCGCCGTCCTCGGCGTGCGCTGCCGAGGCGCCGAGACCGAGCCCTATGGTCGCGGTGGCGAGCGCGGCGCTGGACAGCAGGCGGGCGGTGGTGCGCATGGTCTCCTCCGGAGCGCGGCGATGTGGTCCGTCTCCTCCGAGATAAGGCGCCGGCCGCCCCCACCGCATGCTGATAAGTCATCAGATCACGCCCCATTGCCCGGCGTGGCGTCCTGGACGTGGAGCGTCACCGCAGGTCAGGTGGGGTGTCCTGGATTTACCCGCGGCGCGCGCCGATCGGGTGACGCGGCCCGCCGGGCGGGGCCGCGGGGCCGGCTTGACCTCAAGCGGACTTGAGGTCAGAGCCTCTCTCCCATGGACACGACCAAGCGGGAGAACCCGCAACTCGCCCCTGCCCGCTCGCAGTCGGGCTCGAACCCGCACCCGCACCCGCACCCGTTGAGTCTGGCCGTCATCGTCGCCAGCAATCGCCCCGGCCGCTTCGCACCCGTGATCGTCCGGTGGTTCCTACGCCATGCGCAGAACCGCGATGACCTGGACGTCTCCGTCGTCGACCTGGCCGAGCTGGACCTTCCGTCGGCGCTCGGCGTGGCGGCGCCCGAGGGCCTGGCGGGGGTCTCGGCGACCTTGGCGCAGGCCGACGCGTTCGTCGTCGTGACGCCCGAGTACAACCACTCGTACCCCGCGGCCCTCAAGAGCCTGATCGACTGGCACTACGCGCAGTGGCACGCCAAGCCCGTCGCCTTCGTCTCCTACGGCGGGGTGTCCGGCGGCCTGCGGGCCGTCGAGCACCTGCGGCAGGTCTTCGCCGAACTGCACGCCACGACCGTGCGGGACACGGTCTCCTTCCACAACGCCCACGGGGACTTCGACGGCGAAGGGCGCCACAAGGACCCGACGGCCTGCGACGCCGCCGCCAAGGCGCTGCTCGACCGGCTCGCCTGGTGGGCGCACGCACTGCGGAACGCGCGGAGCGAGCGGCCGTACGCCGTGTGACGCACCGCGCGTGCGTACGGTGTGCGCATGACCGACCCCGACCCCGACCCCGCCGACGCCGTCGCCCTGGCCGTGCTGACCACCACCGACAGCGCCGAGAAGGCGGCGGAGCTGGCGCGCGGCGCGGTGGAGGCGGGACTCGCGGCCTGCGCGCAGATCTCCGCGCCCGTCACTTCCGTCTTCCACTGGCGTGACGCCGTCGAGACGACGCAGGAGTGGCAGGTGCTGTTCAAGACGGTGCCGCGGCGGTACGCGGAGCTGGAGGCGCATCTCGTCGCTGCGCACGACTACGACCCGCCGGAGGTCATCGCGCTCCCGGTGATCGCCGCGACCTCGACGTACCTGACCTGGCTCACCTCCGAAACGTCCCCCCGCGCCTGACCCTCGCGCCCCGGTGATGCCTTTTCGCGGCGCCCGCGCCCCTGACTCACCCGCCGTTCCCCTACGGAATCGTTGGTCTCTCCGCGCCCCGGTGGGGGGCTTGTCGCGCAGTTCCCCGCGCGCCTGATTCGCTGCCCCGGGCGGTCACCTGCGAGTCGTCCACAGCGGCTCATTCCGCCCCCTACGCCCGAAGGGCGTGGGATTTTGGGGGCGCGGGGAACTGCGCGAACATGCCCCACCGGGCTGCAGTGACCAACGATCCTGTAGGGGAACGGCGGGTGAGTCAGGGGCGCGGGGAACTGCGCGACAAGCCACCACGGGGCCGCAGCGACCAACGATCCCGCGGCAGAACGGCGGGTTCAGCGGCGCGAGGGACTGCGCGGGTAACCCGTCGCCGGGGCGCAGTGGTCGGCGCTCCCGCAGGGGAAAGCTCGGGCGCGGAAATTCAGGCGCGGCCCAGGAGCGCGAGGAGCCTCGCCTGGTGGCTGTCGCCCGGCGGCGGCTCGACCGGCGGGGCGAACAGACCCGTCTTGGACAGGCCCGACGCGTACGGCGTCACTTCGTCGAGCGCGAAGTTCACCAGATCGTCCGGCAGCCGTTCGGACGCGCCGATCCCCCGCGACAGATCCCACGCGTGCACCACCGCGTCCGTCGTCATCTGGGCGCAGTACGCGACGGCCGGGGTCTCCCCGTACGACAGCCACACGGTCCGCTCCAGCGCGCCCGGCGCGGCGAACGCCTTCCGCGCGGCGCGGGCCGCCGCGTCCCAGACGGCCCGCGGGTCCTTGCCGAGCACGTCGCCCTCGTACGCGTCGCCGACGTCCGCGGGGGTGGCGCCGTCGGTCACCAGGTCGGGCACCCAGAGCTGCTCGGCGGTGAGGTGGTTCACGAGGTCGCGCACGGACCACTCGGTGCAGGGCGTCGGCTCGCCCCACTGGTCGGGCCGCACGGCGTGGACGCGGTCGGTGAAGAGCGCAAGCGCCTCGGCGTGACGGTTGAGCAGGGTCGTCACGTCCTGTTCCAGGTGTGCCATGGGGCCACTGTCGCGCGCCCGGGGTGGCGACGCGAGCCTGCGTCCGTTCGTCAGCGTGTCCGCTCCCGAGGCAGGGGCGGCGTCAGGTCGGCCCCGTCCGGCCCGCGTCAGTCCCCGGCCGACGCCAGCGCCCGGTGCACGCCCGTCTCCTGCGCGCCCAGGAACCGCGGGTCCGGCTTGAGCGCCGCGTCCAACGCCGCCTTGCCCGCCGCCGCCAACTCCCGCGCGCCGCCGTAGTACCAGGTCGCGTCGCGGCGCTCGGCGACCCCGACCCCGTACGCCTCGATGCCCGCCGAGTCGCAGAGCGCGAGGGCCCGTCGGATGTGGAAGCCCTGGGTGACCAGGACGGCGCGGTCGACGCCGAAGATCTCCTTGGCGCGCACGCAGGAGTCCCAGGTGTCGAATCCGGCGTAGTCGCTGACGATGCGGCCGTCCGGCACGCCGCGCTCGGTGAGGTACGTCCGCATCGCGCTGGGCTCGTCGTACTCCTCGCGGCTGTTGTCCCCGGTGACCAGGACCACCTTGACCTTGCCCCGCTCGTACAGCTCGACCGCCGCGTCCAGCCGGTGCGCCAGATACGGGGTGGGGCGGCCCTCCCACAGGCCGGCGCCGAAGACCACGGCCACGTCCTGCGCCGGGACCTCCGCGACCGTACGGATCCGGTCGTGGGAGGACAGGTGCATCCACGTCGCCGGGGCGAGCGCGAGCACGGCCCCGAGCATCGCCGACTGCACCAGCCTGCGCTGACCCCGTCGGGTGCGCGGCAGACCGAGGCGCGGACGCGACCGGTCGGCCCTGCGCGTCCGCACCCGGACGACTGCCGCGGCAGCCCGCGCCGCCACCAGCCGACGGAGGGGGCGAAGCTCGGGACCGAGGCGTCCACGCGGTGCTATCGGTCTCTTCATACCTGGTCAGACGCCTGATGCGGCATTTTGGTTCTCTTTCGCCCGCATTCTGCCGCCCGGCCCTACGCGCCTTCCCCCTGCTCCGACCGTTCCACCGGGGACCAGAGCGCCGGCAGCAGGGAGCGGGCCGCCGCCGTCGCGTACACCGCAGCTACGAGCCACGCAGCGGCGAAGCGGTCCGGGTCGGCGGGCAGCAACCTGCCGAGGCCGTCGCGACGGCGCTCGGCCGCCGCGCCCGACAGGGCCCGTATGCACTCCGCACCCGAGGACAGGCCCACCGCGCGCAGCCGGCCCGGCAACTCGTCGTCCGCGGACGCGGCCATGACCGCCCGGCCGCCGGCGACCGTCCGGTCCACCGCACGCCGCAGGAGGTCCAGTTCCACGGGGAGCGCGGGCTGCGTCGGGTGCCCCGGCTGCTCCAGGTGCGAGTCCACCGGCCGTCGCCCGACGTCCACGGGCAGATGGGAGCGGTTCAACCGGCGCAGCCCGAGGTCCACCCGCACCGGCTCCCCGTCGTGCCCCTGCCAGGCCGCGGCCAGCGCCGCGACGCTGCCCGGCCGGTCGGCGCTCACCCGGGCGATCAACCGCAGCTCCAGCCCGGGGCGGGAGGAGAGCAGTCGGACGTTGGCCGCGTACGGGAGTTCGGCGCGCTCGTCCGGCGCCAGCAGACGCAGCAGCGGGCCGCCGGCGACCCGGAAGCCGTCGGGGGCCACCGTCCCCGTCAGATGGAGCAGGTCCCCGCCCGCGGGGCGGGTCTCGGGCGGGCTGGCCAGCCAGTCCAGCGCCCGGGCCAACTGCTCCGCGGGCGGGCGCTGCCACAGCCCGTCGAGCGGCGGCTCGTGCCAGCGGGCGCCCGCGGCCGTCACGGACCGGATCCGGGAACCTCCGCCGACCCGGCCGTCCGGGGAGACCGTGGGCCCGGTCAGGATCACCGCGCCCCCGTCGCCCCAGTCGCGCAGGGGCAGCGCGCAGCCGCCCGGCACGGGGGTGCCCGCGGCCTGAAGCGCACGCTCGGGGGCGCCGGGCGCGACGTCCGCCACGGTGTGCACCGTGCCGTCGACGGTCACGCCGTAGGCCACCGCGCCCGCATAGCCCGACGCGGTGACGACGGGCTCGGTGAACAGCCCGTACAAGCGCAGGGGCTTGGCCGGCTGGTACGCCCGGCGCGCGGGCGTCACCGCAGCGGCCGGGGAGCGCAGCAGCTCCAACAGCCCGGCCAACTCGGCCGAGAGCTCCGGCAGCCGGAACGCGGGGTCCTGCGAACGGGCCTCGTCGAGCCGGCGGGCGATCCGTACGGCCGCGGCTGCGGGCAGGTGCAGCCCGGCGACCTTCGCCGAGTGCGCGGCGTGCAGCAGCCCGGCCCGGTGCACGGCCCCGGAGCCCGTGACCCCGGCGACCAGCACGTCGGTGGCGGCGCCGCGCAGCGCGGCCACCGCGGTCGACTGGGCGGACGTGAACTCAGCGGTCACGGCGGTGGCGGTGTCGGCAACAGCGGCGTGGGGCGTCGCACCGGTGGGTCCGGACGGGCCCGCGTCCGCCGCCGCGGCCCCGCCGGGGGCGAGTCCGCCGCCCCCGGGGACGGCGTTCCCCGGCAGGTCGTTCCCAGGTGGGTCGTCGAGTGCCGCGGGGTCGGCGACCGCTTCGGCGAGCGGTGCGCTCGACAGCACCGCCGCCCGATGCAGACAGGCCGGCGCCAGCAGACAGCCGCACACCGCGTCCTCGGCGCGGGCCACGACCCCGTCGGTGAGCGTGAGCGTCACCGTCGTCTCTTCGTCCACCCGGATCCGTACGCCGTCGGGCACGGCCTCCACCGGCCAGCCGGTCACCTTCGCCGTCGCCCCGTCCACCCGCTTGCGCAGCCGGGCCGGCAACAGGTCGAGCGCGCCGGCCGCCACGTCCGCGGCCACCGGAGGCAGCGCGCCAGCGATGGGCACCGAGGGCTGAGGGGTCGTCATCGAGAGCTACCTCCCACGCGTTCGCCGACCCAACGGGCCAGCTCCAGAGGGCTGAGTGCGGCGATCGGCATGCCCGCCGCCACCAGCCGGCCCGCCACACCCGTCGAGTAACGGGGCCGGCCCTCGTCGTCCAGCGAGGCACAGCCGAGGACGTGACACCCGGCGTCGACCAGCGCCCGCACCTCGCCGAGCAGCGGACCGACCGGGCCGCCCTCCTCGAAGTCGCTGACCACGACCACCAGGGTCCGGGACGGGACCGTCACCATCGTGCGGGCGTGCCGCAGGCCCCGCGCGATGTTGGTGCCGCCGCCGACCCGGACCTCCAACAACAGGCTCAACGGGTCGTCCACGCGGTCGGTGAGGTCCAGCACCTCCGTGGAGAACGCCAGGAAGTGCGTACTGAGGGCGGGCACCCCGGCGAGGACCGAGGCGGTGAGCGCGGACCAGATCGTGGACGCCTCCATCGACCCCGACACGTCCACGACGAGCACCAGCCGCCAGTCCGTCGACCGGCGCGCCCGGGTGCGGAACACCGGCCGCTCCGGGAGGACCGTCACCGCGCCCGTCCGCCCGTCCCTGCGCGCCGTCGCCAGATTCGCCCGGACCGTACGCGCCAGGTCGAGCGGTCCGCCCGGCCGGCTCGTCGGCCTCGGGTGCGTCAGCCCGGTGAGAGCCGGCCGCAGCCGATTGGCCAGGGCCGCCGTCAACTCCCGCACCAGCGCCGCGACCAGCGGGCGCAGCCGGGCCAACTGGTGCTCCGGCATGCCGCCCGCGTACGACAGCACCGTACGCAGCAGGTCCACGGAGGGCTGCACGGAGGCCGGGTCCAGCTCCATGGCGGCGTCGAGGCGGCCCGTGTCCGCGGCGGCGGCCAACACCTCCTCGCGGACGCCGGGGCCGAAGAGCGCGACCAACTCGTCGGACCACTCCCGCACCCCCGGGAACGACGGCCCGTCGCCCGCGCCTGCCCCCTCGAACTCCTCGTCGCCGAGGGAGCCCTCGCCGCTGCCGCGCCCGTACAACTCGTCCAGTGCCGTGGCGGCGCGCCGCGCCTGGCCGCTCAGTCCCCGGCTGCGGCCGAGGAGCAGCCGCCACCGCTCGCCGGGCGACAAGGCACGGTCATCCGTATCGGTCGGGCTCTCAACCCGCGGGGCGGGTGCGACGGTCGGCGCACCGACGGTCGGCGCCTCTGCCTCAGGGGCGCGTACGGCCAACCCCCGCGCCGCCAGGGCCTCCCGACCCGCTTGGTCCGCCAACGCCAGCAAGGCCAGCGCCGCCGGGTCCGTCACCGGGCCGGACAAGGCGCCTGCTGCCGTGCCCGTACGGTCCTCCACCACCGCGAGCAGCCGCGAACGGGCAGCGGGCGACAGCACGTCGAACCCGGCCCGCAGCGCCGGGAGACGATCCAAGAAGGCCCGGTCCGAGAAGGACTCCACCCGCTCCAACAGCGGATCGAGCGCGCTACCGGTCTCCAGGAGCGGCCCCGCCCCCACGAGCGCGCCCCGCAGGACGTCCGTGAGCTGCGCCCGCAACTCGCGGGAGGTCGCGCCGTCCGCCCGCGACGCCAGGCGGGCGCCGAACGAAGCGGCGTCCTGCTGCCCCAGCAGCACCCGCGCCGCCCCCGCGGCCCCCTTCATCAGCGCCGTGCCGTCCGACTCCAGCCGGGCCAGCGCGTCCACCAGCCGCAGTCCGCCGCCGACCCCGGCCCCCCGGTCCACCAGCGCGAGCAGAGCACGGGCGTCCGACGGATCGGTCGATCCGGCGAGCCCGTCGAGCGCGCGCACCCCCGCCGTCGTCAGCTCCTCGTGCGCCCCGTCCACCGCCGGGCGCTCCCAGTCCGCCTCGATCCCCGGCACATGGCCGGACCTGATCCGCTCCAACAGGGACATGCCGTCCAAGAGCTCCGGCAGGGTGCCCGTGGCGGGCAGCAGCTCGGCCAGCTCGGCGAGGCGCTGCGCCGCCAGGGCCGGCAGCACGCACCGCGTCGCCTCCGCCAGACCGCCGACGGCGTCCCCCGCCGTAGGCCCGCCGCCGCGGTGCTCCGCGGCGCCGCGGCGGCGCAGGACGCCCTCCGCCGCCTGCTCCAGGGTCACTCCGTGCACCCCGGCCACATCGAGCATCGCCGCGGTCGACGGCGACCAGGACACGGCCCACCGCGTGGTCAGCGCGGTCGCGTCGCCCACCGTGGCGACGGCGGACTCCTCCCCGTACGGCACCCCGCAGACCGCGAGCCGCCGCAGACAGACCTCCCGGCGCCGGTCGAGGTCGCTGCGCAACACGTCGAGCCGCAGCTCGCGGCGGTCCGACGCGTCCGGCCCCGGGAGCTTCAACTCGCTCAGCAGCGCCTCGACCGACGGCCCGAGGCCCGAGCGCGGGGTGTCCGGCGCGAGCCGCCCCGTACGGCTCCCGACCAGGACGTCCTCCATCGCCGCTGCCACGACACGGCCGCGCCCCAGCAACTTGCCCTGGGTGAGCACGGTCTGCACGGCCTCGGCCAACTCGCCGCGGCCGGCCGCCGGAAGCCCGCGCAGCGTCGCCAGGTCCCGGGCCACCCGCACCACTTCACGGGCGTCGGCCGGACCGCTGGGGTGCCCCGCGGCCCGTACGGCAGCGCAGATCCGCACCGCCGTCGCGGTCAGCAACTCGTCCAGCAGCGCCGGGTCGCCCCCGGTGCGGAACACCCCGTCCTGCCACTCCGGATCCCGGATGCCCGCCGGATAGCCCGACCGCTCGTCGAGCAGCGGATACGCGTACGGCACCAGGGACGTGACCACCTCCTCCACCGGTGCACCGCGCTCCGCCCTCGGCCGCGCCTCCGATTCCAGGGCCGGGGCCGAAGGCGCGGCGGAGGCGCCGACCAGGGCGGGTGCGTGGAACGCGCCGATCACCGCCGCGGCACGCCGGTCCCCGCGCTCGGCCAACCGCCGCCGCATGTGCGCCTCGCGCCGCAGGTCGTACGGGTCGACCGCACCGGGCGGCGTCCGCTCGTCCTCGCGCAGCGCCCAGCCGACGAGCAGCGCGGCCCGCCGCAGCGCCTCGGGCGCACAACCGGGGGCGGCGGCCTCGACCAGCCGGTCCCACAGGTCGTCCCCGGGGCGGCCACCGGCGCGGGCGCGCAGCGCCGCCGCGAACCCGGGGCCGGGCCCGTCCGCACCGGAACCGTTGGAGCCTTCGCCGGGCACGGCCGTACCCCGGCGGCCCTCCGCGCCGTGCCGGGCCGCGAGCGGCAGGTCGAAGGGGACGACCTCCACCCCGGCCTCCCACGCCCACCGGATCGCCGCCAACTCCGGCGAGAACGCCGCAAACGGCAGGAACACCAGGTCAGCACCGCTGCCCGCGAGCGCGACCGGCGGCACCGTCCGCGGGTCGGCCAGATGCTCCAGCCAGGGCGCGAACTCCTCCGGCAGCTCGACGAACACCACCTCGGGCGCCGCCTGCTCCAACAGCGCCGGCACGGCCGCCGCCAGCGCGGGGGAGTGGTGCCGCACCCCGATGAGGTACGGCTCCCGACACCCCGCGAGCACGCCCGCCGCTTCGGTGGGCGACCAGCCGCCGGGCCCGGCGCCGGAGGGCTCCGCCGCGGGGTCACCCGAGGTCATCGCGCAGCTCCCACAGCGTCCGCCACAGCGGTGCACCGCCCTCCGCCCGACGCCGCACCGGCCCGTCCCAGTAGCCCAGGAGCCGGGCGTGGTCGGCGGGGTCGTCCTTGCGGACCGTGCCCAGCAGATGGCCGGGCAGGGAGCGCACCACGTCCCGGCCGTCACCGAGGTACGCCGCGCCCAGCCCCATCGCCGTGGCCACGTGCACCGCCTCCGCGGTCGACATCACCGTCGACGGCCGTTCCACCTCCCAGCCCTCCGTGCTGCGCCCGGAGCGCAGGTCCCGAAACGCCGTGACCAGGGCTTCCAGCACCGCTTCGTCCACCCCGAACGTCGCCCCCGACCGCGCCAGCGCGGCCGTGGCCTGCGCCTTCACGAGCGCGGTCTCGGCGTCCACGTCGTCGATCGGGCCGACCTCTTCGAAGTTGAACCGCCGCTTCAGGGCCGCGGACATCTCGGAGACGCCCTTGTCGCGCAGGTTCGCCGTGGCGATGAGGGTGAACCCGGGTGCCGCGTGCACCGTCCCCTCCGC
The DNA here is from genome assembly GCF_040643215.1 of Streptomyces sp. NPDC047315. Classification (NCBI taxonomy): domain Bacteria; kingdom Bacillati; phylum Actinomycetota; class Actinomycetes; order Kitasatosporales; family Streptomycetaceae; genus Streptomyces; species Streptomyces sp. NPDC047315. Next base: position 37,919 of record NZ_JBEYTZ010000004.1, on the reverse strand, counting down.
CGCGCCTTCACCCGACAGCTCCGGCACGGCCATCCGCCGCTCCGACAGCAGCGACACCAGGGCGTCCTGGACCTCCGGCAGACAGCGGGTGACCTCCTCGACGCGGGCGACCGCACCGGTGGTCATCGCGGTGAGCACCGGGGAGGGCACCAGGGCGGCCCGGCTGGGCCCCTGCGCCAGCAACATCGCATAGTTCCAGCCGTAGCGGAGCTGGTCCTCGGTGGTGCCCGCGGTGCCCTGCACCGTGAGCGTGCTCGTGCCGCACACGGCTGCGGACAGCAGCTCCGACAGCATCGACTTGGCCGTGCCCGGCTCGCCGACGAGCAACAGGCCCCGCTCGCCGGCGAGCGTCACCACGCACCGCTCCACCAGCGCGCGGTCGCCCACGAACTTCCGCTCCACCACCAACTGCTGCCCGTCCGGGGCCCGCAGCGGCTCGTCCCCCGAGCCGCAGACGAAGAGCACCACCGCGCGGGGCGTCATCCGCCAGCCGGGCGGCCTCGGCCCCTCGTCGTACGCAGCGAGGAACGCCAACTCCCGCGCGTACCGGTCCTCCGGCAGCTCCATCTGCCGTGCCCCCGGCTGCGGCTCCTGCGACTGCCGCGGCAGCCCCGTTCCGTTCCCGCTCATCGCGAACCTCCCCTGGACCTGCGTCCCTTGAACTCCTCGAACCCGGGCGGATCCCCGGCCACCACCCGCTGCCACGCCGCCGCGTACAACTCGGCCACCGGCATGTCCGGCACCACGAAGCCCTCGTGCCGCCACCAGGGCACCAGCTCCGTCTTCCACGTCTCGACGGGGAGCTTCGGCGCCTTCGCCTCCAGCCAGCCCCCGGGCAGGAAGAGCGACCGGCCGGCGCGCGCACGCTTCGCCTCCACCACCAGGTCCGTGGCCGCCAACTCGGCGCGGGCCTTCTTCAACCGTGCCGGCTTCCAACCGGTCCACTCCGCCTGGTTGCGGTCCGTGGGGTCGGGCAGCGCCAGCAGCATCAGATACAGGGCCGCCGCGTCCTCCCCGACGCCCAGCTCCCGCGCCGCCGCCCCCACCAGCTCCGGCGCCCCGTTCGTCGGGCACTGGGCCGCCCCCGGCGTGCCGTCGGCCGTCACCAGGGCCTCGAACTCCGGGCTGAGCAGCGCCCGCAGCGCCATCAGATACGGCCGCTCACCCGCGGTTCCCAGGAGCAGCTTCACCGCGGGGTGGTCGGCTCCGGCGCCGGGGGCCGCGTCCGCCGCCGCCATCAGGGCGGCGGGGCGCACCCACACGTCCTCCCACCCCGAGTAGTACTGCTTGGGCAGCAGGACCAGCCCCTCGGCCAGCTCGGCGAACCCCTTCGTGCCCTCGGGCCGCTCCCCGAAGCCGTACGCCTTGCGCAGCCGCTTCGATGTGGCGTTGCCCTCGGAGTCCCAGTCCACGGAGAGGTGGAGGAGCAGCCCGGGATCGCGCAGCCGCTCCCGCAGCATCCGCAGGGTGACGGGCAGCACCTCCCGCAGCGGATCGCCGAACGGCAGCCGGTACGCCAGCCAGCGCAGGGTGGTGACGTACGCGCCCAGGTCAGCGCCCGTGAGCAGCTTCTCGCGCTCCACCGGGACCAGGGACTCGTCCTTGTCGAGCTTCTGCTCGGTACGGCCGGTCAACTCCGGCTGCACCTCCGGGTTCAACGCGCGGTCCAGCAGGGAGGCGGGGCCGAGCTCCGCCACCGCGCGGCCCGTCAGCCACGGGGGCACCGCCCGCTGCTTGCCGCGCGCCGCGACCCACGCCGAGGCCAGCGCCGCCACATCCGGGCCGGCGTCCCACAGTCCGTCGATCCGCTCCGGCTCCAGCGGCAGGAGCAGGCTCGTGTAGTGCTGCCGCTCGCCCGGGTCGAGCTGGCTCACGACGCCCCGTGCCGCCTTGGCGTCGGCCGACTTCAGCCCCAGCGGCGCCAGGCACTCGGCCGGCAGCAGCCCTTCCCGGCCCGAGTCGGCGACCCCGGGCAGCCCCAGCGTCAGCAGTGCGCCCACCGCCGGGTTCGTCCCCGTCTCCGCGGCGAACTGCACGATCGGCCCGGTCAGATAGGGCAGCGGCCCCTGCGCGCGGACCGCGGCCACCATGTGCCGCACCGCGTCCGCCCGCAGCGGGTCGTCCGGGGCTCCCAGGACCTGCGACTCGGCGACGGCGAAGCCGTCCCACGCCCCGAACTCTCCGGCCGGGTCGTATTCGAGGCACTTGTAGCGCGACAGGTCGTCCCCGGCGTAGCGACGGTCCAGGAAGACCAGCCGGCGCGCGCCCTGCTGCTGCACCTGCCCGAGCATCTTGGTGAACGTGCCGGGCTTGAGCGACTTGAGGTGCACCGTCCGCAGCCGCCCGCGCGGATCCGCGAGGACGGCGTCCCCGTCCGCCCGCACCTGCAGCACGGCGTCCAGCAGCTCCAACAGAGCGGCCCGTTCGACGTCGGGCAGTTGCGAGGAGCCCGCGCGCACGGCAGCAGCGGCGACACCCGGGCCCACGAGCGTCAGCCAGGCCACGTTGGTGGCGGAGCCGTCCTCGCCCTCGGCCCCGTCGGCTTCCTCGGCGCCCAACGCCCGCCGCACCAGGTCGACCTGGCCCATCGCGGTCACCGTCCGCTCGTCACCCGAGTGGTAGGTGTACACGCTGCCGGTGTCGACGAGCCCGGCCAGCGCCGTCCGCAACCGCCCGTCGAAGGCGTACTCGGTCTTCGAGGCCGCGGAGGGGGCGGCGTCCTGCGCCCGGCGTCCCTGCTCGGCCCGCTCGGCGAGTTCGGCGACCCGGCGGGCGAACTTCGCCGCCTGCTCCACGAAGGAAGCCACACCGGTCACCAAGCTCGGGTGCGTGACCTGCGGAAGCAGCTCGCGCACGGCGTCCTGTGCGGGCGCGCCGCCCACCACAGCCGCGATCAGCTTCCCGGCCGCCGCGTCGGTCACCTCCCGCAGCGCCGCCGACCCGGCCTCGTCCCGGGCACGCAGCGCGTGCCAGTACGCGATGGGCGGCACGACCGCGGTGCCTGCGGCGTAGGTGTCGCCCTGGGCGCCCTCGGCGACGGTGGACAGCAGCAGCCCGCGGTCGTCGTGGAACTCGATCCGCGCGCCGTGGCCCCGGACCTCGCGCGGGTGCAGGACGGCACCCGCGGGCAGCCGCATCGGCGGCGTCGACACCGCTTCCGTGCGGTACGAGAACCGGGACGCCTCCTTCTTGACGGCCGCGGAAGCCCGGCTGCCGTCCACCGAGCAGGCGGTCACGGTGGTGGAGCCCGGCTCCGACCGCACCCACCAGCCGAGGAGCCCGTCCCGAGTGCCGAACGGGGATCCTTCGAGGCCCGGCTGCACCGGCAGCAACCGGCAGTGCTGCTCCACCAAGGATCCGCCGGCGCCGAGCGCCGAGTCGAAGAACGACGGCATCGACACCCTGCCGCGGCGGGCCGTCACCGGGTCGTAGTCCCACCACTTGCCCTCGTGGAGCACCCACAGCGACACCCCGTCCGATGCGACGGCACGCCACTCCTCCGCGAAGGAGGTGTCGCCGGGCCGGACGGGGCGGGCGCCGAACGTACGGCTGCCGTCGGCCAGCTCCAACGACGGGTACTGGTAGGCGACATAGCGGTCCGGCACCGTGCCGACGGGAGGGAACACCTCTGCCGGCCGTCCCGACCAGCGGGCCCTGCGGTCCTCGCCGGCGCCGCTCACGGTCAGCCACTGCCCGCCGACGTACCGCACGACGGGGGTGTCCCAGCCGTACTTCTTGGCCGACGGCAGTGAAATCGTCAGCCGGTCAAGCACCTTCTCGGGGCCGACGACGACGGCCTGCATCCCCAGCCGGACGATCAGCCCGGGCCAGGCGTCCGACATCCGGTACCAGTCGTCGTGGTGTCCGTGGCCGGAGCGCTCGCCCTCGGACGCGGGCACGCCGAGCTCCGCGAGGCCCTCCTCCAGCGCAGGCCAGCCCAACTCGTCCCAGACGCCGGTGCGCAGGGTGTGCCCGAGTGCCGCGGCGGGGGAGAACGAACCGATCCGGGCCAGGGCCTGCGGGGCGGTCGCCAACACGGGCGCACTGGCGAAGGGGGCGAGCCGCTTCAGCAGCTCCTCGACGCCCGGCAGGCCGATCGGCTCGGCGAGTTGGGCCGCCCGGTCGTCGAACCATCCCACCAGCACCGTGCGCAGTACGGGATGGTCCGCGACCTGCTGGAGCAGGGCGGCGGAGCCACGGCCCCGCGTCAGGTTCTCCAGCCCGGCACGGAGCTTGGGGGCGAACCGCGGATCCGCGGCCAGCGCCGCCAGGTCCCGGCGCCCGGCCTCGGGCCCGGTGAGCCAGCTGTCCAGGTCCAGGGAGTCCACGTCGTCCCCCGGCGGCGCGACCGGCACGCCCCGGGCCAGGCACAGGTCGAGGACGTCGAGGTCGACGCTGGCGCGCCAGCCGGAGCGCACCAGCCGCACCGGGACGCCGTCCGCCACCAGCCGGTCAGCCAGCCGCTCCACCAGCACGAGCTCGTCCTCGATGCGGGCCGTCGCACGCCAGCCCCGCTGCCGGTGCTCCGCCCACGCGGACAGCCACGGGGCCGCCGGGACCGTGCCGTCCAACAGCAGGTCCACCGCGCCGCACGCCTCCAGCAGCGCCAGCCACGAGGCGTCGAACGTCTCCGGGCTGTCGCCGCCCGTCTTCGGCAGCAGGGCCAACAGCCGCCGGCGCACGGCCTCGTCCTTTGCCGCCAGCACCTTCAGCGCCGGCAGCGCCGACTTCCAGAACCCGCCCGCCGCGCGGTTCACCGCGTCCGTTTCGATGATCTCCGTCAGCAGGGAGCGCTCCACCTCCAGCGCGTCGAGCCCCGCGCCCTTCGCCAGCCGCCGCAGGTCCTCCAGCATTCCGGCGTACGGGGTGAGCCCCGATGCGCAGCGCTGCGAACAGACCGTGCGGAACTCCGCGAACGCCCGCTCCGCGGGAAGGCGCTCCGCCAGCCCCTTCGCGTACTCCCGCAGCACCTTGGCGCTCAGCGCGCCCGCCCCGGCGAACTCCAGGAAGACCTCCCGCAGCCGCTCCTCGTCCACCGGCAGGGCGTGCCGCTGCTCGGCGGCGCGCGCCTTGCCGAAGAAGGTGGACGCCGTCTGCTGCGCCTCCGTCGCCAGGAACAGCCGCGCCACCTGCTCGTAGTACGTCGGCAGGAACTGCGGCACGGAACGGTCCAGGCGGCTTCCGATCTCGTCGAAGCCGTCCTTCGCCTGCCCCGGCTTGGTGGCCACGAGACGGGCCAGCCGCTCCATCTCCTTGACCACGGCCAGGGCGTGGTGGCCGTTCTTCGGGTCGTGGACCAGGGCCCAGGCGGGGAACCCGAGCGACTGCCGGCGCACCAGGCCCACCGGCTGCGCGCCGGTGCCCTCGAAGCCCAGGTACTCCAGCGCGAGGTCCTCGGCAGGGCCGATCGACTCCGGCACCAGCCGCACCACCGTGCGCCCGTCCAGCGCCGGATGGACGAACGACCGCGCCGTCAGCACATCGCTCTGGTCGCCCTCGGCGGCCCCAGGATCCGCTGCCCCTCCGGAGGGTCGGCCACCGGATCTCGCCGCGCCCCGCGGCCCCTTGACGTCGGGTGAGCCCACGGCGCCCGAGGCGTCCAGCGGCAGCACCGCACCCGCCGCCAGCAGCGCGCTCGCCACCTGCTCGGCCCGATCCACCGTCCCGTTCCCCGTCCCGTCCATGGCCTTCCCCACCGTCGACACCTGCTTCCCGCCTTCCGTGCCCGTCGCCCCGCTCACCGCAGCGCCTCTTCCTCGTCCTCGACCACGCGGCTCGCGTAGATCAGCGCCGCCATCCGGACGCCCTCGGACCAGGCGACCGGCCCCACCTCGGCGAGCGGCAGCCGGCTCCCGCCCTCACCGAGCCAGGCCAGCCCGCCCGTCATCGCCTCCGCGTCCGGATAGTCCGCGCCGAGCCAATACGACGCCTCCAGCGGGCGGCCGTCTTCCACCAGCGGGCACACGGCCCGGCCGTCCCGCACCCGGTAGCCCAAGGTGGTCGCGCGGGCGGTGGCGTGCCGCAGCTGGTGGAACCGGCCGTTCTGATACGTCTCGCAGACGTCGCCCGAGACCGGCTCCGGCCGCCGCCACACCTCCCGGAACAACTGCTCCACCCGCTGCTCCACGCCCAGCTCGACCGCGAACTCCCGCAGGTCCTCCAGGTCGTCGAGGAGGACCGGATGCGGCACGAGCACGGTGGCGCAATCCAGCCGCACCGAATCACCGTCGAGGTCCACGATCCCCAGGCCCCGGGACGCGTCCGCATCGCGCAGGAACCCCGCCCGCGCCATGTCCGCCGCCCCGTCCTCCGCCACCGGGGCGACCACCAGGTCCCGCAGCGCGGACTGCCACACGGCGTCCGGCCAGACCCTGGCGAGCAGCTCCACCGGCACCGGCAACGAGCGCACCAGCCAGGCGTCCACCTGCTCGCGACACTCGCGCTCATGGCGCTGCAACCACTCCGACAACTGACGCAGCTGCACGACGACGGCGTCGTCCTTCAGCTTCGGCGGCACCTGCTTCAGCTGCCGACCCGCCCCATTCCTGCACAGCACTTCGCTGCCGTCCAGCGACACGGTGTACCCACCGCTCTGTGTCTCGATCCAGCCCATGGCGAGACCGCCTCCCCGACGCTTTCGGTTTCGATGACGATCACACTAGGAGCACCCAGTGACACTCGCCCGAGCCTGTGGATAACCTCGCCCCCGGCAGCGCCGACCGGACGGGCGGACAGCCTTTCGAGCCGGTTACCTTCGGTGCATGGAAGGTACGACCAGCACACCCACCGGCCCCGCCGCCCGAGGCCCGCATTCGTATGACAAGAACACCTATGGTGAAGGGGCCTACCACCACGACGCCTACGACGACGCGGCCACCGCCCGCTTCGCGCCCGAACCCGACAAGCGCCCCGGCCGCACCGCCTTCCAGCGCGACCGCGCCCGCGTGCTGCACTCCGCCGCGCTGCGCCGGCTCGCCGGCAAGACCCAGGTGGTCACCCCCGGCACCCGCAACGAAGCCTGGGACGCCAGCCCCCGCACCCGGCTCACCCACTCCCTCGAATGCGCCCAGGTCGGCCGGGAACTCGGCGCCGCGCTCGGCTGCGACCCCGATCTCGTCGAGGCCGCCTGCCTCGCCCACGACCTCGGCCACCCGCCCTTCGGACACAACGGCGAAGTCGCGCTCAACGAGGTCGCCGAAGGCTGCGGAGGCTTCGAGGGCAACGCCCAGTCGCTGCGCCTGCTGACCCGGATCGAGCCCAAGCGCTTCACCCACACGGCCGCCGGCGACCCGGTCAGCGTCGGCCTCAACCTCACCCGCGCCGCCCTCGACGCCGCCACCAAGTACCCCTGGCCCCGCGGCGGCCACCCCACCGACCCGACGTCCGTGAAGTTCGGGGTGTACGAGGACGACCTGCCCGTCTTCGCCTGGGTGCGCGAGGGCGCGCCCGAGCACCGCAGGTGCTTCGAGGCCCAGGTCATGGACTGGTCCGACGACGTCGCTTACTCCGTTCACGACTTCGAGGACGGCCTGCACGCCGGCCACATCGACCCCGCGCTGCTGCTCGCCGAACCCGAGCGCGCCGAGATCTGGCGGGTCGCCGTCGGCCGCTACGTACCCGACGACGCCGACCCCGAGGAGCTGGCCGCCGCCCTGGACCGCCTCATCGCACAGGAGTGGTGGCCCCACCAGTACGACGGCTCCGCCGTGGCACAGGCCCGCCTCAAGGACGCCACCAGCCAGCTCATCGGCCGCTTCTGCCTGGCCGCCGAGAGCGCCACCCGCAGCGCCTACGGCACCGGACGACTCACCCGCTACGCCGCCGAGCTGGTCGTCCCCCGCGCCACCCGGTACGAGTGCGCGGTGCTCAAGGCCGTCGCCCATCGCTACGTGATGCAGCGCGCCGAACAAAAGACGCTCCGGGCCGATCAGCGGATCCTGCTCGCCGAACTCGCCGAGGCGATCACCAGCCGCGCACCGGACAGCCTCGACCCCCAGTTCCGCGCACTGTTCCTCGCCGCCGCGGACGACCGGGCGCGCGGTCGGGTGATTGTGGATCAGATCGCGTCGCTCACCGACGCCTCCGCCCGCACCCTCCACGCCCAGCTCACGGCGCGCCGCTGAGCCCCTACGGGGCTCGTGAGCGGCGGCTGGGACGAGACACGCCAGACGCACTCCCTCTTCCGCCATCACGCTGCGTGCGGGACGCTCGCTGGAGGCTGCGCAGCATGGAACGGGACAGGCGCCGCAGAAGCACGAAGGAGGCATCAAGTGGTCGACGGGCATCGCACATTCGTCATCGTCGGCGGTGGTCTCGCCGGGGCCAAGGCCGCCGAGACCCTGCGTGCCGAGGGATTCACCGGACGCGTGATCCTCATCGGCGACGAAGGCGAGCACCCCTACGAACGGCCTCCGCTGTCCAAGGGATACCTCCAGGGCAAGGAGAGCCGCGACAGCGTCTTCGTCCACGAGCCCGGCTGGTACGCCCAGGCCGACGTGGAGCTCCACCTGGGGCAGAGCGTCGTCGCCGTCGATCGCGCGGGCAAGTCCGTACGCCTCGGCGACGGCACCGTCCTGCACTACGACAAGCTGCTGCTGGCCACCGGCGCGGAGCCCCGGCGCCTGGACATCCCCGGCACCGGCCTCGCCGGCGTCCACCACCTGCGCCGGCTCGCCCACGCCGAGCGGCTGCGGCAGGTGCTCACCGCACTCGGCCGGGAGAACGGCCAACTCGTCATCGCCGGCGCGGGCTGGATCGGCCTGGAGGTCGCCGCCGCGGCCCGCGGATACGGCGCCGAGGTCACCGTCGTCGAGCCCGAGCCCACCGCCCTGCACCAGGTCATCGGCCCGGAACTGGGCGCGATCTTCACCGAACTCCACCGCGACCACGGGGTCCGCTTCCACTTCGGCGCCCGCCTCACCGAGATCACCGGCCAGGACGGCATGGTGCTCGCCGTCCGCACCGACGACGGCGAGGAGCACCCCGCGCACGCCGTCCTCGCCGCCATCGGCGCCGCCCCGCGCACCGGGCTCGCCGAAGCCGCCGGCCTCGCGCTCGCCGACCGGGCGAAGGGCGGCGGCATCGCCGTCGACGCCTCCCTGCGCACCTCCGACCCCGACGTCTACGCAGCGGGCGACGTCGCCTCGGCCCACCACCCCCTCCTCGACACCGCGCTGCGCGTCGAGCACTGGGCGAACGCCCTCAACGGCGGTCCGGCCGCCGCCCGCGCCATGCTCGGCCAGGAAGTGTCGTACGACCGCGTCCCGTACTTCTTCTCCGACCAGTACGACCTCGGCATGGAGTACTCGGGCTGGGCGCCGGCCGGCTCGTACGACCAGGTCGTGCTGCGCGGGGACGCCGGCCGGCGCGAGTTCATCGCGTTCTGGCTGAAGGACCGGCGCGTACTGGCCGGCATGAACGTGAACGTGTGGGACGTGACGGAGCAGGTCCAGGCGCTGATCCGGTCCGGGGCACCGGTGGACCCCGAGGCCCTGAGCGACCCGTCCGTACCCCTGACCGCGCTCGTCGAACAGCCCACCCCCTGACGCCACCCGCGAACGGGCCGATCCGGCAGCGAACGGGGTCGGGAGCGAGGTTATCCACAGGCCCGCGGGAGGGCCGCCGGGAAACCGTAGACTTCACGCGTGGCAGGCAGGATCAACGATGACGACGTCAAGGCGGTAAGGGACGCGGTCCCGATCGATGCCGTCGTGTCCGAGTACCTCCAGCTGCGTAACGCTGGCGGCGGCAATCTGAAGGGGCTCTGCCCCTTCCACGACGAGAAGTCGCCGTCCTTCCAGGTCAGCCCCAGCAAGGGACTCTTCCACTGCTTCGGCTGCCAGGAAGGCGGCGACACGATCGCCTTCGTCATGAAGATCGACCACCTCACCTTCTCCGAGACGGTCGAGCGACTGGCGGCCCGCGCGGGCATCACCCTGCGCTACGAGGAGGGTGGATACAACCCGAGCCATCAGCGCGGCGAACGCATCCGCCTGGTGGAGGCCCACAAGATCGCGGCGCAGTTCTACGTCGACCAGTTGGAGAACGGCGCCGAAGCCGAGACGGGCCGCGCCTTCCTCGCCGAGCGCGGCTTCGACCACTCCGCGGCCCAGCACTTCGGCGTCGGCTACAGCCCCCAGGGCTGGGACCACCTCACCCGCTTCCTGCGCGGCAAGGGCTTCAGCGACAAGGAACTGGTGCTCTCCGGGCTCTCCCAGGACGGCCGCCGCGGCCCGATCGACCGCTTCCGCGGCCGACTGATGTGGCCCATCCGGGACATCTCCGGCGACGTCGTCGGCTTCGGCGCCCGCAAGCTCTACGACAGCGACAACGGCCCCAAGTACCTGAACACCCCCGAGACGGCCATCTACAAGAAGTCCCAGGTCCTCTACGGCATCGACCTGGCCAAGAAGGAGATCGCCAAGTCCAGCCGCGCCGTGGTCGTCGAGGGGTACACCGACGTGATGGCGTGCCACCTCGCCGGCGTGACGACCGCCATCGCCACCTGCGGCACCGCCTTCGGCGGCGACCACATCAAGATCCTCCGCCGCCTCCTGATGGACAACGCCACCGCCGAGGTGATCTTCACCTTCGACGGTGACGCGGCCGGCCAGAAGGCCGCCCTGCGCGCCTTCGAGGACGACCAGAAGTTCGCCGCGGAGACCTCCATCGCGATCACCCCCGGCGGCATGGACCCCTGCGAGCTGCGGCTCGCCGACGGGGACGACGCCGTGCGGGGCCTGGTCGACAGCCGTACGCCCCTGTTCGAGTTCGCCCTCCAGCACGTCGTCCGCCGCCACAATCTGGAGACTCCCGCGGGCCGGGCCGCCGCCCTCGACGAGGCCGCCCCCATCGTCGCCGGCATCAAGAACATCGCGATCCAGCACGAGTCGGCCGTACAACTCGCGGGCATGGTCGGCATCCTCGACACCCAGTTCGTGGTCAAGCGGGTCGCCCAGCTCGCCCGTTGGGCCCGGGACCGCGGTGGCCGCGGCCCGGCATCCCCCGCCCGCCCCGACGGATCCCGGGCCGCCGCGCGCGCCGGACAGGCGCAGGCGCAGGCCGTCGTGGCGCCGCCCGCGCCGGGCGGCCCCGCCCTGAATCTGCGCAGCCCCGCCCACCGCACCGAGCGCGAACTGCTGAAGCTCGCCCTGCAACACCCCGAGCTGGTCTCCCCGACCTTCGACGCCTACGGGGTGGACGAGTTCACCGCCCCGCCGTACGCGGTGGTGCGCCAGACGATCGCCGAAGCCGGCGGCGCCGAGCAGGGCGTGACGGACTCCGCCGGCTATCTGGCCCGCGTCCGCGACGCCGCGTCCGACGACACCGTGCGCGCCCTGGTGACGGAGCTGGCCGTGGAGGCGGTGCACTGCCGCACCGTCGACGAGACGTACGCCGGTGTCCAGCTCGTCCAGGTCCGGCTCCGTGCGGTCGACCGCCGCATCGCCGAGGTCCAGGGCACCCTCGCCCGCCTCGGCCAGCACGCGGACGCCGAGCAGTACGCCGCCGTGCAGAACGAGCTGTGGGTGCTCCAGCAGTACGGCCGGTCCCTGCGGAACCACGGCGCGGCGGCCCTCTGACCGCCCGGCCGCCCGGCCGAGGCACCCGCCCGCGGCCGTCCCGGTGCGCCATGGAGCGTAACCACTCGGTCACGGATCGGACTCAAAAAACCACCGCACGCCCCTCGTGGTGGGGATGTGCCGTACCCCACACTGGGGGCGGTGCCTGAGTCCTCGGAGCGCGGCCGGCCCACCCCCGGTGGGCCAACCATCCCCGCGGATCCGCTCATCGTGTACGGGACGGACAGCGGCCAGGCCGCAACCGTCCCGCTGCCGCATGCCCTCGAACCGGCAGCGATCACCCTGGAGGTCGCCCCCGTGCAGACCCAGACCCTGACCGAGACGGAGGCCGCTTCGGCGCCGGTGCCGGCGTCCGCGCCGGTGGCCGACGCCATCGCGGCCGTCCCCGCCCAGAGCCCGCCCCCGCAACACCCCGAGACGATGCCGCAGGCACTCGTCGACGTGCTCCCCGCAGATGCGCGCACCGACGCGCCCGCCCACGCACCCGGCGCCGAAGCCGGTCCCCAGGCGGAACCGGAGGCAGAACCGGAGCCGGAGGCGCCGGAACCGGAGCCCGCGCCCGCCGCCCGCCGCGCCGAGACCAGCGGCCCGTCCTCGGACCTGTTCCGTCAGTACCTGCGTGAGATCGGTCGGATCCCGCTGCTCACGGCGGCCGAGGAGGTCGAGTTGGCCCGCCGCGTGGAGGCGGGCCTCTTCGCCGAGGAGAAGCTGAGCAACACCCCCGACATCAACAACTCCCAACTCGCCGTCGACCTCGACCGGCTGGTCGTCATGGGGCGGATGGCCAAGCGCCGACTGATCGAAGCCAACCTCCGGCTGGTCGTCTCGGTCGCCAAACGCTACGTCGGCCGCGGCCTGACCATGCTCGACCTCGTCCAAGAGGGCAACCTCGGCCTGATCAGAGCGGTGGAGAAGTTCGACTACGCCCGCGGCTACAAGTTCTCCACGTACGCGACCTGGTGGATCCGGCAGGCCATGTCCCGGGCCCTCGCCGACCAGGCGCGCACCATCCGCGTCCCGGTCCACGTGGTGGAACTGATCAACCGCGTGGTGCGCGTCCAGCGCCGCATGCTCCAGGAGCGCGGCCAAGAACCGACGCCCGACGAGGTCGCCGTCCAGCTCGACCTCTCGCCCGAGCGCGTCAGCGAGGTGCTGCGGCTCGCCCAGGAGCCGGTGTCGCTGCACGCGCCGGTGGGAGAGGAGGACGACGTCGCCCTCGGCGACCTGATCGAGGACGGCGACGCGGCCTCGCCGGTGGAGTCGGCCGCCTTCCTGCTGCTGCGCGAGCACCTGGAGGCGGTCCTCTCCACCCTCGGCGAGCGCGAACGGAAGGTGGTCCAGCTGCGGTACGGGCTGGTCGACGGCCGGCCGCGGACCCTTGAGGAGATAGGCCGGATCTTCGGCGTCACCCGGGAGCGGATACGCCAGATCGAGTCCAAGACCCTCAACAAGCTCCGCGACCACGCCTTCGCCGACCAGCTCCGCGGCTACCTGGACTGACCGGCCCCGAGGGCCGGGCCCCGGCGTCCCGGCTACTCCACCTCCGCGACCGCGTGCGCGAACTGCGCCGAGTACAGCCGGGCGTACGCCCCGTTCGCCGTCAGCAGTTCGTCGTGCGTGCCCTGCTCCACGATCGAGCCGTTCTCCATCACCAGGATCACGTCCGCGTCCCTGATGGTGGAGAGCCGGTGCGCGATGACGAAGCTCGTGCGCCCGTGGGCGAGCCGCGCCATGGCCTTCTGGATCAGCACCTCCGTACGGGTGTCGACCGAGCTGGTCGCCTCGTCGAGCACCAGGATCACCGGGTCGGACAGGAAGGCGCGCGCGATGGTGATCAGCTGCTTCTCACCCGCGCTCACCCCCGCGCCCTCGTCGTCGATCACGGTGTCGTAGCCGCTCGGCAGCGTACGGATGAAGCGGTCGGCGTGCGCCGCCCGCGCGGCCTCCTCGACCTCCTCGCGCGTGACCTCCCGGGACGCGCCGTACGCGATGTTGTCCGCGATGGTGCCGCCGAAGAGCCAGGTGTCCTGGAGGACCATGCCGATCCCCGAACGCAGCTCGTCCCGCGGCATCTTCGCGATGTCGACGCCGTCGAGGGTGATCCGGCCGCCCGTGACCTCGTAGAACCGCATCAGCAGATTGACCAGGGTGGTCTTGCCGGCGCCCGTGGGGCCGACGATGGCCACGGTGTGCCCGGGATCCACGTCCAACGAGAGGTTCTCGATCAGCGGCTTGTCCGGCTCGTAGCGGAAGGCGACCTCCTCCAACGAGACGTGCCCGAGCGGACGCTTGAAGCCCTCGCCCACGGGAAGCGCACCCGCCTTCAAGCCCGCACCCGCCTTCAAGCCCGCCTTCGAGCCCGGTCCGGTCTTCGAGCCCGCGCCCGCGCCCGCCTTCGGACCCGCGCCCTTCTCCATACCCACGGCCACGGCGTCCGGCTCCTGCTCCTCCGCGTCCAGCAGCTCGAAGACCCGCTCGGCCGACGCCACGCCCGACTGCACCAGGTTCGCCATCGAGGCCACCTGCGTCAGCGGCATCGAGAACTGCCGCGAGTACTGGATGAACGCCTGGACGTCACCGATCGACAGCGACCCGGACGCCACCCGCAGCCCGCCCACCACGGCGACGAGCACGTAGTTCAGATTGGAGACGAAGAACATCAGCGGCTGCATCACACCGCTGTTGAACTGCGCCTTGAATCCGGCCTCGTACAGCGCGTCGTTCTGCTCGGCGAAGTCCCGGGCCGACTCCTCCTGCCGCCCGAAGACCTTCACCAGCGTGTGCCCGGTGTACATCTCCTCGATGTGGCCGTTGAGCCGGCCCGTCGACTGCCACTGCTGGACGAAGTGCGGCTGCGAACGCTTGCCGACCTTCGCCGCCACGACGATCGACAGCGGCACCGTCACCAGCGCGACCAGCGCCAGCAGCGGCGAGACCCAGAACATCATCGCCAGCACCCCGACGATGGTGAGCAGCGAGTTGATCAGCTGCCCCATCGTCTGTTGCAGGGTCTGCGCGATGTTGTCGATGTCGTTCGTCACCCGGCTGAGCACCTCACCGCGCTTGGCCCGGTCGAAGTACGACAGCGGCAGCCGCTCCAGCTTCGCCTGGACGTCCTCGCGCATCCGGTACACGGCGCGGTTGATCGCCTTGATCGAACACCGGCTCGCGACCAGCGCCAACAGCCCGGAGGCCAGGAACAGCACCAGCGCCAGCAGCAGCGCCTGGCCCACGGCGGTGAAGTCGATGCCCTGGCCGGGGGTGAAGGCCACCCCGGAGAGCATGTCGGCGAGCCCGCCGTCCCCCTCGCGCCGCAGCCCCTCGACGGCCTCGGCCTTGGTGAGGTCCTCGGACATGCCCTGTCCGACGACCCCGGCGAAGATCACGTCGGTGGCGTGACCGAGGACCAGCGGCCCCACGACCGACAGGCCCACGCTCAGCACCGCCGCCGCCGTCATCACCCACAGCAGCGCCCGGTCCGGCGCCAACTGCCGCAGCAGCCGCTTGCCGGACCCCTTGAAGTCCATCGACCGCTCGCCGTTGTTGGCCATCATCATGCGCGGCCCGCTCATGCGGCCTCAGCCTCCGTCAGCTGCGAGAGGACGATCTCCCGGTACGTGTCGTTGTCCTGCATCAGCTCATGGTGGCTTCCGACGCCCACGACCCGCCCCTCGTCCAGGACCACGATCCGGTCCGCGTCCCTGATCGTGGCCACCCGCTGGGCCACGATCACCACCGTCGCCTCGGCGGTCTCGCTCGTCAGCGCCGCGCGCAGCGCCGCGTCCGTGGCGTAGTCGAGCGCCGAGAACGAGTCGTCGAAGAGGTAGATCTCCGGGCGCTGCACCAGCGTGCGCGCGATGGCGAGCCGCTGCCGCTGGCCGCCGGAGACGTTGGTGCCGCCCTGGGCGATCGCCGCGTTCAGACCGTTCTCCAGGTCGCGTACGAAATCGGCCGCCTGCGCCACTTCCAGCGCGTGCCACAGCTCCTCGTCGCTCGCGTCCGGCCGGCCGTACCGAAGGTTGGTGGCGACGGTGCCGGAGAAGAGGTACGGCTTCTGGGGCACGAGTCCCACGGTGCGGGCGGTCAGCGCGGTGTCGAGGGCGCGCACGTCCACGCCGCCGACGAGCACCTGGCCGTCGGTGGCGTCGAAGAGCCTCGGCACCAGTCCGAGCAGGGTGGACTTGCCGCTGCCCGTGGAGCCGATGATCGCGGTCGTCTCGCCCGGCCGCGCGGTCAGGGAGACGTCGCGCAGTACGGACTCCTCCGCGCCGGGGTAGCGGAACTCCACGTTCCGTACTTCCAGGTGGCCGTGGCGCACCAGTTCGGTGACGGGCCGGACCGGGGGCGCCACGCTGGACTCGGTGGCCAGCACCTCCTCGATCCGCTCGGCGCACACCTCGGCGCGCGGCACCATCATGAACATGAAGGTGGCCATCATCACGGCCATCACGATCTGCATCAGATATGCGAGGAAGGCGGTCAGCGCGCCGATCTGGATGGCGCCGCTGTCGATCCGCTGGGCGCCGAACCAGACCACGGCGACGGACGACACGTTCACGACCGTCATCACGGTGGGGAACATCAGTGCCATCAGTCGGCCGGTGGCCATCGAGACGTCCGTCAGCTCGGTGTTCTCCTTGCGGAAGCGCTCCCGCTCGTACCCGTCGCGGACGAAGGCCCGGATGACGCGGTTGCCGGTGATCTGCTCGCGCAGCACCCGGTTCACCGTGTCCACGCGCTCCTGCATGGTCCGGAACAGCGGGCGCATCCTGATGACGATCAAGGTGACCGAGATGCCGAGCACCGGTACGACGGCGAGCAGCACGGCGGAGAGCGTGACGTCCTGCCCGAGGGCCATCGCGATGCCGCCGACGCACATGATGGGTGCGGACACCAGCAGGGTGAACGCCATCAGCACCAGCATCTGCACCTGCTGGACGTCGTTGGTCGTCCGGGTGATCAGCGAGGGTGCCCCGAAGTGCCCGACCTCGCGGGCGGAGAAGCTCTGCACCCGGTCGAAGATCCCGGCGCGGATGTCGCGCCCGATCGCGGCTGCGGTGCGCGCTCCGTAGTAGACGGCACCGATGTTTCCCAGCACCTGAACCAGGCTGATGCCGATCATCACGGCACCGAGCTGGAGGATGAGGCCCGTGTCGCCCTTGACCACGCCGTCGTCGATGATGTCGGCGTTCAGGGTGGGCAGATAGAGGGTGGCGCTGGTCTGGAGGAGCTGAAGCACCACCAATAGGACGATCTGGACTTTGTACGGGCGCACATACGTCCGTAGCAGGCGTATCAGCACGTGCTTGTCTCTCGGAGTCGGCGAGGGCGGGTGCCCGAAGGTCGTGGGCGACATCGACCTCGACCCGACACGATGACCTGACGGATCCGGTACGGGCGACGCCCCGACCCAGTTTGCGTCACCGCCGCGCGGAACCCCAGGTGAATTCTGCCAAGGCAGGGTCAAGACGGCGTGCTGAACGGGCACCGGGAGCGAAAACGCACCCCGACTTCCGGACGCAGTGCACCCGGACTCCGTTTGACCACGGGAGACGCCGGGCAGCGCCCGGCGGTGCCCCGGGAGGAGGAGCTCAGCCGGTGGCGACTATCACCGAACAATCCCGGTCGGACCTGGCGCCGCTCACGGCACCGGCCCGACCCGACCCGGTGCCCATCAGGGAACCAGCCCGACCAGGCCCGGGTCGCCGCCCGGCAGCCCGTGCCCGTACGACCCCGGCACCGGCCCGAACGCCCCCGGGTGGAGCTGGTCGCGCGTCGCACCGTACTGCTGGCGCACCGCATGCCCGACCGGCCCGTCCTCGCCCGGCTCCAGCACCTCCATCACCGGCGGGTGCCACAGCGGCGGAGCCGTGGGGGACAGGGACCCCTGCGAGACCCCGAGCGCCCAGGCCGCCTGCCGTGCCGCGCCGATCGCGGTGTAGTCCGCGGGCTGCGGCACGACGACCTGCGCCCCGAAGATCGCCGGCGCGGCCGACCGCACGGCGGGCAGGTCCGCGCTCGCACCCAGCAAGAAGACCCGGCGCACCGCGACCCCCCGCCCCCGCAGCACGTCCAGCGCGTCCGCGAGGGAGCACAGCATCCCCTCGAACGCGGCGCGCGCCAGGTGCTCCGGCCGCATCGACTCCCGGCGTAGCCCGCTGAGCGTGCCCGCGGTGTGCGGCAGGTGCGGGGTGCGCTCGCCCTCCAGGTACGGCAGGAACACCAGCCCCGACGCCCCCGGCGTGGACGTCATCGCCAGCTCCGACAGCGCTTCCAGGTCGGCGACCCCCAGCATCTCCGCCGCGCCGCGCAGCACCCGCACCGCGTTGAGCGTGTGGACGACCGGCAGGTGCATGCCGGTGGCGTCGGCGTACGAGGTGATCATCCCGCTCGGGTCGGTCAGCGCCTCGTGGTGCACGGCCATCACGGACCCGGAGGCGCCCAGCGACACCACCGCGTCGCCGGGGCCGACGCCCAGCCCGAGGGCCGCGGCCATGGTCTCGCCGGTGCCCGCGGAGATCAGCAGCCCCTCGGGCGTGGTCCCGGCGGACTCGGCGGGACCCAGCACGTCCGGCAGCGCGCACGGCCGACCGAGCGCCAGCTCGACGAGGTCGGGCCGGTAGGCGCCGGAGGCGGCCGACCAGTACCCGGTGGACGAGGCGCCGCCGCGGTCGGTGGTGCGCCGCGCCGGCCGTCCCAGCAGCTGCCACACCAGCCAGTCGTGCGGCTGGAGCACGGCCGCGACCTGCTGCGCGGCCTCCGGCTCGGAACGGGCCAGCCACCGCAGCTTCGCCACGGGCAGCGAGGACTGCGGCACGGAGCCGACGGCCTCGGCCCAGGCGTGCCGCCCGCCGAGCGCGTCGACCAGGTCGGCCGCGGCGACCTGCGCCCGCCGGTCGTTGCCGACCAGCGCGGCCCGCACCGGCGCGCCGTGTTCGTCGAGCGGTACGAGTCCGTGCTGCTGCGCGGAGACCCCGATCGCCTGCACGCCGTCCAGCAGCCCGGACCCGGCGGCCTCGCCGAGCGAGAGCAGCCAGGACTGCGGGTCGACCTCGGTGGACTTCGGGTCCACGGGGTGCTGGGCGTACCCCTGCCGCAGTACGGCACCGGTGTCCGCGTCACAGACGATGATCCGAGTGAAGGCGGACGAGCTGTCCAAGCCGGCGACTATCCCCATGGGCATGGATTGTGCCGCACGCCCGGACCGCGGGTGTCACAAGCCGCCGGTTCCGCCCTCGGCCCCGTGGTCTCCCGACCCCGTGGCCCGTCGGCCCCTCGGTCCCCTGGGGCTACGTATTGCTCGTGCCCCAGTCGTCCTCTCCGTTGCCCGTGCGCTCCCGCAGCGTGCGGACGCGCGCGGCGACGGACTCGGGCACGTGCTCCCCGACCTTGTCGCTCACCACGTGGAACGCCCGCCCGGCCACCTGCCGGCCGTTGTGCGCCGCGGCCTCGGCGGCGTTGCGCACCGCCGGGTTCTGGGAGAACTCGCGGACCGACTTCTTCATCTGCTCGTAGCGTTCGCGGCCCGCACGCGTGCCGATCACGTAGCCGATGGCCAGCCCGACGACGAACGTGAGCTTGTACCGCATGGGTCTGCCACCCTTCCCTGATGTACCTCGGTGCCCGCCCGCCTACCCGGGCCGGACCGTGATCACCCGGGACCCTACCGATTGGCGGAGCACCCCCCTGCTTGCGCTAATGTATGTGTCGCAGCGAGCGCACGCCCTCCGGGAGCACCCCGGGTAGGTACGTTCGGTGCACGCAGCAGTCCCCTGTAGCTCAATTGGCAGAGCAGCCGGCTGTTAACCGGCAGGTTACTGGTTCGAGTCCAGTCGGGGGAGCGCGATCCCCTGTAGCTCAATTGGCAGAGCATTCGGCTGTTAACCGGAGGGTTGCTGGTTCGAGTCCAGCCGGGGGAGCACCTAACGGAACGGGACCCCTTCGAGGGTCCTTTTTCGTATCACCGGTTCGTGTGTGATCCAGGTGACTTTTCCCGAGGTCGGGAACCGGTCGGACCTCGATGCGGTCTTCACCTGCGAGCGTTGCCGGCCATCCGAGGCAGGAGATCGTATGACCGGCTATGCTGCGGCAGACGGCGCGCACATTTGTGCGCGACGCGCCGTTAGGGGCGGTAGCTCAGCCGGTTAGAGCAGCGGACTCATAATCCGTCGGCCGTGGGTTCGAGTCCCACCCGCCCCACTGCGGGTCGAGGGTAAGAACCCCCTCTGACCTGCGGAAACGTTCCACCGCTCGGTGGTCTCGCCGCTTGTGCGCGAGACCGGCGGGCGGTGGATTTTTTCATGCGCCGCTGCCCTGGGCCGTTTGAGTGGGCCATGCGGACGTCCTCGGCTGCGGTGCTACGCCGGGCTGGTGCGGCAACTCCCCGCCGACGTCCCCGTCTACGGCGTCCAGGTCCGCGGTCTCCCCTGGCCGCCTCGCCGCCGACGCCGCTCTCGACGCCGTCGATCCCGTCCAACTCCTGCGGCATCCAGGCGCGCAGGACCCTCAGAGACCCATTCACCTCGTTCGCCTGGTGCCGGGGGCGGATATTTTCGCATTCCGGTTCCCGAATTTGCCTGGCGATGATCAGGCGTAGTCGTTCATTCGCCGGAACAACTCCCGCCGGCCGACGGTGCCCCGGGTGATCGCCATGGCGGGGCCCGACGGCGACGGTGGCCAGCGCGCGGGCCCTGGCGCACGGCCACGCGGCGCGAGGTCGTACGCGAATCACGAACCGTCTTGCTGCCGGGCCTGGTTGCGGCTGCGGAAGCGCACCGCCAGATAGCCGGCGAGGGTCAGTACGACGGCGACGAGCACGACCTTGGACAGCACGCCCACGTACGTCTCGACGGCGTCCCACCGGTCGCCCAGCCAGTAGCCGGCGAGCACCAGCACCGAGTTCCAGATCAGGCTTCCCGCGGTGGTCAGCGCCACGAACACCGGCAGCCGCATCCGCTCCACCCCGGCGGGCACGGAGATCAGACTCCGGAAGATCGGCACCATCCGTCCCAGGAAGACCGCCTTGGTGCCGTGCCGCGCGAACCACTCCTCGGTGCGCACCAGGTCCGACGCCTTCACCAGCGGCAGCTTCCCCCACAGGGCGTGCATCCGCTCGCGCCCGAACCACATCCCGATCCAGTACAGGACCATCGCGCCCACCACGGACCCGAGCGTCGTCCAGAACAGGGCCGAGGCCAGGCTGATGACGCCCTGCCCGGCCGCGAACCCGGTCAGCGGCAGGATCACCTCGCTCGGCAGCGGCGGGAACAGGTTCTCCAACGCGATGGCCAGCCCGGCTCCCGGCCCGCCCATCGCGTCCACCAGGTCCGCGGCCCAGCCCGCGATCCCACCCGCCGGCTCATCGGGCAGAGCCAGTCTCACGAACTCCATGACGGGGCCTCCAAACGCAGGTCTCTCCTGGTCGGGGCCGCTCTGCCCCGACTCCGTCCCACGCTAGAAACCGCAGCTCAGCGGTGGTATGCGGATGGCCATCGGACGTGGTGGTGTGCTCCGCACGATGCAGGTGCGGAAAACCGCACACGGGGTGGGGGCGGCGGGCCGCGGGAGCGCAGCCCCCGTTACGCCAGCGGTTCCGGGGCCCGGGTCATCGGGCCGCCCGCGTCACCGGTGTTGGGCGTGCCCTTCGGCTCCAGGAGGAGGATGGCCGTCTCCTCTTCGGCCACCGGGCAGTGCTCGGCGCCCCGGGGCACCACGAACAGTTGGCCCGGTCCCAGGGCGACGTCCCCGTCCCGCAGCCGGATGGTGAGCCGGCCGCTGATCACGAGGAAGAGTTCGTCGGTGTCAGGGTGGGAGTGCCAGACGAACTCCCCGTGGAGTTTGGCGAGCTTGACCTCGTAGTCGTTCACGTCGGCGATCTTCTTCTGTGCCCACAGGTCGCTGAAGAGCGAGAGCTTGTGCGCGATGTCGACGGCGGCGTTGGCGGCGGTGTGAGCGGTGCCGGTGGCGACGGCGTCCGTCGTGGTGTGCGAGTTGCTCATGGGGTGAGCGTGTCGTCCGCCGCGGATGTGGGTCTTGTACGTTCCTTGCATGAGCGGCGGACGGACCGGGGCGCGGGTCAGTGCGTGGCGGCCGGCGGTGGCCGGGATCGCCGAGTCCTTCCACGCCCACTTCGCCGAGCACGCGTATCCCGTGCACACGCACGACACCTGGGCGCTGATGATCCTCGACGACGGCTGCGTCGACTTCGGGCTCGACCGGCACCGGCACGGAGCGGCCGGCCTGGGCACGGTCGTACTGCTGCCGCCCGGGGTGCCGCACGACGGGCGGACCGTCGGTGCGCGGGGGTTTCGCAAACGCGTCCTCTACCTGGAGGCGGACGTGCTGCCGGAACGGCTGACGGGGGCCGCGGTCGACATCCCCGTCCACCGGGACGCCCTGCTGCACCACCGCATCGGGCAGTTGCACGGCGCCCTCGGCGACGTCCGGCCCGAAGTCGAGGCCGGGGGAGGGGCCGGGGCTGGGGCCGGGGCCGGGCTCGCGTTCGAGGCGGAGTCGCGGTTGGCCCTCGTACGGGAACGGCTGCTGCGGCACCTGCGGGCGCTGCCCGCCCGCGACCCCGGCCCGCCGCCCGGACCGCTCGCCGAAGCGCTGCGCGAACTGCTCGACTCCCGGATCGCCACCGGCATCTCCATGGACGAGGCGGCCGGACTGCTGCACGCCCACCCCACGCACCTGATCCGCGCGTTCACCCGCCGGTACGGAATCGCGCCGCACGCCTACCTCACGGGCCGACGCATCGACCGAGCGCGCCGGCTGCTGCTCGCGGGCCGGCGACCCGCCGAGGTCGCGGCCAGCGTCGGCTTCTACGACCAGTCGCATCTCAACCGCCACTTCACCCGCCACCTGCGGACCACGCCCGCGCGCTTCGCGGCGTCGTGGGAGGGCGGGCGCTTCCTTCGTGACGGAGCGGAATGAGAATAAGATTTCAGCCATGGCTGAAATTGCGCTAACGGATGAGTTG
This sequence comes from Streptomyces sp. NPDC047315, assembly GCF_040643215.1. NCBI lineage: Bacteria > Bacillati > Actinomycetota > Actinomycetes > Kitasatosporales > Streptomycetaceae > Streptomyces > Streptomyces sp. NPDC047315. The sequence continues at coordinate 15,359 of NZ_JBEYTZ010000004.1, read as the reverse complement.
GTGGCCCTGGAGACCCGGGCGTGGGAAGAGATCCGGGCCGGCAGGCTCACGATCGAGACCGCGCAGGCGGTCCAGGCGGCGATCACGGCGCACGCCGCGGCCAGTGGGCAGGGGCGGTACGAGGTGGAGAAGGCCCTCAAGGCCCAGGTGCGGAACGCCGCCGAATCGGAGGACGAGACCGAGGCAGTCTAGAGGCGGCCTGGAGGTGGTCTGAGGGGCGAAGTCTTCTAGGGGCGAAGGCCCCGACCGGAGGGGAATCGTCGGGGCCTTCATGGAGGGTGGTCCGTCGAGTCGCCCGGCCCGAGGCGGGCGCACTTCGAGTCTCCGCCGGCATCTGCGGCCGGTCAAGCGCCGGAACCGACGGCTGTGACCAGGGGGAGCGAGACCAGTCCGAGGGGGGAGGTGTCCACCTCGCAGATGCCAAGGCATAGGGGCAATCACCTTGTAGCTGCAAGCCTGGTCCGCCTATCGTGCGGCATATGCAGTCTTATACGATCGGCCAGGCGGCGCGGCTGCTGGGAGTGAGCCCCGACACCGTGCGCCGCTGGGCGGACGCCGGCCGGGTGGCCACCCATCGCGACGAGGGCGGCCGTCGGCTCATCGAGGGCCGGGACCTGGCCGCCTTCTCCGTCGAGGTCGCCCAGAGCAGCGGCAGCAGTGGCGACGGCGACGAGGACCCGCCCTACACCTCCGCGCGCAACGCCTTCCCCGGGATCGTCACCGCGGTCAAGCTCGGGGACGTCGCCGCACAGGTGGAGATCCAGGCCGGCCCGCACCGACTGGTCTCCCTGCTGACCCGCGAGGCCGTCGAAGAGTTGGGGCTTGAGGTCGGCATGACGGCCACGGCCCGGGTGAAGTCGACCAGCGTCCACATCGACCGCCCCTGACGGCTCCTGACCGACGCGGGCTGCCGCCGCCCGCCCCGCTCACGTCCCCCTCGGGCCCAAGGAGTGACTCAGTATGTCCGTGCCGTTCCCCACCCCTCGCCGCGCCGTCGTCGCCGCGCTGGCCACCGCACTGCTGCTGCCGTTCGCCGCGGCCTGCGGCAACGACGACTCCAAGAAGGACACCGGCGACGCCGCCACCGGCGCGGGGAGCCACCCCCCGAAGGCCGAACTGACGGTCCTCGCAGCCGCCTCGCTCACGGACGTCTTCAAGACGGCCGGCGCCGCGTACGAGAAGGCACACCCCGGCACAAAGGTCACCTTCTCCTTCGCCGGCTCCCAGGAACTGGCCGCCCAGGTCCGACAGGGCGCGCCAGCCGACGTACTGGTGACCGCCGACACCAAGACGATGGACGGGCTGGCGTCCGACACCGGAAGCCCGAAGGTCATCGCCAAGAACCGGCTCGTCATCGCCACCGAGGAGGGCAACCCGAAGAAGGTCGACGACCTGAAGGACCTCGCGGACCCGGACCTGAAGGTGGTGCTCGCGGCGCCCGAGGTGCCCGTCGGCCGCTACGGGCAGAAGATCCTGGACGCCCAGAAGATCGAGGTGAAGCCGGTCTCCCAGGAACCCAACGTCCGTGCCGTGCTCAGCAAGGTCGAACTGGGCGAGGCGGATGCCGGGCTCGTCTACAAGACCGACGCCGCCACCGTGCCGGACAAGGTCGACGCGATCGAGATCCCGGACGTGCAGAACGCGATCGCCGACTACCCGGCCGCGACCCTCAAGACCTCCGAGCACGGCGAGGCCGCCACCGCCTTCGTCACCTGGCTGGCCGGCCCCGAGGCCCAGAAGATCCTCCAGGACGCTGGCTTCCAGAAGCCCTAGAAGCCGTCCGCACCGAACCCGTAGGAACGCGATGAAGAGCCCCCGCCCCCGCACCCGGCCGCGGCCCGTCCGCGGCCGGCCGCGCGGGGGTGTGCCCCTTGCGCTCGCCGTGCCCGCGCTGCTGGCCGTCGCGTTCCTGCTGATTCCCCTGCTCGGCATCCTCGTCCGCACCGAGTGGGCCGACCTCGGCACCCATCTGACCAGTCCCGGCGTCACCGAGGCCCTGGGGCTCTCGCTGCTCGTCTCCTTCTGGGCGCTGGGCCTCTCGCTGGTGCTGGGCGTGCCCCTGGCGTGGCTGCTGGCCCGCGCCGACTTCCCCGGCAAGGCGCTCGTACGCTCCCTGGTGATGCTGCCGATGGTGCTGCCGCCCACGGTGGGCGGGGTCGCCCTGCTCCTCGGCTTCGGGCGGCGCGGGCTGATCGGGCCGTGGCTGGAGGACGCCTTCGGCATCACCCTCCCCTTCCACACCTCCGGCGCGGTCGTCGCCGCGACCTTCGTGGCGATGCCCTTCCTCGTCATCAGCCTGGAAGGGGCGCTGAACGGCTTGCGCCCCGAGTACGAGGAGACGGCGGCCTCACTCGGCGCCTCTCCCGTACGGGTCTTCTGCACGGTCACCCTGCCGATGGTCGCCCCCGGGCTGATCGCGGGAGCGGCGCTCACCTGGGCGCGGGCGCTCGGGGAGTTCGGCGCGACGATCACCTTCGCCGGCAACCTGCCCGGGGTGACCCAGACCCTGCCGCTCCAGGTGTACCTGCTGCTCCAGGACGACCCGGCAGCGGCGACGTCCGTGTCCCTGCTGCTGCTCGCCATCGCCATGGCGGTGCTGATCGCGCTGCGGGGGCGCTGGACGGGCGGGGCGAGCGCGGACCGTACGGAAGCGAACGCGCCGGGCGGCGCGGCCGAACCCGGCCCCGAGGCACCGCCGGAGCCGGCGCCCGCCCCCGTACGAGCACAGGAGCCCGCACCGGGCAGCGAACCGGCCGGACGCTGGTCCCTCCACGCCGGCGTCACCGGCTTCACCCGGCTGACCCTCGACGCCGGGCCCGGCACCGCCATCGCCGTCGTCGGCCCCAACGGCGCCGGCAAGACCACCCTCCTGCGCGCCCTCCTCGGCCTGACCGACCGCGCCCACGCCGAACTCCGCCTCGGCGACGACGAGGTGACACAGTTGCCGCCGCACCGCCGTAAGGTCGCCTGGGTGCCGCAGAACGGTGCGCTCTTCCCCCATCTGAGCGCGCTCGGCAACACCGCGTACGGGCTGCGGGCCCAGGGCGTGCCGCGCGCCGAGGCCCGACGCACCGCACAGGAGTGGCTCGACCGGCTCGGCGTGGGCGGGCTCGCCCACCGCAGGCCGGCGCAGCTCTCCGGCGGGCAGGCACAACGCGTGGCGCTCGCCCGGGCTTTGGCCACCCGCCCCCGGCTGCTGCTGCTGGACGAGCCGCTGGCCGCACTCGACCAGACCACCCGCGCCCGGGTGCGGCACACCCTCCGCGGCCACCTCGACGGCTTCGGCGGGGTGTGTCTGATCGTCACCCACGACCCGGTGGAGGCGGTGTCCCTGGCCGACCGGGTCCTCGTACTCGACGACGGCCGGGCCCTCCAGGACGCCCCGCCCGCCGAGGTCACCCGCCATCCGCGCTCCCCGTGGGTGGCCCGGATGCTGGGCCGCAACGCCTGGCCCGGCACGGCGGTGGCGAACGGCCCCGACCCGGCCGGCCTCGACCTCGCCGGCGGCGGCCGGCTCGTCGTCGCCGATCCGCTGCCCGAGGGCACCGCGGCGCTGGCGATCATCGCCCCGGAGGCGGTCTCCGTCCACCGGGAGCGGCCGGGCGGAAGCCCGCGCAACGTCTGGCCCGGGACCGTACGGGAGATCACGGCCACCGGCAGCAGGCTGCGCGTGCTCGTCACCTCGCCCGACGCACCCGACCTCGTCGCCGAGATCACCCCGCAGGCCGCCGCCGAACTGGCCCTCGCCGAGGGCAGCGAGGTGTGGACCAGCGTCAAAGCCACGGAAGTCACCGTCGTCGCGCTGTGAGCGCGCCCGCTGCGGCGGAACGTTCCCCACGCGCCGACGAAGAGCCACCGGGCTATCGCCCGGAGAAGTCTTGTTGCACATGTGAGGGCTGTGCAAAGGTGAGCGTCCGCGCGCCCCGACCAAGGGCGTTGGTGATCGACCGTTCGCATGGGACGGTGGCGAGACCCGCATGCGCCCAGAAACGCCCGTCCCATTCGGCAGCCGACCACGTGACCTGTGACCTCGGTATCCGCCCCTGACCAGGGCCAGGAAGGCACCGGCCAACCCCCCACCGCACTGCCCCGGATGGAAGACGTCCCATGCAGCAGCCACCCCGCACCCCGCCCCTGCCCATGTCCGACCCCGCCCTCGGCGCGGCCGTCGCCGGCGCCGGCACCTCCGACGCCGAATTGGTGGAAGAACTGCGGAACGCAACCCGACAGCCGCCGTCGGTAGCCCGCCAAGAGGCCCACCCCACAGCCGTCTTGATGGCGCGCCACTGGCAGTCGGTCCACGACTACGCGTCGATCGCGACCCCCTCGGCCAAAGCCGCATCGCTGCTGGCAACGGCCGCCTTCAGCAAGGGCCTTGAGCACGTGCGCCGGCCCGGTGCGCTCACACCGAACGGGACGCCGAGCGCGCCGCGCCCGCTGCTCCTCGTCACCGCCCGACGCATCGCCCGGACCTGGGCCCTCGACGACCGGGTGACCGCACTGCCCGACTTGCAGAACCCCGAGAGCGGGCGGGCCGTCCCCGCCGAACTCTTCAGCCCCGCCGCGGACCGCACGCTCGTCGCCCGTGCCTTCCTCTCTCTCAGGGAGACCGATCAATGCCTGCTCTGGCACGCCGAGGTGGAGGGCGAAGGGATGTCCGTCCCCGCCGGGCTGCTGTCGATGGACCCGGCCACCGCGGCGGTCCAACTGGAGCAGGCACGAGAACTCCTGCGGGCCGGCGTACTGCGCAGCCACCTGGAACTCGCCCCCGGCGGTGAGTGCCGTTCCTACCACCGCCTCATCGACGTCGCCCTGCGCCGCCGCCGAACCTTCCTCCCCGACGTCCGGGCCCACCTCCGCACCTGCCGGCACTGCCGGTCCGCCGTCGAGCAACTCGACCACCGCGGCGACCGAAGGGGGCTGCTGCTCGCGGAAGGGCTGCTCGGCAAGGCGGCGCGGCCCTACGTCGACTCCCGGCCCGCCCGCCGGGCCGCCCACGCCGGCCCGGCGACGCCGTCGCGTACGGTCCGCGGCGCCTTGCGCAGGGCCGGACGCCACAAGCGCGCCGACGGCGCGGGCACACCAGTGCCCCACGATGCGTACGAACCGGCCGGCTCGGGCAGCGTCGACGGTCCGGCCGGACAGGGCGGCCCGGTCAGTCTCCTCGGCCCTGACCGCTCGGCCCGCCGACGCCGGGCGCCGCGCGGGCGGACGGCCCTCGTCACGGGGATCGGTCTGGGCGTCGGCCTGCTCCTGGTGGCCGCGGTGTCCCGGCCCTGGGCCGACGACGGCACCCGTGCCACGACGGGCCCGGGCACCGGTGGCTCCTCCGGGTCCGCCCCGGACTCCACCCCCGTCACCGACCCGGCGCAGCCCTTGAACTTCCGGCTGCGTCACCTTGCATCCGGGCTCTGCCTCGACGTACGCGACCGGGTCCCGACCGCGGGCGCCGAACTCGTGATGGCGGTCTGCACGAAGTCGGCCGCCACTCAGAGTTGGACGTACGGGGACGACGACCTGCTGCACAGCGCGGCGGCGCCCGCGTTCTGCCTCGACTCCCGACAACTCGACGGCGTACCCGAACTGAGCCCCTGCACCGGTGGCCCCGATGGCGCGACGTCGGGCGGCGACCTGCGCCACGCACTCACCGTCCGGGGCCACCTCCTGCCCGCCTGGAGCAATGGGCTCGCCCTCGTCCCCAGCGCTCCGGACGTGGGAGCCGTGACCGTGGTCAAGGTCCGCAACGGGACCCAGGAGCAGCGTTGGCGCGCGGAGGACGCCACGGGCGCGGCGGCCAAGGGCGGTGGGCCCGGAGACCGCCTTCCCAGCGCTGACGGAACGATCGCGCGAGCCCTGGCGCCGGCGAGCCGTACGCACTGACCGACCGGCCGCCGCGGCACTCCCTAACAGTGGCCTACTCACGTAGCGCTCGCTTCATGACCTTGCCCATGTCATTGCGGGGGAGCGCAGTCAGGAAGCGCACCTCCCGCGGGCGCTTGTGCGGCGAGAGCAGCCCTGCGACGTGTGCCGCGAGGGCGTCCGCCGACGGTCGCGCCGCCGGGTCCGCCGACTCCGTCGGCACGATCCACGCGACCACGCGCTCCCCGAGGTCGGGGTCCGGCTCACCCGTCACCGCGGCCTCACGGACACCGGGGTGGTCCAACAGCGCGTTCTCGATCTCGCCCGCGCCGATCTTGTAGCCACCGCTCTTGATCAGGTCCGTGGCCCTGCGGCCGACGAGGCGGACCGAGCCGTCGGGGTCCCGCACGGCCATGTCGCCGGTGCGGAACCAGTCGCCGTCGAACGCCTCCGCCGTCGCGTCCGGCCGATTCAGATATCCGGAGAAGAGATTGTCGCCGCGCACCTGGATCTCGCCGATGGTCTCCCCGTCGTACGCCGCGACGGGGGCGCCGGCCTCGTCGACGAGTCGCAGCTCCACGCCCGGCAGCGGCACCCCGACCGAACCTGGGCGCGGCTGCGGTGCGTCGACGCGGACGCTGGTGTTCATCAGGGTCTCGGTCATGCCGTACCGCTCGACGACGGTGCGGCCGGTGGCTGCGGTGATCCGAGTGTGGTCGTGCAGGGGGAGGGCGGCGGAGCCGGACACCAGCAGCCGGGCGCCCGCCAGCGCCTTCACCAGCGCGGGGTCGTCCGCCAGCGCCTCCGCCAGCCGGTGATACATCGTCGGGACGCCGAACAGCATCGTGCCGCCGTCGCTCAACTCGCGTGCGACGCCTTCGACGGAGAACCGGCCCAGGTGTCGCACCTGGGCGCCGCGGCGCAGCGGGCCCAGGATCCCGAGGATCAGCCCATGGACGTGGAACAGCGGCAGTCCATGCACCAGGACGTCATCGGCGGACCATGCCCAGGCGTCCTCCAGCGCGTCCAGACTGGCGGTGATCGCCCGTCGGGAGAGCACCGCGCCCTTGGGCGGGCCGGTCGTCCCCGAGGTGTAGACGACCATGGCCGGGGCGGTCGGGTCGATGCGCGCGCCGTCCTCGGGCAGCGGTGCGGCGACCTTCACCGGCTCGCCCGTGTCCTCACCGAGGTCGACCGTGATGCGCTCCAGGGCGTCGAGCGCCGCCGGCAGCCGGTCGTCCGGCCCCGCGAGCACTGCCGTGGGCGCGCTGTCCCCGACGATGTGGGCCAACTCCCGCTCGCCCGTCTTCGGATTCAGCGGCACCACCGGCACACCGGCGAGCAGCGCCGCCACCGCGCCCACCGCGGTCTGCGGAGTGGGTGTGGCCCACAGGGCGACCCGGGACGCCGCCCCTATGCGCCGCGCCAGGACGCCCGCCACCGTCGCCAACTGCCCGTAGGTCAAAGAGCGCGCGGGGAAGTGCAGGGCGGGTCGGTCAGGGGTGGAGCGCAGCGCGGGAAAGAGGTCACTCACGACGATCGTCCTCCATCGGAAGGCGGCGGCCTGGGATCTCCATTCTCCCCACCGCACCGCCTCCGGTCATCGCGCCTTCGAGCTAGCTCCTTCGGGGGAGGCGCCCTCCGCAGCCACCGGGCGCGCGTTCCGCATCCGCCCGTACGCGTACACGCAACCCGCCAGCGCCAGGTCCGAGAGCAGCATGAACCCGATCGCGTACGACCCCTTGGCGCTGTAGATCGCGCCCATCACCAGCGGCGGCACGAAGCCGCCGAGGCCGCCCATCGCACCGACGATGCCGGTCACGCTGCCGACCTGGGCCTGCGGCGTCACCTGGGCGACCAGCGCGAAGACGCTGCCGGACGCGGTCCCGAGGCCAGCTGCCATCAGCAGCAGGGCGATCGTCCCACCGGGCTGGAGCTGCGGTTCGAATGCCTGCACGATCGCCATCAGCGCCACCAGGCCGAGGGCGACCGCGGTGACGTACGCCGGGTGGATCCGGTCCGACAGCCACCCGCCGAGCGGTCGGAAGACCACCGTGACCAGCGCGAATCCGGCCGCCTTGGTGCCCGCGTCGGTCAGGCTCAGGTCGTACCAGGTCCTCAGGTATGTCGGCAGGTACACGCCGAAGGCCACGATCCCGCCGAAGCCGATCGCGTACAGCGCGGACAGCTCCCACGTCACCCGCAGCCGTCCCGCGCGCGCGAGCCGGGTCCCCAACGGCTCGGTCGGGACGGGCCGGTCGGGTCGGTCGGTGATCAGCACCGCGCCGAGCACGGCGAAGGCGGCGAGGGCGATCGCGACCACGATGAAGGGCAGGTTCTCGCCGTGCTCGGCGATCCGCGGGGTGAAGTAGCCCGACAGCGCCACCCCGCCCATGCCCATCCCGAAGACCCCGATGGCGAAGCCGCGCTTGGCGGGCGGGAACCAGGAGTTCACCAGCGGCACGCCGATCGCGAACGTGGTGCCCCCGAGCCCCAGCAGGAAGCCCACGACCAGCATCAGGGGGTACGAGTCCTTCACCCAGATCAGCAGCAGTACGGGCACGATCGTGCCGGCCGTCACCAGCGGGAACATCAGCCGGGCGCCGTACCGGTCGGTGAGCGCGCCCACCGGCACCCGGCCCAGCGACCCGACGATCACGGGCACGGCGACCAGCAGCGACTGCTGGAAGGAGGTGAGGTCCAGCCGTTCCTTGTAGAAGCTGCCCAGCGGGGAGATCAGGTTCCACGCCCAGAAGGTGAGCGTGAACCCGATCGTGGCCATGACCAGGTTGCGGTAGGCCGAGAAGGGGGTCCGGGCGGGGGCGGTGTCCACACCGCCAGTCAAGGACGGTCCGTCGGGCGGGGCGCGTTGGACTGCGCCGTACGGACCACGCCGGAGCGGTCGGCCGCGGACCCCGGGGCCTTGTCTGTGAAGCGCCGCCGCGGCGCGCTGTCGTAGGTCGCGCTTCCCTGCGGCTGCGGACGGAGCCGCCGTAGCTCTGCGGGAGCGTTGGTCTCCACCGGCCGGTGGTGGGTTTGTCGCGCAGTTACCCGCCCCCCTAAAGACCTACGGCCCGGGCCGCAGACGCCGTCACCGCACACGCACCACGGCGCTACCGCGCCAACCAGGGCAGCGGCACTGCCAGTAGGGCCACAAAAGGAGAGAGCACACGTACCCGACCCGGCTGGAGGCGCTAGCGCGGGGACTGCCAGGAGAACTCCGTGCGCTCGCCGGGGGCGCCGCCGTCTTCGCGGGTCCCGTCGTCGGTGACGGTGAGCCGTACTCCGGTGCGGCCGTCGTCCAGCCGGGCCGCGGCGTCGACGACGACTTCGACCGCGGTGGCGCCCGCGCGCCGGTGCGCCGCCGCGAGCGCCCCGCGCAGCGCCGCGATCAGCTGCCGGTCGGTCGGCTCCCGCACGAGCGTGTCGACCGGCCCGCGGAAGTGCACGGACGGCTGGAAGCCGAGCAGCGCGGCGGCGCCCGCCGTCTCCCGCAGCACCCGACCGCGGAAGCTGCCCGATGCCTCGGCGGGCGGCTGCTGGAGGGTGAAGATCGTGGTGCGGACCTCCTGGATCGTGGAGTCCAACTCGTCCACGGCCCGCCCCAAGAGCTCATCCGACTCGCCGCCCGCCGCCCGCCGACGGGTGGACTCCAGCATCATCTCGGTGGCGAACAGCCGTTGGACGACCAGGTCGTGCAGGTCGCGGGCGATGCGGTCGCGGTCCTCGTACACCGCGAGCTGTTCGCGGTTGTGCTGGGCGTCCGCCAGCACCAGAGCCAGCGCCGCCTGGGAGGCGAACTGCGAGGCCAACAGGCGGTCGGCGGAGGTGTACGGGCGGCCGTGGCGGCGCCTGGGCAGCGCGAGGGTGCCGATGAGCCGGCCGCCGGACTGGAGCGGCAGCATCATCGACGGCCCGAAGCGGGCCCGTACGTGCGTCGTCATCCGCGGGTCGGTCGCGGAGTCCTCGATGAAGACCGGTTCGCCGCCGAGGAGCTGCACGAGCACGGCGGAGCCGGGCGCGATCGTCGTGCCGACGATGTCGTCCGGGTCGTCCACGGTGGACGCGGCGACGATCTCCATGCCGCCCTCCGCGGTGGGCTGGAGCACCACGCCCGCGGACGCGTCGGCGAGGAGCCTGGCCCGTTCGGCGACGGTCGTCAGGGCGTCCTCGGCGCTGCTGCCGGTGAGGAGCGCGGTCGTCACGGCGGCGGCGCCCTCGATCCAGCGCTCGCGCTGGCGGACCGACTCGTACAGCCGGGCGTTGCCGATCGCGATGCCCGCCTGGGAGGCGAGCACCCGCAGCAGCGCGAGGTCGTCCTCGGTGAAGGTCCCGCCGCGCTTCTCGGTGAGGTACAGATTGCCGAAGACCTCGGTGTGCACCCGGATCGGGACGCCGACGAAGGAGCGCATGACGGGGTGGTCCGCGGGCACGCCGGAGGACCGCGGGTCCGCGGCGAGGTCGTCGATCAGCAGCGGCTGCGGATCGCGGACGAGGAGGCCGACGATGCCGGCGTCACCGCTCGGCAGGTCGCCGATCCGGGCCCGTTCCTCTTCGGTCATGCCGTGCGTGAACAGGTCCGAGAGGGTGCCGCGCTCGGGGTCGATGACGCCGAGCGCGCCGTAACGGGCGTCGGTGAGCCCCGCGGCGGCGTCGACGATGTGCTGGAGGGTGGTGGCGAGCTCCAGGTCGGTGCCCAGACTGAGGACGGCTTCCAGCAGCGCCGACAGCGCCGACGCCGACGGAGCCGGAGACGCAGCCGGGGGAGCGGGTGCCTCGTCGTACGGGCCGTGACCCGCCCCGTCGCTCTCCCCACCCCGCCTGATCGACACCACAGCCCTACCTGATCGAACCTGAATGAACTTGATCGAAACCCCCGCCTTAAGCAAGGGACCGACGGACTGACCGAACCTAAGGACCGACCGGACCGACCGGACCGACCGGACCGACCGGACCGACGGGCCGTGTCCTACCCGGCGACCTCGGCCAATGGATTGAGGACCAGTGGCTGGATCCGGCCCTCCAGCATCGCACCGAGCCCCAGGATCGCGCAGACGTCGGGCCGCTCGGCGATCTCCACCGGCATTCCGGTGGCCTCGCGCAGCATCTGGTCCAGACCGGGGAGCAGCGCACTGCCCCCGACCATGGTGATGCCCCGGTCGGCGAGGTCCGCGACCAGGTCGGGCGGGCAGTCCCGCAGCACCTTCCCGATGCCGTCGAGGACCGAGGTGAGGGGGGTGTGGAGGGCGTTCAGCACGGCCGCCGTCTCGATGTGCACCGTGCGGGCGAGCCCGGTCGCCACGTCCCTGCCGTGGATCTCGGTGACCGCGGGGCCCTGCGAGGTCAGGCCGTTGCCGCTGAGCGCCAGTTGCAGCGGGCGCACGGACTGGCTGGGCAGCATCAGCTCGTGCTGGGTGCGCAGGTGCTGGATGACGGCGGCGTCGATCGCGTTGCCCCCGACCGGCAGCCGTTCCGCCGTCACGATCGAGCCCAGCGAGAGCACCGCGACCTGGGTCGTCGCCGCACCGCACACCATGATCATCGTCGCGGTCGGCTGCTCCACGGGCAGTCCGCAGCCGACGGCCGCCGCGATCAGGGTGTCGACCAGTTCGACCCGGCGCGCCCCCAGCCCCACCAGCGTCTCGACCGCGGCGCGCTGCGCCAGCGGGTCGGCGTCGTGGGGCGTGCAGGCGGCGGCCCGCAGCCGCAGGTTGCGCCGCAACTGCCGACGCAGCTTCTCGCCGAGCAGGTGCCGCAGCATGCGCTGGGCCATCTCGATGTCGACGACCGTGCCGCCGGACACCGGGCGGACGACCCGGATGTAGTGCGGGGTGCGTCCCGTCATCTGCTCGGCCAGCGCGCCGACCGCGATGAGGGATCCGGTTCTGGTGTTCACCGCCGCGACGCTCGGCTCGTCGACGACGAGCCCGGCCCCCTTGACGAACACCCTGGTGCGCGCGGCACCGAGGTCCACCGCCACATGGCAACGGCGCAACTGCTCCAGACTGACACTCACGACGGATCCTCCCGGGCGCGGCGGATTGGGTTCGCCTTCGCATCGTCCGTCCGTGGCGGTCGGGGCGCTCGCTGGGTGCGCCGGTCGGGTGAGCCCGACGGCTGACGTACCGTCACCCGGCCCCGGCCGCGGGGTGCTCACAGCAGGCGTTGCAGCAGGCCCCAGCAGAATTCGGCCACGCACCGCTGTCCGCCCGGGACCGTCAAGGACAGCTGCCAGCGTGTCGGCGCGGATCCCTCCATCGGAGTCGCGGGGGCGAAGGCGCGGCCGGCTTCGTCCACGGTGCAGGACCAGGGGACGAGGTCGTCGACCGTACGGAGCACGGGAGGCACGGCGCCCGGGGCGCGGACCAGCCACTCGTTCCAGACCGCCCCGCCCTTGGCCGCCGCCAGGACCTCGAAGCGCAGATCGGGCCAGAGCGGTACGGGCCACAGGTGGGCCTCGCACTCCAGGTCGCCGATGCGGCGGTGCACGGACGTCTCCGGCGGGCCGAGCACGGAGCGGTAGCGGGAGAGCGGGCCGCGGGCGCCGCGGGCCCGGGCCATCGCCTGCCAGCGGCGGTTCGCCTCGCGCATCTGAGCCGTGGAGGCGCCCAACTCGCGGCGGGCGTCGTCCACCAGGTCCGGCTGGTGGTCCGCCATCCGGCGCAGCAGGACGAGTTGGAACTCACGGGGGCCGAAGGGCGCGGGCGTGCTCATGCCCGACATCCTGCCGGATGTGCCGTGTCCCACCGGATGCCCAAGGTGCCGTCGTTTGCGCTGGTCGCACCCGTCAATCTGCTAAACCCGAAATCACTCGAAGGTGGAGAGTCCACACACGATCCTCACAGGGTCCGTCACCACTGGCCTCTTCCGCCCCATAACCTGCGGGCGCCATGGATTACTGCCACCAGTGCCGACGACACCTCAACGGAGCCCTGGCCTGCGCGGGTTGCGGGACCCCGGCCCAGGAGTTGCGTCAGCAGAGCCCCGGGCCATCGGGGGAGGGGCACGTCATCGAGTTGGACGACGTCGCCCTCGCCGCCTCTGCGCGGGCCCGGGACGGCGGCGACCCTGTTGGGCACGGCCGGCCGGCCTCGGAGGGCGTCGGTCCGACCGGTGACGGACTCGACGGCAGGCCTGACGACGACGTCAGCGATGGCGACGTCAGTGGTGGCGAGGGTCGGGCGGCGCGGCGGGCGGAACTCCGTAGGGGCGCCCGCAAGGGGGCCGTACGCCCCCGCGGCGCAGGGCGCCGGGCCCGTAAGAAGCGCGGTCGCAACGTCCTCGTCGGCACCCTCGGCCTGGCGCTCGCGGCCGGTGCCCTGAGCCTCGCCGAGCTGGCCACGGAGGGCGGTGACGACGGCTCCGCCACCTCCGTCAAGGAGCGCGAGGACCAGTACGTCGAGCCGGCGCCCGACGCCACGAGCGACGGCGCCACGCCGGACGCCCCCGCCCGGGTGAGTGAGCGGCCCACTGACGGGCCGGGTTCGCGCGGCTCCGTACGGCCCACCGGCACCCGCTCCGCCGCGCCGGGTGGATCGTCCCCGAGCGGACCGAAGGGCCGCCCGCCTGCGCCCAGTGGGTCAGCGGCCAAGCCGCCGGATGCGTCCCAGGCCCCGCCCTCGGCGCCGGGGCCCAGTGCCACGCCGGGGCCCGGGGATCCCGGCTCCACCCCGTCGGTGCCGCCCACGACCAGGCCCACCCCGTCCGAGCCCACGCCCTCGCCCACGGAGACCTGCAAGCCGGTGCTGTGGTGGTGCTGGTGAGCGGGCGCGGCTGACGGGAGCCGCCACCCGCCGAGGGCTATGGGGCGGTCTCGGTCCTCAGCCCAGCAGCCGCTTCAACAGGTCCCGCAGCAGTCGCTGCTCCACCGCCGTCATGTCGGCGAGCGGCGCCAGCGCCTCCAGCTCCCGCAGGGAGCCCTTCAGGCGCTGCGTCGTCTCGGCGCCCTCGTCCGTCGCCACGGCGAACTTCACCCGGCGGTCGTGCGGGTCGGGGTGCCGCTCCACGAGCCCGCGCAGCTCCAGTCGGTCGACTATGCCCGTGATGTTCGACGGCTCGCAGACGAGTCGGTCCGCCAGCTGCCGCATCGGCAGCGGCTCCTTCGTCAGCAGGGCCAACACCTTGGCCTGGGCAGCGGTGAGGGAGTGCTCGGCGGCGGCACGGTCGTACGCAGTGATGTAGCGCGCGACGAGTGCGGTGAGGAGGTCCAGCACCTCCGAGGAAACGGCGTCGACGGACTCGGTGACGTCGGCGCCTTCGGTGCGCGAAGTGGCCATGTCCACCAGAGTACTCCGATACTTGACAACATGAAATATCGAGGGGCATGGTTGTTTCAGTACCTGAAATGTTTCCGTCGTGAAAGCTATCCAGGAGGTAGCCAAGCATGTCCGCACTCCCCACGACCGGTCGTGAATGGCAGCTCGTCGCGCGCCCGCACGGCTGGCCTGAGGCGGGGGACCTGGCCCTGCGTGAGGTCCCGGTCTCCGAGCCGGGTGAAGGCCGGATCCTCGTGCGCAACCTCCACTTCTCCGTCGACCCGTACATGCGCGGCCGGATGAACGACGTTCCGTCGTACCTCCCCCCGTTTCAGATCGACCAGCCCCTGGACGGCCACGCGGTCGGCGTGGTCGTCGCCTCCGCCGCGGAGGGCTTCGCCGTCGGCGACACCGTGGCCCACTTCCTCGGCTGGCGGGAGTACGCGGAGGTGCCCGCCGCCCATGCGCACAAGATCGACACCTCGCTGGCCCCCGCCTCCGCCTACCTCGGCGTCCTCGGCATGCCCGGCCTCACCGCGTACGCGGGACTGTTCCGCACCGCGGGCTTCAAGGAGGGCGACGCCATCTTCGTCTCCGGTGCCGCCGGCGCCGTCGGCAGCCTCGTCGGGCAGATGGCGCGGGTCAAGGGCGCTTCCCGGGTGATCGGCTCCGCCGGCTCCGCCGCCAAGGTCCAGCACCTGACCGAGCGCTACGGCTTCAGCGCCGCGTTCAACTACAAGGACGGACCCGTCGCCGAGCAGTTGGCGAAGGCCGCCCCCGACGGCATCGACGTCTACTTCGACAACGTCGGCGGTGACCACCTGGAGGCGGCGATCGACTCCCTCAAGCTGCATGGCCGCGTCACCCTGTGCGGCGCCATCGCCCAGTACAACGACACCGAGCCCAGCGTCGTCCTGCGGAACCTGATCACGGCCATCGGCAAGCGGCTGCGCCTCGAAGGCATGATGGTCGCGGACCACGAGGACCTGCGGCCCCAGTTCGTCCGGGACGTCGCCGGCTGGATCGCCTCCGGCGACATCGTCTACGACGAGACCGTGGTCGAGGGCATCGAGCACGGCTTCGACGCGTTCATCGGCATGCTCCGCGGCGAGAACACCGGAAAGATGGTCGTCTCGCTCCCCGAGTGAGACGCAGGAGGGCCGCATCCGTTCGCGAACGGATGCGGCCCCCCGGGGCGCCCGGTAGGTAGATCACACCGCAGGACAACAATCACGACAAATCGGC